>JBCCFN010000278.1:0-7009 GCA_039029715.1 Actinomycetota bacterium | reverse complement strand
CGAGGGCGCCGTCCTCCCCGGCGAGATCGGGCTACTCCCCGCCGGGCTTGACCCGGCCGAGATCGCCGACCTCCCGACCGCCGGCGAACGCGACGGCGTCGTGCTGCTCGAGCATCCCCCGCAGACCGCCGGGCCATGGTCAGCGCTTGATCGGCCGGCGACCGCAAGCCGATCCGAGGAGGAGGACCTCCCGGAGCGGCTTGCCCCGTTCCTGCCGCCGAAGGTTGCCGAGCGGATCGCCGACCACGGTGAGACCCTCCTGGACGAGCACCGGCCGGTGACGGTGCTGTTCATCGGGGTCGGTGATCGGCCGATCCGGGACGACCCCTCGGCCATCGCCACGATCGGTACGGTCATGGACGAGGTCGAGCGGGCCGGCGGGGCCACGATCACCGTTGGTTCCGGAGACAAGGGGACGACGGTCCTGGCCGCTTTCGGTGCCCCGGTCTCCTTCGCCGGCCAGCGCAGCGTGGCCGCCATCACCGCCGCCGCGATCACCGAGCGGACACCGACCCGGGTCGGGGTGGCCACCGGCCTGGCCTTCGCCGGGCGGGTCGGGGCCGATCGGCGGTGGAACTACAACCTGATCGGCGACGTGGTCAACCGGTCGGCCCGGCTGATGGCGCTCGCCGATCCGGGACAGGTCCTTGCCGACGAACCGACCTTCCACGGCGCCGACCCCCGGATCCGGTGGGCGCCACCGACCACGGCCACGCTGAAGGGCCGGCTCGACGTCACCGACCTGGCGGCGCTCGAAGCCGTCCTACCCGCCGAGGACGGCCGATCGGATCTCCCGCTGACCGGCCGAGACGCCGAGCTGGAGACCATCGGAACGGCCCTGGCCGACACCGTACTGTCGAGCCAGGGCACGTCGATCCTCCTCGTCGGCATCTCCGGCGTCGGCAAGACCAGGTTGTCCCGGGCGGTGGCCGACCGTGCGGTCGAGGCCGGCCATGCCGTGCTGACGCTCGACCTGGCCAACCGGACATCGGGTCGGAACCACGGACCATGGATCGGGGTGCTCCTCGCCGCACTGGATCTCGGACCGGATGCCGGGCCGACCGAGCTGGAGGCGGCGGTCCGCGACCGGCTCGGTAGCGAGCCGACCGCCCGGCTGATCCGGGAGCTCGTCTTCGACGGCGTGGCATCGTCAACAGTTGCCGGCCTCGACCGTCGAGCGGCGGCCGAGGTGGTCGACGATGCCCTGTCCGAGGTCCTGGCGGCGGCGATCACCGACCCGACGGTGCTGATCGCCGACGATGCCCACGACCACGACGAGGCGTCGACCCGGTTGCTCGTCCGGATGCTCCGGGTGGCGACCAGGACCCCGCTCACCATCGTCGCCGCCACCCATCCGACCACCGACGTCCCGACCTGGCCGTGGGGTCGGATCGTGGCCGTCGACGAGCTGACGACGGACGCGGCCCGCGAGGTCCTGGTCGACCACGCCCGCAAGGCCGGCATCGACCTGCCGGACGACCTGATTGCAACCATCATCGAGCGGGTGGGAGGCAACCCCCAGCTCCTCCGACTGCTCGCCGATCTGGACCCGGACGATCAGGACCGGCTGCCGGACGACGCCAGGGCGATCGTCCTCGGTCGCTTCGACCGGCTGCCGACCGACCTCCGGGGGGCGCTGGCCATGGCGGCCAGCCTCGGCCGCCACCTCGATCGGGGTGACTTCCTCGGCGCGTTCGGCGGGCCGGAGGGTCGAGCGGTCCTCGATCGGCTGGTCGCCGAGCGCCTGCTGGAACCGACCGGGCCGACGACGCTGTCGTTCGCCAGTCCGATCCTCCAGGAGGTGGCCTACGAGTCGACCGCCCACGCCTCCCGGGCCGGCTTCCACCACGATGTCGGGCTCCATCTGGAGCGACAGGCCGAATCGACCGGGACCGAGCGCGTCGAGGACCTGGCCCACCACTTCGGCTACACCACCGATGGTGACCGACATCGCCGGTACTTCGCCCCGGCCGCCAGACGGGCGATGGCATCGTTCGCGAACCAGCGGGCGATCCATTGGTTCCGCCGGGCGATCGAGGTGGCGGACGGGACCGAACTGGGCCCGCTGCGGTTCGACCTCGGGGCCACGATCGAGCACGTCGGCGATCGGTCCGGCGCAGCTGCGGAGTATGAGGCGGCAACCGTCGACGAGGCCATCGCGCCCCGGGCCCTCGCCTCGCTTGCGCTGCTCCAGGCCTCGACCGCCGGCTACGAGGCGGCCTGTGCAACCGCAGACGATGCGCTGGCCAAGGCCGAGGCCCTTGCCGATGCCGGCGCCGTCGAGTGGGTGCTGGAGCGGGTCAGCGTCCTCCACACCGACGCCGGCGAGTTCCAACGGGCACAGGACACCGCAGCCCGCCAGCTCCAGGTCGCAGAGGCCCTCGACGATCAGACCCGGGTCGCCTCGGCGCTCGCCAACCGCGGTGCTGCGATGTCCTGGCTCGGCGAACTGGACGCCGCGGCTCGGGACCTGGACCGGGCCCTGGGGCTCTGCCTGGACAACGGGGCGCTGGCCATGGCGGCAGAGGTCGAGATCGACCTGGGGATGGTGGCCCTCGATCGGGGCGAGACCGACAGTTGCCTTGCCCACCTCCGCCGGGCTTCGGCCCGGGCCGCCGAGGTCGGCTACCGACGGGGCGAGGCGGCCTGCCTGTCGAACCGGGCCCTGGCACTGCTGTCGTCCGGTCGGGAGGATGAGGCGCTGGAACCGGCGACCGTCTCGTTCCGACTGCTGGTCGAGGTCGGCGACGTCCTGGCCGCCGCCGCCCAGCTCGGTCTGCTAGCCATGCTGCAGCTCTCAGACGGTCGGCCCCTGGCCGCCGTCGGCTTCCTCGCCCGGGTACTGGAAATCGGCGCCCGGACCGGGACCACCACCTACCGGGAGCGGGCCTACGACGTCCTGATCGACGCCCACCGGGCACTGGAGGACGAACCGGCAGCCGACCGGGCGGCCGAGTTGCAGAGCCGGGCCCGGGGCGAGGTCGAACAGGCCGAGCGAGCCGAGGTTGCCCCGATGCTCGCACCGGACAGCCTCGGGCTCGACGACGAACTGACCCATCTGCTTGTCGAGGCCGACCGGCTGATCGACGGCCTCGGATGACCACGCCGAATGGGGGCGAGCAACCGGGCCGGTCAACGGTGCGGGTCGGCGCCTATCCCGGCTCGTTCAATCCGCCGACGATGGCCCACCTGGCCATCGCCGCTGCGGCCAGGGACCGGCACGGACTCGATCGGGTCGAGCTGGTGATCAGCCGCTCGGCCCTGGCCAAGGAGGATGTGGTCCATCCTCGGTTCGATGACCGGATCCAGGTGGTGAGGGAGTCGGTGACCGAGCACGAGTGGCTCGACGTCCGGGTCACCGACGCCCAGCTGCTGGTCGACATCGCCGCCGGTCATGACCTGCTGATCATGGGTGCGGACAAGTGGCGCCAGATCCAGGATCCGGTCTGGTACGGCGACGACCTCGCGGCCCGAGACGCAGCACTGGCCGCGCTGCCGACGGTGGCCGTCGTGCCCCGGGACGAGGTGGCCGTCCCGCTGGATCTGGTGCTGCCGGTCGATCCGGCCATGGTCGAGGCGGTGTCATCGACCCGGGCCCGAGCGGGTGCGACCGAGTTGATGACCGCCGCGGCCCGGGCCTTCGCCGAACGGACCGGGGCCTGGACCGAACCCGAACGTTACGACCGCTGGGTGGTCGGCCAGGGCTGAGCCGCAGCCCGGCCCCGACCGTCGAGCGGGCGTCAGCCGCCTGGGCCCTCGCTTCGGATCCGCTCCACCTCGGTCATCGCCTCTTTGAGACGATCGATCCACTCGGCCTGGTGTTCGCCGACCTGGTGGACACACCAGGCCAACGCCTCGGAGCGGCTCCGGGCGACGCCGGCATCGATCAGGGTGTCAAGCACGGCCCGCTGATCGAACCGGAGCCGGGTCATGACCGGCACCGAGGCGGTGGTGAAGGAGATCTCCACCTCGCCACAGGCGGCGACCCAGGAGACGGTCCGGCCCCATCGGGCCTGGGCCGCCTCGGCGATCTTCATCCGCTGGAGCCTGGTGTCCTCCCGGAACCCGGAGATCCTGGCGGTGGCGGCCACCCGGGCTGCATCCTCACCCTCCGGGACCGAGCTGGGAGCGCTCAGCGTGCCCTTGACCAGGATCTCGTCCCGATCGGCCCGCACCGTCACCGGGGCGGCGAACCAGTCGTCCGGCAGCCGCCCGGCAAACCAGGCCGCGGTCTCCTGCTCATCACACAGCGGACGGTCACCCATGAGTCGGCCTCCGATCGGGCGGGAACCGCAGGCGGGTAGCCCGAGACTCCAGAGATTCCAGCCGGCGGGAATGTCCGCCGACCTGCTGGTGTTAAACGTATACCAGCAATTACATGTAATCAAGTAAGAGCGCTTGATGGTGGTGACACCGGTGCCAGGCGCTCCTTCGAGGAGGCAGACCGCTCCATGCCCGCAACCGATCTTCCCGATTCCCAGAACCAGACCCCGAACGACCCGGACCAGCCGGTCGAGCAGCTGCCCGTGCTGCCACTGCCGGACGGGGTCATCTTCCCAGACATGGTCGTCACCGTGACCATGCAGTCCACCGAAGCCCAACAGATTCTCGCCGCCCTGCCGGACGGCCCGTCCCGCGGCCGACTGTTGCTCGTGCCACGGATCGATGGCGTATACGCCCGCATCGGCGTGGTGGCCACGATCGAGGACCGGGACCGGCTCCCGGACGGCTCCCCGACCGTGACCCTCCGGGCCCACGCCCGGGCTCGGGTCGGCGCCGGCGTCGTCGGCGCAACCAACGGCCTGTGGGTGGCCGCCCACCCGATCGAGGACGGCCCACTGACCGATGAGGTCCGCCGGCTGGCCTCGACCTACCGGGCTGCGGCAACCAACCTGCTCGACCGGGTCGGTGGTCGTCGGATGGTCGGCGCACTCCCCCAGGCCGACCAGCCCGGCGCCCTCGCCGACTCGATCGCCTACTGGCCGGAGCTCTCCATCGAGCAGCGGCTGGAGCTGCTCGAGACCACCGACGTCGCCGAGCGGTTGGAGCTGGCGACCGAGTGGGTCAAGGAGGCCCTGACCGAGTTCGAGATCCGGGAGAAGATCCAGCGGGACGTCTCCGAGGACCTGGAGAACACCCAGCGAGAAGCGATCCTCCGGCGCCAGATGGCGGCGATCCGTAGCGAGCTCGGCGAGTCGGACGGCGATGTGATCGGCGAGTACCGGACCAAGCTGCAGGCCCTGGTCGAGGCCGAGGCCGGCGCCGGTGCGGCCCCGGTGGCCACCCTGGAGGCGATCGAGAAGGAGATCGACCGGCTGGAGCGGACCGGCAACGAGTCGATGGAGGCCAACTGGATCCGGACCTGGCTGGACAACGTGTTCGACCTGCCGTGGACCGAACGCTCGGACGAGCGGCTCGACCTCGGCGAGGCCAGGGCGATCCTCGACGCAGACCACACCGGGCTTGGCGAGGTCAAGGATCGACTGGTCGAGCACCTGGCGGTCCGCAAGCTCCGGACCGAGCGGAACGTGGCAGACGAACCCGGCCATCGCCGAGGCGGCGTGATCCTGGCCCTGGTCGGCCCGCCCGGAGTCGGCAAGACCTCACTTGGTGAGTCCGTGGCTCGGGCCCTCGGCCGGAACTTCGTCCGGCTGGCCCTTGGCGGCATCCGGGACGAGGCCGAGATCCGCGGTCACCGTCGGACCTACGTCGGCGCCCGTCCGGGCCGGCTGGTCGCTGCGCTGACCGAGGCCGGGTCGATGAACCCGGTCATCCTGCTGGACGAGATCGACAAGGTCTCCGGCGGCTGGCAGGGCGACCCATCGGCCGCCCTGCTCGAGGTCCTGGACCCGGCCCAGAACCACTCGTTCCGGGACCACTACCTGGAGTTCGAGCTCGACCTGTCGGACGTGGTGTTCATCGCCACCGCCAACGTCCTGGACACCATTCCCGGGCCGCTGCTCGACCGGCTGGAGCTGATCACCCTCGACGGCTACACCGAGGCCGAGAAGACAGACATCGCCCGCGACCACCTGCTGCCCCGACTGGTCCGGCGCAACGGGCTGGAGCCGGGCGAGGTCGAGATCACCAACGACGCCCTGGCCGGCATCGCCTCCCGCTACACCCGGGAAGCCGGGGTCCGGCGGCTCGAGCGCCAGCTTGACAAGGTCATCCGCAAGACGGCGACGAAGATCGCGTCACGGGAACTCGACCGGGTTGCCGACGGCGGTGACCCGGACGAGGCGACCGAACCGGCCCAGATCGTCATCACCGACGATGACCTGGCCGACCTGCTCGGTAAGCCGATCCCGTTCGAAGAGGTCACCGACCGGATCGACCGGCCAGGCATCGCAACCGGCCTGGCGGTGACCGGCGCCGGCGGCGACGTGCTGTTCGTGGAGTCGGCCCTGGTCGACGGTGAGGGCGAGCCGATCCTGACCGGCCAGCTCGGCGACGTGATGAAGGAGTCGGCGGCCATCGTCCGGTCCCTCGTCAACACCAGGAGCGAGAGCCTCGGGTTCACCATGCCGGAGGGGAAGCGGTTCCACATCCACTTCCCGGCCGGGGCGGTGCCGAAGGACGGCCCCTCGGCCGGCGTGACGATGACCACCGCACTGACCAGTCTCCTCACCGGCCGCCGGGTCCGCTCGGACCTGGCGATGACCGGTGAGGTCACGCTCCAGGGCCGGGTCCTGCCGATCGGCGGGGTCAAGCAGAAGGTGCTGGCTGCCCACCGGGCCGGCCTGACCACCGTGCTGCTCCCCAAGGACAACGGACAGGACCTGGAGGACATCCCGGACGAGGTCCGGGATGCGATGACCATCGAGTTGGTCGGCGATGTCGACCGGCTCCTGGAACTCGCCCTGGAGCCGACGCCCGTACCCGTCGGGACCTAGTGCCGCACCAGCGCTAGTCCATCCTCCGACCCGGCGGTACGCGCCAGGGGGTGGGGGGGCGGGGGGGGCCGCCGCGCCCCCGCCCCGAAAATCCACGGGGCCGCGCGGCGGGG
>JBCCFN010000277.1:0-7055 GCA_039029715.1 Actinomycetota bacterium | reverse complement strand
CTCGATCCCGGCCTCGTCGAACGCCTCCTTGATGCGGAGCCGGAGCTCCCGGGCCACCACCCACTGCTCCGCCGGGTCGGTCTTGACCACCAGGCGGATCGCCACCCCGTCCGCACCAAGTCGCTCGATGCCCCAGACCTCCGGCGGGTCGATGATGTCGCCGTCGGTGAAGTCCGGGTCACGCCACAGGTCGTCCGCCACCCGTTGGATGATGCCCTCGGCCCGTCGGAGGTCGGTGTCGTAGGCCACGTCGATGTCAAGCACCGCCCGGGACCACAGCTGCGACTTGTTGCCGACCCGGCGGATCTCGGAGTTCGGGACGTGCCAGACCGTGCCGTTCACGTCCCGGATCGTGGTCGTCCGCAGGGAGAAGGCCTCGACCGTGCCGCTGGCATCACCGAGATCGACGACATCGCCGACCCCGTACTGGTCCTCGAACAGCATGAAGAAGCCGGACAGGAAGTCGGCCACGACCGACTGGGCCCCGAACCCGAGCGCGACACCGACCACGCCGGCTCCGGCGAACAGCGGGGCGAGGCTGACGTTGAACAGCCCGATGATCCACACCGCAGCGGTGGCCCAGACCGCAACGGTTGCCAGGGACGAGGCGACCGAGATCACGGTCTCGACCCGCAGCTCGGATCGGCCGTTGCCGTTTCTGATCTCCGGATCGGCCGGGACCGGTTCGCTCGCTGCGCCTGGCCGCCTCCGGGAACGCGACGCTCGCCTCGTCCGCCGCTCGATCCGGGCCAGTTGGTCTGCGCTCTGCCTGGCCAATCGGCGCCCGAGCCGGTTGATCAGGCGGCGAAGCAGCCTGGCCACGATGAAGGCAATGACGAGGATCAGCAGGATTCGCAGCGGGATGGCGAAGGCAACCTCGACCGCGTTCGCAACCGCGACCGAATCGGTCCTGTCTGCCACCCAGTCGCAGATCAGGCTTGGATCCTCACCACAGGCCTCGAGGCGCTGGGCGTCGTTCAACTCGAACCAGGGGCGATGTTGGGGGGCGCTCACGGCCAACACCGTAATCAACGGCGGCGCTCGATGGTGCCCGTTGCCCGGTGCCGTCCGGCCCGGCCACCCCGGCAGATTTCCCCGCAGGGTTCCACGAGTTCGCCCGGGGCACACCGTTACCATGGCCGACAGCACGTCACAACGCGTCCGGACTTCCCGTGCGTTCCATGATGTGGCATAGTTCCGCATAGCGGTACAGCTGGTGATCGAGGGCCCTGCGCCCCGATCGACGGTATGGAGAAGCGCATGGCTGACAACGAGGACGTCACACCGGACGGCGAGGAAGAGGAGATCGACCTCAAGTCGCTCAACGACGAAGACCTGTGCGCCCAGATGCATGACGACCTCTACGACGGCATGGCGGACGAGATCGCCGAGGGCACAGACATCCTCCTCGAGCGGGGCTGGGGTGCCGACAAGGTCCTCAACGACGCCCTGGTCGAGGGGATGCGAATCGTCGGCATCGACTTCCGGGACGGCATCCTCTTCGTCCCCGAGGTCCTCCTGGCCGCCAACGCCATGAAGGCCGGGATGGCCATCCTCCGGCCCCTGCTGGCCGAGACCGGTGCCGAGCCGATCGGCAAGGTGGTGATCGGGACCGTCAAGGGCGACATCCACGACATCGGCAAGAACCTGGTCGCCATGATGATGGAGGGCGCCGGTTTCGACGTCGTCGATCTCGGGATCAACACCGACGCCGACGAGTTCCTGGCCGCCATCGCCGAGCATCAGCCGGACATCCTCGGCATGTCTGCCCTGCTGACCACCACCATGCCCTATATGAAGGTGGTCATCGACACCCTGGTCGAGCGCGGCCTGCGCGACGACTACATCGTCCTGGTCGGTGGCGCCCCGCTGAACGAAGAGTTCGGCGACGCCATCGGTGCCGACGCCTACTGCCGGGACGCCGCGGTGGCGGCCGAGACCGCCACCAGGCTGGTCACCGAGCGGCGCACCGCCGCAGCCTGACCGGGCCGTCATGCCACGTCGACGGGCAAACTCCAGCGGAGTGACCACCATCTATTGGCGGGACATTCCGGCCCAGGTCACCGCATCGGGGGATGGGGTGACCGGCAAGGCCATGCTCGAGCCCCGGTTCCAGCACGCCATCGACCGGGCCGCCGCAGTCGCCGACCTGACCGAGACCGACGCCTACGTGGCCCAGTGGCGAAGGGTCCAGAGCCCGCTCGATGGTGACCCGACCGAAGCGGCCGAGGCCCTGGCGGCCAAGCTGAGCCAGGACTATCCCCGGGACCGGCTGGAGCGGCTGGTCGCCCAGGGCGGCGCCGAGTCGACGCCCTAGACCGACGATCCTGCTCGTCCCACCCCCACCGAGAGAGACCAGGTACCTCCATTGACCGACACCGTCATCAGCTCCGAGACCAGGGAAGTGGTCATCGGCTTCGATCGCCCGTTCGTCATGATCGGCGAGAAGATCAACCCGACCGGCCGCAAGCTGCTGGCCGAGGAGATGAAGAACGGCGACTTCTCCCGGGTCGAGAAGGACGCGCTCGACCAGGTTGCGGCCGGCGCCCACATGCTCGATGTCAACGCCGGCATCCCATTGGCAGACGAGCCGGCGCTGCTGGCCCGGGCGGTCGAGCTGGTCCAGTCGATCACCGACGTCCCGATCTCGATCGACTCGTCGATCATCGAGGCGCTGGAGTCGGCGATCGCGGTCTACAAGGGCAAGCCGCTGATCAATTCGGTCACCGGAGAGGAGGAGGTGATGGAGCGGGTCCTCCCCTTCGTCGCCCGCTACGGCGCCGCCGTGGTCGCCGTGTCGAACGACGACACCGGCATCTCCGAGGACCCAGACGTCCGGTTCGAGGTGGCAAAGACCATCATCAACCGGGCCGCAGACCACGGCATCCCGGCCGCGGACGTGGTCGTCGATCCCCTGGTGATGCCGATCGGGGCCATGGCCACCGCTGGCCGGCAGGTGTTCCAGCTGGTGCACCGCCTCCGGACCGAGCTCGGCGTCAACACCACGTGCGGGGCGAGCAACGTCAGCTTCGGCCTGCCGAACCGTCACGCCGTCACCGGTAGCTTCCTGGCCATGGCGATCTCCCACGGGATGACGTCTGCGATCATGAACCCGATGCACGCCGAGGTGAAGTCCGCGGTGATGGCGGCCGACGTGCTCAACAACCAGGACCCCAACTGTGCCGCCTGGATCGGGGCCAACCGGGCGGACGCGCCGGCCGGTGAGGCCGGCGGTGGTGGGCGGCGACGCGGTGGCCGGCGAGCTCGCAGGCCAGAGGCAACGTCCTGATCGCTCGGCCGCTCCCGTGACCGGCACCAACCCCCAGCAGGGCTCCGGTGCGGACGACGTGGCCGAGGCCGAGGCCCCGAGCCACACGGTGGTGTTCACGCCGTCCGGTCTCCGCGGCACGGTCGCAGACGGCACGACCGCCCTGGAGGCGGCCCGAGCCCTCGGTGTCGACCTCGATTCGGTCTGCGGCGGCCGCGGGATCTGCGGCCGATGCCAGGTCATCCCCGGCACCGGCGAGTTCCCGAAGTGGGCCCTGTCGGTAGCGGAGGACCACGTCACCCCACCCGGCACCCTGGAGGCGGAGTATCGGGGGAAGCGGCCGATCCGGGCCGGCCAGCGTCTGGGGTGCGGACTCCGGATCCTCGGTGATGCGGTCTTCGACGTCCCGGCCGAGAGTCAGATCCACCGCCAGGTCGTCCGCAAGTCGGTCGATCTGGACGGGCTGACCGTCGACCCGCTGGTCACCCTCCACTACGTGGAGCTTGCCGAACGGCACCCCGAGGACGGGACAAGCATCACGGTCCGCATCGCCGAGCAGCTGACCACCGACTGGGACCTGACCGGGGTCACCTTCGACCCGGCCGTACTCCCGGCGGTCCACGCCGCGGCCGCCGGGCCGTCGGACGCCCTGACCGTGGCCCTGCGGGCCGGTCGGGTGATCGGTGTCTGGCCCGGGTTCGTCGATCGGGCGGTCGGGATCGCCATCGACATCGGCTCGACCACCGTTGCCGGCCACCTGTGCGACCTGACCACCGGCGAAGTCCTGACCAGCGCCGGACGGATGAACCCCCAGATCCGCTTCGGCGAGGACCTGATGAGCCGGGTCTCCTACGTGATGCTGAACGAAGGCGGCGATGATGAGCTGACCGCAGCCATCCGGACCGCCCTGGCCGAGCTGGTTGCCGAGCTGCTCGACGGGACTGGGGATCAGGCCACCGACGCCGAACCGCTCGACACCGACCGGCTGCTCGACATCGTGCTGGTCGGCAACCCGATCATGCACCACCTGGCCCTCGGCATCGACCCGACCCCGCTCGGCCAGTCACCGTTCCCCCTGGCCACCGACGGTCCGGTCGAGACGACCGCCGCCGCCCTCGGGATCGACGCACCCTGGGCCACCGTCTACGTCGCCCCCTGCATCGCCGGCCACGTCGGGGCCGACACCGCGGCCGCCATCCTGTCCGAGGGGCCACACCGGGACGAGGCGATCCAGCTACTGGTCGACGCTGGCACCAACGCCGAGATCGTGCTCGGCAACCGGGACCGGATGTTTGCCGCTTCCAGCCCGACCGGCCCGGCGTTCGAGGGGGCGCAGATCTCGGCCGGGCAGCGAGCGACGGCCGGGGCGATCGAGCGGGTCCGGATCGATCGCCAGACCCTGGAGCCGCGGTTCCGGGTCATCGGCTGCGAGCTCTGGTCGGACGAGGACGGGTTCGAGGACGCCACCGCAGACACCGGCGTGACCGGGATCTGCGGCTCCGGGATCATCGAGGTCATCAGCGAGCTGTTCCTGGCCGGCCTGATCGACGCCCAGGGCGTGATCGTCGGCGACGGTGCAGACCGGACGCCCCGGATCGTGCCTGACGAGCGGACCTTCTCCTACGCCCTGACCGATCGCATCCACGTGACCCAGGCCGACGTCCGGGCCATCCAGCTGGCGAAGGCGGCACTGCGGGCCGGCATCGATCTGCTGCTGGAACACGCCGAGCTCGACCGGGTGGACGAGATCCGCCTGGCCGGGGCCTTCGGGGCCCACATCGACCCCATCCACGCCATGGTCCTCGGCCTGATCCCCGACTGCCGACCGGACCGGGTCCGGGCGGTCGGCAATGCGGCTGGATCCGGGGCGGTCCGAGCGCTGCTGTCTGCAGACCAGCGGCGGGAGATGGAGGCGGTGGTGTCCCGGGTGACCAAGATCGAGACTGCGACCGAGCCGAGGTTCCAAGAACTGTTCGTCGCCGCTCTGGCCTTCCCCCACCTCACCGCAAAGACCACCGAGTTGTCGACCGTGGTCGACCTCCCGGCCCGGCCGGACCGGTCGGCGGCGGCCGCCGGTGGGCGGCGGCGCCGGAGCGGAGGACGCCGGGCCAGACCCCGGTCGGCGGACGAGGCCGACCCGGTGGCCGAGGCCCGATGACCGGACCGGGCGACCAGGCCAGGGCGGAGCGATCGATGGAGAAGGGGACGAGCAATGGGTGATGGAGGACGAGGCAGACGGTCCGGGGGCCGGGCCGGGCGGCGGGCCGCCAGGGCTGCGGTGGCCTCGGCGGTCGGCGAGCCGTTCCTGACCAGGAAGTTCAGCCCGTTCGAGTTGGTGTCAGAGGAGGGCCTGGCCCTGATCGAACACAATGCGGACACGATCCTCGAGCAGACCGGGATCGACTTCCTCGACTATCCGCGGGCGCTGACGCTGCTGGCCGACGCCGGCGCCGAGGTCGACGGCACCAGGGTCCGGTTCCCCCGCGGCCTGTGCCGAACCATCGTGTCCGAGCATGCCCCCCGGGAGTACATCCAGCACGCCCGCAACCCGGACCGCAGCGTCCGGATCGGCGGGGACGCCACCGTCTTCGCCCCCAACTACGGCTCGCCGTTCGTGTTCGACCTGGACGGCGGTCGCCGCTACGCCTCGCTTGAGGACTTCGAGAACTTCGTCAAACTGACCTACCTCGCCGCGCCGCTCCACCACTCCGGTGGCACGGTGTGCGAGCCGGTCGACGTCCCGGTCAACAAGCGCCATCTCGACATGGTCTACGCCCATCTCCGTTACAGCGACAAGCCGCTGATGGGGTCGGTGACCTCCGGCGAACGGGCCGAGGACTCGGTCGAGATGGCCCGGATCGGCTTCGGGGGCGACCTGGCAGACCGAACCGTCCTGACCAGCCTGATCAATGCCGCGTCGCCGCTGAGCTGGGACGCCACGATGCTGGCGGCGGCCGACGCCTATGCCTCGGCCAACCAGGCCTGCATCATCACCCCGTTCATCCTGGCCGGGGCGATGGCCCCGGTCACGGTTGCCGGCGTGGCCGCCCAGACCCTGGCCGAGGCGCTGGCCGGGATGACCTTCGTCCAGCTCGTTCGGCCCGGGGCCCCGGTCATCATGGGCTCGTTCGCCAGCTCGATGTCGATGCAGACCGGAGCGCCGACGTTCGGGACGCCGGAACCGGCCATGGTCCTCTACACGGTCGCCGCCCTGGCTCGGCGGCTCGGGGTCCCGTTCCGGTCCGGTGGGTCGATGACCGCATCCAAGCTGCCGGACGCCCAGGCCGCCTACGAGAGCGCAGCCACGCTCCTCCCCTCCGTGATGGGCGGGGTCAACTTCGTGCTCCACGCCGCCGGATGGCAGGAGGGCGGGCTTGCCATCGGCTACGAGAAGTTCATCCTCGACGTCGACCAGCTGGGGATGATGGAGGTCTTCTCCCGCGGGGTCGACCTCTCGGACAACGGTCAGGCGCTGGACGCCATCCTCGGCAACGAACCGGGCCAGCACTTCCTGGGGACCGCCCACACCCTGGCCAACTTCGAGACCGCGTTCTACCGGTCGACCACGGCGGACAATGCCTCGTTCGAGCAGTGGACCGACGAGGGGGCGACCAACGCCGGCCAGCGAGCGAACGCCATGTGGAAGGAATGGCTCGCCCGCTACGAGGCCCCGCCGATCGACGATGCCAGTCACAGATACAGCACTGACGAGATGGGCAGAAAGGCATCTCAGCCAGCACCAACTTGCTGTCTGTTTCTGTGGGAGTTTTGCCCTGCTTGCTTGAGG
>JBCCFN010000276.1:0-7066 GCA_039029715.1 Actinomycetota bacterium | reverse complement strand
TTCAGCAGCTCCAGGAGTAGACTTTTTTTTATAAGCTTTCCAGATGCCAGACTTTCTATAACACCAATACTTCCCACCTGGCGCTTTCTGCGGCAAGCCAGCAGTTTCGATCAGGCCTGAATGCCAACTTGAACCGATCACATCCAGCAAAAACGGCCAGCCATAGAGCTTACCATCAATGGTGTTTTCTTCGCGGATCGATGGAATGATATCGTCGAGGACTTCTTGGGGAATATAGTCATCCCAGGGCTCGATGACGTCAGCCTCGATCATCGCCGTCATTTCGACAAATGGTGTCTGGCCGACATAGACATCCCAGGTGCTTTCGCCATTCTTGGCTTCGGCAACAAACCGTTCGATGCCAAATCCTTCAACTGGTGCAATCTGGTAATTGATGCCCGGGAATTCCTCGTTCACCAACGGAATGCTTGGATGAAGGTCTTCGATCCATTGATAGAATGTCGGTGTTAAAGGGCGTTCGGCGCGGGCGGTACTGACACCAAATTTTGGTGCGCTCTATCCAACTGAGCTATAGCCCCGGGAGGGTCTCACCGTATCGGGCCGGGGGGCGGGACGCTACCGGATTCTGACCGCTGAGTGCGTCAGCGGCGGGCCGAGGACTTGCGACGCCGGACCCGGACCGTCTCCTCTTCGATCACGGTCAGGCGGATCCCGCCGACCAGGTCGGAGATCAGGTTGAACACGACGGTCAGCAGCACCAGCAGGACCGAGGACGCCAGCGTCAGGATGCCAGCGATGGCCACTGCGGACCGGAAGACCACGTCCCCGTTGATCTCGAACGTCTCGTAGTCCCCGAGGTCCAGGATGAACGTCTCGATGTTCTCGATGGTGCCGGCCGCCTCCGCCGCATTCCAGACCAGCACGCTGGCAAGCAACAACGCGGCGAACACGCACAGGTGGAACAGCACCGAGAACGTCAGCACCGACCACGGGTCGACGTGACGGACCACCCGTCGGACCTTTCGGGCCTGGATCCGACGCTTGCGGCGGAAGATCCCGCCGAGCCTCGGGAGCGACGGCGCCGTGGGCCGGGACAGCTCTCGGGCCACTGCGGGGGTGGCGGCTGGCGCTGCGGCCGGGACGGTCGGCGGCGCAGACGGCGGCTCGGTCGGGATGACGGCCGGGACGGCCTCGGTCTCGGGGAGGACCGCGGGCGCGGCCGGCCCGGCGGGCGACTCGGTCGGCGGCACGTCGATTCTGGCGTCGGCGGTTGGGGGCGGCGGGACCGTCGGGGCCGCTGCCTCCACGGTGGCGTCTGCACCCTGGGCCGCCGACGACCGTCCACCGGTCAGATCGTCCTTCGCCTTCTTGGCCGCCGCCTTCGCCGATGCGAGTGCGCCGCCGACGGCAGCGGCTGCGGTGGACGTCGCCACGGCTGCGGGGCGGTCATCGGCGGCCTGGTCGGCATCGGGCGACGCAACCGCATCGGACGAATCGGACCGATCGGCCGGATCGGTGGCCTCCGAGACCGGGCCGTCATCGGACTGATCATCGGCAACGTCGCTCGGCTCGAGATCCGCCTCGGCATCCGACGCGGCATCCCCTTCCTCAGACTCGGCGACGGCCACACCGTCCCGATCGTCCTCGAGCGGAACATCGACGGGGATGTCCGGACGGTCGACCTGGACGGTCGGGTCCTCGTCCGGGCGAACATCGTCCGCCGTGACCTCGGCGTCACCACGCTTGACGCTGGCCGCAGCCAGGGCGGCCACCGTGGCGACCGAGACCTGCTTGTCCTCGCCGGTGACCTCGCCCGCGTCACCCGCAGTGTCCTGGGCATCGCCGGCGGCCCCGGACCCTTCAGCGCCCTCGCCGTCGCCCGGCGATTCATGGCCCGGGGATTCATGGCCCGGGGATTCATCGACCGCGGATTCGCGGCCCGGGGATTCGTCGCCCGGGGATTCATCGACCGGTAGACCGGCCTTCCGCCTGGCCTCGTTCAGCCGCTTGCGGATGGCCTCGGTCTCGGCTCGGGCCTTCGCCACCGGATCCTCGGCCTCGGCTGCGGCCTGGGGAGCGACATCGGCGCCGGGAGCGACATCGGCGCCGGCGGGCTCGGCTGAGGACGCGGCGTCCTCGCTCTCGGACACCACCGGTTTTGCCGCCGACTTCAGATCGGGCTTACCTGCGCCTGAGCGATTCCGCTGATTCGACCGGCCCTTCCGGTTGCGATTGCGGTTCCGATTCCGATTGCCGGAACCACCAGCTCCCGGGCCGGAACCACCGGAACCACCGGATCCGTTGCCGGACCGTTTGGTGGCGGGCGCAGCCTCGTCCTCGGCGGGCACGACCGAGAACCCGTCGTCAACCGATGGGGCAGCGTCCTCGGGATCTTCCACGATCACACTTTCGGTCTTGCTGAGCTCATCGGCGGCGCTGACGGAAGACCCGGTCTTCCGGCCAAGCTTGCGTCCATCGGTTGGCTCGAAGCCGAGGGACTCGACGAGCGCTTCACCAATCTCGGCCGAGGAGGCCGGTCCGTTGCCTTCAGCGCTCATACAGCAGCTCAGTGTACGTCACGAACGTCGGCGAATGCTGTCGCCTCCGGGGACGTTTCGTGGACGTTTTCGCCACTACTGAGGCGGCGAATCGACCCAGACCAGGGTTGCGGCGGCGGTGGCGATGACCCCACCTGCTTCCACCTCCACCACCACGGTGACGGCGACCGCATCCGACCCCTCCCCACCGGCCGGGGGAACGGTCCTGATCGATCGGATCGTGGCCCCGTTGGCGGCGGCCACCCGCTGCCCTGCGGCCGGACCGTCCCCGAACGGTCCGGCGGCCGCCACCGCCAGGGCCGTGGCGTCGGCGGCCCATTGGACCCGGCCGACGGTTGCGGCCCGATGGGCGGTACCGACGATCAGCACTAGCACCAGGGCGACGACCGGCAGGACGACGGCCAGCAGCGGGACCAGCGATCCCCGCTCGCCAAATCGGGCGCCGGACCCGTCGACAGGCCGCTCGTCCACGGGAAGATGAAACCGACGACTGGCTGGACGATTGATCGGATGGCTTCGCACGATGACCCCCTGCGATGGGCGCGTTCGACACGACAGCGATCGCTGCGATGAGGTTGGCGAGGCCGGATTGGCCCAAAGGACGAGGCCGGATGGGCCCGATCAGTCGCCGGACTCGGCGTCGCCGGGATCCTCGCTGCCGTTGGCCTCGACCCCGTTCGACGACGCATCACTGCCGGGCGCAGCGTCCGATTGCTCGTCTCCGTCCGGATCGACGGCACCGACATCACCAACGCCGTCGGCATCCTCAACGTCGTCGACGTCATCGACCGTGAACAGGCGAGCCAGTGCCGACACCCGGTCGCCGTCGTCCAGGCTCATGACCGTCACCCCGGTGGCGTCCCGACCCTGGACCGAGATGTTCCCGACCGTGGTCCGGATGATCACCCCGGCCGAGGAGATCAGCATGATCTCGTCCTCCGGGCCGACGAACATGGCGCCGATGACCTCGCCCTTGCGCTCGTTGACGCCGATGCCCCGGACCCCGAGGCCGGCCCGCTTCTTCCGGCTGAACTGCTCGGGGTCGACCCGCTTGCCGAACCCTTCGCTGGTGACGACCAGGAACTCGGTGTCTCCGGCGAACACGTCGCAGCTGACCAGGGCGTCACCGTCCCGGAACTTCATGCCGACCACGCCGGCCGCGGTCCGCCCCATCGGCCGGACGTCCTCCTCGGAGAACCGGAGCGCCTGGCCCCGGCGGGAGGTCATGAAGATGTCGTCCTCCCCGTTGGTCGGCACCACCGAGACCAGCTCGTCGCCGTCGTTGAGCTTGATGGCGATCAGACCGGCCTTCAGCGAGGAGTCATAGGCGGTGAACAGCGTCTTCTTGACCCGGCCGTAGCGGGTGGCGAAGAACAGGAACCGGTTGGTCTCGTAGTCTCGGGTGTCGACGATGGTCTGGATCTGCTCGTCACCCTCCAGCGGCAGCAGGTTGACCAGCGCGGTCCCCCGCGAGGTCCGACTGGTGATCGGTATCTCGTGGGTCTTGATCCGATAGACCTTGCCCCGGTTCGAGAAGAACAGCAGGTAGGCGTGGGCGGTGGTGTGGAGGAGCTGGGTCACCAGGTCCTCGTCGTCGTCCTTCAGCTTGGCTGCGGTGACACCACGGCCACCCCGGCCCTGGAGCCGGAACTCCTCGACCGAGACCGACTTGATGTAGCCGCTGGAGGACAGGGTGACGACGAGGTCCTCGTCGTCGATCAGGTCCTCGATGTCCAACTCACCAGGATCGGCGACCAGCTCGGTCTGACGGGGGGTTGCGAACTCATCGACGATGGCCGACATCTCGTCCTTGATGACCCCGTCGAGCTTGCCGGGATCGGCGAGCAGGCCGTCCAGGTACTCGATGGTCTCCCGTAGCGTGCCGAGCTCGTCTTCCAGCTCGATCCGGGCCAGTCTGGTCAGCCGACCGAGCGCCATGTCGAGGATGAAGTTGGCCTGGACCTCGGAGAACTCGAACGGCTCGGACATGAGCCGCTGCCGGGCCTCGGCCCGATCCTCGCTGGCCCGGATGGCGGCGATGATCTCGTCGATCAGATCGAGGGCCTTCAGCAGCCCCTCGACGATGTGGGCCCGGTCAAGGGCCTTCTGCCGGCGGTATTCGCTCCGGCGCCGCACGACCTCCCGCTGATGATCAACGTAGGCGACCAGCAGCTCGCGGAGGTTGAGGGTCCGGGGGACGCCGTCGACCAGGGCGACCATGTTCACGCTGAACGTGGTCTGCATCGGCGTGTACTTGTAGAGGTTGTTGAGCACGACCAGGGCGTTTGCGTCCCGCTTGAGCTCGAACACCAGGCGGGTGTTGCCCTTGGCCGACTCGTTGCGGATCTCCCGGATCCCGACGATGTCCCCCCGCTCGACCTGCTCGGCCGCCTTCCTGGCGATCTGGTCGACCGAGGTCTGGTACGGCACCTCGGTGACGACGATCTGGTTACCACCGGACTTGGTCTCAACGATCTCGGCCACCGCCCGCATCCGGACCGAGCCCCGCCCGGTCCGGTAGGCGTCACGGATACCGACCCGACCAAGGATCTGTGCGCTGGTCGGGAAGTCCGGTCCCTTGACGAACTGCATCAGGTCGTCCGGGGTGGCGTCCGGGTTGTCGATCAGGTGGATGGCGGCGTCGACCGTCTCCCCCAGGTTGTGGGGTGGGATGTTGGTGGCCATGCCGACCGCGATTCCCTGGCTGCCGTTGACCAGCAGGTTCGGGAAGCGGGCCGGGAGCACGACCGGTTCCCGCTCCTTACCGTCGAAGTTGTCGTCGAAGTCGACCGTGTCCTCGTCGATGTCCGCCAGCAGCTCCATGGCCAGCGACGTGAGCCGGCACTCGGTGTAGCGGTAGGCGGCGGGCGGATCGTCCGGCGAGCCGAAGTTGCCGTGCGGGTCGATCAGCGTGTGGCGGAGCGAGAAACCCTGCCCCATCCGGACCAGGGCGTCGTAGATGGCGGTGTCACCGTGGGGGTGGTACTTGCCGATGACGTCGCCGACCACGGTCGCACACTTGACGTGGCTGCGATCCGGACGGTGCCCGGCGTCGAACATCGACCACAGGATCCGGCGGTGGACCGGCTTGAGGCCGTCGCGGGCATCCGGCAGCGCCCGGGCGACGATGACCGACATCGCATACTCGAGAAAGGACTGCTCCATCTCGTTCTGGATCTCGATCGGTTCGATGTTGTCCGGCGGCTCTTCCTCGCCGGCCCCGGTGTCGATGGGTGTGTCACTCATGGCTAGATGTCCAAGAACCTCACGTCATCGGCGCCGTTCGGCCGGTGGCCTCACTAACGGAGTTTCGCGCTGCGAAACTCCCTGTCGGTTGCGCCGATGTCATATGTCAAGAAACCTCACGTCGTCGGCGTTGTTCTGGATGAACTGCTTGCGGCTCTCGACGTCATCGCCCATGAGGACGGCGAAGACCTCATCGGCGATGGCGGCCTGGTCCATGGTCACCTGGAGCAGGGTCCGCTGCTCGGGGTCCATCGTGGTCTCCCAGAGCTCGTCTGCGTCCATCTCACCCAGGCCCTTCAGCCGCTGGAACTCCGCATTGGGGTGCTCGGCGGCGTAGGCGTCACGGGCCGGATCGTCCTTCAGGTAGATCTTGGACCGCCCGACCTCGGTGGAGTACAGGGGTGGCTGGGCGATGTAGATGTAGCCGGCCTCGACCAGCGGCCGCATCTGGCGGAAGAAGAACGTGAGGAGCAGGGTCCGGATGTGACTGCCGTCCACGTCGGCGTCCGCCAGGAGGATCACCTTGTGATACCTGGCCTTCTCGAGATCGAACTCCTCCTCCCCGAGCCCGGCCCCGATGGCCTGGATCAGGGAGATGATCTCGGTGTTCTTGAACATGCGGTCGATGCGGGCCCGCTCGACGTTGAGGATCTTGCCCCGGATCGGGAGGATGGCCATGGTCCGGGGATCGCGGGCCTCCTTGGCCGAACCGCCGGCCGAGTTGCCCTCCACGATGTAGAGCTCCGACTCCGACGGGTCCTTGCTCTGGCAGTCGGCCAGCTTGCCTGGCAGCCCGGCACCGTCCAGGGCCGACTTGCGGCGAATGGTCTGGCGGGCCTGGCTTGCGGCGATGCGGGCCCGGGCGGCATTGGTGGCCTTGGTGATGACCAGCTTGGCCTCACGGGGGTGTTCCTCGAACCACTCCCGCAGCTTCTCGTTGGTCGCCCGCTCGACCAGCGAGCGGACCGAGACGTTGCCGAGCTTGGACTTCGTCTGTCCCTCGAACTGGGGCTCGACCACCCGGACCGAGATGATGGCGGTGAGGCCCTCGCGGATGTCCTCGCCCTGGAGGTTGTCCTCGCTCTCCCTGAGGAGGCCCTTGTCGCGGGCATAGGCGTTGACCGTGCGGGTGAGGGCGGTGCGGAAGCCCTGCTCGTGCATCCCGCCCTCGATCGTGTTGATGCCGTTGGCGAAGCTGTGGATGCCGTCGGTCTGGTAGCCGGTGTTCCACGAGAAGGCGATCTCGACCGCCTCGCCCTCGCCCTCGTCGGCGAAGTGGCCGACCTGCTCGAACAGCGCCT
>JBCCFN010000275.1:0-7131 GCA_039029715.1 Actinomycetota bacterium | reverse complement strand
GTGATCGCCCTGGCCGAGGACTCACCCCGGTCGGTCCCACCGCCGCCGTTCCGGGAGTTCGCAGACGGGTCGGGGTGGGCTCTCAGGCGGGCAGATTTCGCCGAGGCCCGGGACATCGCCCGGGGGGCGAACGGCCCCCTGCCGCTCCTCACCACGATCGGGACGACGTCCGCCCTCGACCTTGCGCTGACCACGAACAGCCGGACCCCGGCCGACGCCTACGGCCTGTCGACCTCGTTGCTGTTCGCCGTCGACCTCGAGATCGCCCGGGTCGTCTCGGTTCGTGCACCGGACGAGTCGTCGACGGTCGAGGCCCTGACGATGATGGCCCTTGAGCTGGCGACCAGCGAGACGGCAGACCAGCTGGAGATCGTCTGTGTCGGCTTCGGGCACCGACTGGCCACCTTCGATCGGGTGATGGTGGTCGATGAGGTCGGCGAGATCCTGGAGGACCTGGAGACCGTCGCCGGTCGAGCGGTCTATGCCGAGGCCGACGCCAGCCCGTTCGCCACCCGGGTCGGCAACGGTGCGGCCGACACCTGGAACCCGGTCGTCGTGTTCCACGTCGACCGCCCCGACCCGAACCGGGAGGTACTGATCGAGCTGGCGGAGCGGACCGAGGGTGGGGTCACGGCGGTCTGCGGCTACCCGACCGGGACCGGGTGGAGCCTCGAGGTGGCCGGGGATCGGGTCCGTTGTCCCGACCTGCCGGGCGACCTGGCAACCCACGAGTTCACCAGACCGGCGCTCGACGGGGTCGAGCTGGTGGCCGAGCTGCTCGACGAGCCGTTCGGCGATGTCGAACTCGACGACGAGTTCTGGTCACCGATGCCCGATGGTGAACCGGATCGGACCTGGGAGCTGTGGGCCGAGGACCACACGTCGTGGCGGCCGATGACCACGGTCAGCGCCGACCGGACCGACCCGCTGTCCGATCCCCAGTCCGATCAGTGGTCGTCGGTCGCGGTCGCCGACCGACCGGACCCCGAGGCGACCGACGGGCCGGTCCCCGGTCAGCTCCGGCACTCGGTTGAGCACCGGCCGATCGACGACGACCCATCCGATGACGACTCCCGGCCGGTCGCCCCACCGGAGCCGAGCCGCGACGAGCCGATCGAAGACGAGGGAGGCGATCGCCTGGTCGGCGGCCGCCATCTGTTCGTGGTCGACGGTTGGGGCGGATCGACCGTCGACCCGGAGCAGTCCGAGTCCGAGCCGGAGACCGACATCGAGTCGCCGGCCGAGACCCAGACCCGGACGGACGCCGAGCCCGAACTCGAGCCGGTTGCCGGGCCCGACGACGCCCCGGTCCCCCAGGACGATGTGGCCGACCGCACCACCGAAGACCGATCGGTCGATCACGATCGGTCCGAGGACGTCGAGCCGGACGAGCCGAGCTCGATCGACGACGCTGGTCCAGCCGAGCTGGTCGAGCCGGTGGACCCGGCGCCGACCATCGATCCCGAACCGCCCCCGGCCCAGGCTCGCCCGTTCACGCTCGCCACCCCCCGGCCGGTCACGGCGGAGGCCGGCGAGCTGCGGATCTCGGTGCTGGGCGAGTTCACGATCGGCGGGAGCCACATCGTCGACCGGGGCAAGCCGTGGAAGTACACCAAGACCCCGGAGCTGATCCTGTACCTGTTGCTCCACCCGGGCGGGGCCAGCCAGGACCTCTTGATGGAACAGCTCTTCCCGGAGCAGCCGCCAAACCGTCCCCGGCTCAACCAACTGGTGAGCGACGCCAGGACCAAAGCGCTCGGCAAGAACCGTGACGGCGACTACCACCTCCCGCACGCCTCGCCGACCGAACCGTTCTACAAGCTCCTCCCGACCGTGTCGCTCGATCTGCGGGACTTCGCCCGGTACTGCGCCGCCGCCCGTCAGGCCGAGCGGCCGGAGGACGAGATCGAGGCCTGGCAGTCGGCGCTGGCCCTGGTCCGGGGTCGGCCCTTCACCCTGCCGAACGACGGGTACGAGTGGGCGCTGCCCGAGATCGAGGCCACGATCGTGAAGGTCGAGGAGGCGGCGATGCGGCTGGCCGACCTGGCGATCGAGACCGGAGACCACGAGCTCGCGGTCTGGGCGACCAAGCAGGGCCTGCTGACCGGCACCGGGTACTACGAGCTGCTGGCCAAGCGGGGCCGGGCCGCGCTGCTGCTCCAGGATCCGGAGGAGATCGTCCGGGCCTTCGCCGACCTCCAGCTGTCCCTGCACTACACCGGCGCTCCGGAGGAAGGGACCCCGGACCTCAGCGTCCACCCGGAGCTCCAGGAGGTCTACGACGAGCTGTCGTCCGAGGGGCGGGGG
Organism: Actinomycetota bacterium; assembly: GCA_039029715.1. Lineage (GTDB taxonomy): Bacteria > Actinomycetota > Acidimicrobiia > Acidimicrobiales > SZUA-35 > JAHELU01. The sequence goes on along the minus strand of JBCCFN010000275.1, from coordinate 4,824 downwards.
CAGGACCGGACATGACCGGGCACCGTCTGCGATCGAGGCTCGGCCGAATCGCTGTCGTGGTGGTCGCCGGCGTCTGCGCCGCCGGGTGCGGCGGGATCGCCTTCGGCGACGACGGGGATGAGACCACGGTCGCCGTTCCGCCGGCCGTGGTCGACGTCTCGGTCGTCGGCCAGACCCTGACGCCGCCGGCCCGGCAGACGGTCGTCATCCCGGAGGCCTGGCCAAGCGAGATCGAGGCGCTGTACGGCCGCTACTGGCTGTACTGGGACGCCTTCGCCGCGGCCTTCGGTCCGCCCCATGCCGATCCGGAGCACGGGCCGCTTCGGACCCTTTCGACCGATCGCAACTGGGCGTCGCTCAGCCAACAGCTCGAGGGGTTCCGATCGGACGGCCTGGTCCTGGTGCTCCCGGATCGCTCGATCACCGAGCACCTGATCCGGCTCCCGAACGCGGCGGTCGTCGACGGGACCGAGGGGGCGGAGGTGGTGCTCCAGGACTGCTGGATCGACGACTTCGTCCAGCAGACCGAGGACGGGGCGGTGGTGGCCGAGGCCAGGGAAGCGAAGTTGATGAACGTGACGATGAAGGTGGAGAACGGTACGTGGCGGGTCGACGGGGTGACCCGGGCCGCCACAGACTCGGACGGACATGACCAATGCGAAGCACTCCTGACCCCATGAGCAGAACGGTCCGAACCTTGGCCGCGGCGGTGATCGCCGTCGCCTTAGTCGGTATCGGCCCGATTGCCGTGCCGGCCGCGGCGGCCCGGGCCGGGGCCCCGGCCCCGGACGTCCCCCCGCCCCGGACCTATGGGGAGTCCGGCTCGGCCAGCGGCTCGGTCACCGTCTCGGCTCGGGCCGAGTGGTTGCCGGCCGGATCCGAGGGCAGCGGCGGTGACTCGTCGTGCACCACCAGCAGCGTCGAGATCGCGGTCGAGGACGACTTCGTCCAGCCGGTCAACGACCAGTGGCGGTACTTCGGCGCAGACGGGTCCATCCCGTTCGCCGCCGCCCCGGACGACCTGCCGGCAAGCCTGCCAACCGTGATGCGGCAGTTCTCCCCGACCGGGCGGTGGTACGGCGTCAGCTGCGACGGCGACATTGCGATCGTGCCGGAAGGCGGCCCGGCGGTCACGATCGCCGGCCTGGTCCAGGAGGCCCTCGACCAGGTGACGCCGACCGAGCCGGAACTCGTCGTCACCCCGGAGGACCTCCACTTCGCCCAGCTCCAGTCGTGGTTGGCCGTCGACGCCGCCTATTGGGATCTGGATCGGACCGCGGTGGCGGCGGCCGGGCGGGTGGTGGTCACCGCCGAGGTCGACCCGCTCGACACCCTGTGGGAGATGGGCGACGGCGAGTCCGTCCTGTGCGAGGACGGCCCCGGCACGCCGTGGGCCCCCGGCCTGGACGACGATGCCGCAGACTGCGCCTACACCTACCGTCAGTCGTCGGCCGGTGCCCCCGGCGACGCGTTCGAGATCACCGCCACCGTCCGGTTCGGGGTCGAGGTCACCACCAACGCTCCCGGAACCTATGGCCCGTTCGACGACATCGAGGTCACCACGCCGCAGGTGATCCAGGTCGGCGAGATCCAGGCCGTCAACGACTGAACGTCAGCCCGCCGCCTGGTTCGGCTCGATCGGGGTCGGGGCCGGGTCTGCGGGCGCTGGCTCCGGGTCGGCGGGCCCCGACCTCGGGGTGGCCGCGTTTCGACTTCGGGCCAACTCGGCCAGCAGGTGCTCGACGTCGTCCGCCACCGGCCCGGTCCCCAATTGATCGTCTGCCAGCCGGACCAGCCCGGTCGCCATCGGCCGATCGGCGGGATGCCACGGTGACGGGACACCGACCTCGACCCGGACCGAGGTCACCAACGCTGGATTGGCCACCGAGTCGTCACAGTCCGCACCGACCCAGGCGAAGTGACGGTCCTCGCCATCGACCGCCACCACCGCGACCACGTCGTTTGCCATGCCGCTCACCGGCCCGTCCGGGGCCTGGTCCGGAAGCGGGAACGCGGCGACCAGATAGACCGCCTTGTCCTGGCCGTCAGCCCGTTCCTCGGCCTGGTCGTCGTCCCGCCGGTGCCCGTCGTGCTGCTCGTTCGTCATCGCCATACCCCCACGCCTGCTGTCCCCCCGTTCATCGCCCCGTCGTCGACCAGTGCCACGGCTCGCTGGCCAGGTTCTGCAGCCCGTAGGTGGCGGCGTTGGCTGCCAACCACCGGAACCCGGTGTTGCTACGGGACGAGATCGATCCGCCGTTGTAGGTGAAGTCGATGGCCAGGCCCCGTTCGTGCTGGGATCGGCCGGGCCGGGCGGTCGGTGGGCTGCACTGCGACGACGGCATCCGGTAGATGGCGTACTCGGTGGTCCCACAGTGCTCCCGCCGCAGCCGGATCTGGGTCTGGTGGTCCCGCCACCCCCACCCGGCAAGGGTGATCCCGTCCGCCGCGGCGGCGTCGATCAGGTCTCGGACGTCCTCGGCGATCGATCGGTGGACCCGGATTCCGTGCACCACCACCGTCTGGTCCCTCGTGACCGGGGCGGTCGGGTGGCCGGTGGTATCCCCGCCGAGCTGTCCGGCGGCGACGGCCGGCCCGGACGGGTCGTCTCCGGTCAGGGCCCCGATGCCCTCGGCGGCCAGGGCGAGGGCGGCATCGCCGGCGGTCGCCGGGTCCAGGTCGGCGGCCAGGCTGAGCTGATTGCGGGTATTGGTCGAGCTCTGCTGGGAGATCATCAGGAACGCCTGGATCGAGGACAGCGCCATCAGCACCATGATTCCGGCGGTTGCCAGCCCGAGCCCCCCGGTGGCGAATGCCACCCCCGGCCGCCTGGCGACTGCCGCCGCGCCGGCGGTGACCGGCGTCGAGGCCCCAAGCCGCCTGAGCACCACGGTCCGCGCCGTTGCCCCTCCGGCCGCCCCGGCCCGGCCACCCCGGCCGTCGGCTGGGGGCTGATCGCCTCGGGCGTCGGCATCGGGCCGAGCCCGTACCGGTTCGCGGTCGAGGAGGCCGATCACGGTCGCCTCGGGCCGGTCCCGGAGCCGACCGGTATCCGGCCCCGCCCGGTCGGTGACCCGCCGGACGGGTTGGTGGCGGCGGCCCCGCCCCTCGGTCGGTCGCCCGGGCCGCCGCCGATCATGGCCGGCCGTCGCCTGACCGTCCGAAGGGTTGCCCGCGTTCCGACTGCGACCCGGGTCGAGCCGGTGGCCCGGCCACCGTCCTCGGTCACCGCAACCGCGGTGGTCCGGTCCCGTCCGACGCCGGCCGGATTGATCCGCCGGGTCATCGAGCCCAGCCGGTAGAGGGCGAAGAAGCCGCTGACCGCCATCGCAACCGAGGCGAACAGTGACAGGAAGATCCCCCGGGCGGTCAGCTGCTCATGGACGATCAGGGAGAACAGCGACAGCCACACCACCAGGCCGAGGGCCAGGATGACCGTTCGGATCACCACCCCGACCAGATGCTCGACCCACAACCAGGCCAGCCGTCTCGACCGACCGGGGAGGATGGCGAACACCAGGGCGTGGGGCATCGTGACGGTGAGGAACAGCAACTTGATCTGTTGCCACAGCAGCATGGCCGCCACCGCCAGGATCAGCAGTGTCACGGTTGCGGCGGCGATCGTGTTGGCCGAGGCGATGCCGAGGCGGATGTAGCTGGCCTGATGGTTGAAGTCCGCGTTCTCCTCGCATCCGGGCTGGGCCCGCATCCGGTCCCGGGGTTCGTCTGCGTTGCCCCACGGGCCTTCCCGCAGCAGGGCCAGATTGATGGCGGCGCACGGCTCCTTGCCCTCGACCCCGTCCAGGACCTGGCCCCACTGGAGGTTCTGGTACGGCAGCTCGACCAGGCTGCGCTGGATGGCGTAGCCGAACGTACAGGCCGACGACCCGCCGGCCCCGGTGGGGCCGGCGGAGTCGTCGCTCCCGGCGGCGGTCTCGGCGGTCTCGGTCGATGCAGCGATCGCACCGGCGCACTCGTCCTGTCTGTCCTGGCCCGCAGCGAAGGCGGCGATCCCGCCCGACAGCTCGGTGCTGGTCCTGGCCACCGCCAGCCCGGCATCCCCGAAGCCCGAGGTCAGGGTCAGCACGACCAGGACCACGTAGGCCACGAAGGCCAGACCGACCTCGGCCCCGGCCGCCACCACTCCTTTGGTGACCGCCTTGAACCCGGCAACGATCATGGTCACGGTCAGCGCCAGGCTGTAGATCGAGGTCGACAACCCGAACCCGAAGTAGTCGATCGAGTAGTCCTGGGCCAGGACCCCGGCGTCGCCGACCAGGTCCTCGGCCAGCGGGAACTCGAACGCCCAGTCGAGGGCGTTGGTCGACAGGATCACCAGGAAGGTCGACGTGGTGAACGCCCAGTTGGTCTGGGACGCAACGAACGAGTCCAGCGGGTCGGGCACGCCGAGCCAGCCGGTGACGTCTGCCCCGACCTGGTACTGGGAGATCGGGATGGCGTCTGTCCCGAAGTTGGCCCGCAGCCCGCCCCGTTCCCACGGATCGAGACCGGAGCGGACCGGCCGGTCGTCCGCGGCCTGTGCTTCCTCTTCACCGTCGTCTTCGGTGTCGCTCGACCCGGTCGCGGCCGCGACGTCGGTCGGTTCGCCGGCCCGGGCCCCGACCTTTGCGATCTGGAGGGTCACGGTCGACGTGCCCTCCGGGCCCTCGATCGTCGCCACGCAGCCGACGACCATCGCCACCTCGCACGGCACCGGCCCCTGGTCGGCACCGGTCGCCGCTGCGGTCGGGTCGGCGTATGTTCCAGCTTGTGGAACGTACGCGAGGAGGCACCTTCAAATTCGGCAATCGTCGCAAACATGTC
>JBCCFN010000274.1:0-7182 GCA_039029715.1 Actinomycetota bacterium | reverse complement strand
CGTCATCGTCAACGGAACCTCGAGCGGCGCGGGATCGGTGAACCCGAGGTAGCCGCCGGCCGAGTACAGCACCCAGGCGCGCGGCGGGTTCTGGCCGCCACCCGGGCCGAGGCCCGGATCAGGGTTGCCATCCCCTTGCGGGGAACCACGCGGCTGACCGGGGCCAGCACGACATCGTCCGGGCCGAATCCGTAGGCGGACCGGACGCGGTCCCGAGTCGCCGGTTCGGCCGGGACGAACCGCTCGCTGTCGACCCCGGGCGGAATCACCACCGAGGGAAGGGGGCGGCCGGCGCATCGCTCGGCCTCTCGAAGGGCGTACTCGCCGGCAGACACGACCAGCGAGGCCGATCGAAGGGTCCGAGCCAGGACCGAACGGAGGACCGGCAGCCGGCCGGGGATCGTGACCTCGGCGCCGTGGAGCACCACGCCGTATGGCAGGCCGAGTCCGGGGGCGACGGCGCCGACCGGAATCGCTGGATCGAACAGCACCAATTCACTCCCGGTCTCGGCGGCCAGCCGCCGGATCCGGGAGCGGAGCCACGGGTACGGGATCAGCCACGGCTCGGGGCTGCGCTCGATATGGAACGGCTGGACGGCATCGAAGGCGGCCGTCCCGGCGTACGGGGTGGTGAGGACGGTGGCCACGCCCTCCGGCAGTCGCCGCCACAGCTCCCAGAGATAGTTCTGGATGCCCCCGATCTTCGGCGGGAAGTCGTTGGTCACCAGCAGGTGCCTACGCATCGCCGCGCCCCGACGGCCAGTCGGCCGGAGCGAACCGAGCGGTCACCGGCAGATCGGACTCGGCTGCGACCGACGGATCCGGGTCGGGGTCGGCCGGGAGCAGGTCCCCCCGCCCGAGCCGTCGAGCGGCCCACACCGCATGGGCCCGCAGCAGCGGCCGGTCATGGGCCAGGTAGCGGCGAAGCAGGTCAACGACGCCGGGCTGGGTCGGCTCCGCCGTGTTGCCCAGGACCACCAGCGCGGTCCGGCGGATCACATCGACGTCCCGCCCCGCGATGTACCACCGACCGTGGCGGGCCAGGATGTCCTCGTCGGCAGCGGTGAGCAGCCAGAGGAGATCGACCCGAACCCGCTCGGCGGCGGCCACCGGCCCGACGCCGATCTGCAGCCGATCCACCCGCCGGTTCGGCGGGCACACGTCCTGGCAGTCGTCGCAGCCGTAGATCCGGTCACCGACCGCCTCACGCCACCGGTGGGGAATCGGGCCGCCGGCCTGGACGATCCAGGCCAGGCACCGGGTGGCGTCGACCATGCCAGGGGCGACGATGGCCCCGGTCGGGCAGTCGTCGATGCACTGGTTGCACGATCCACAACCGTCGGCCAGCGGTGGGCCGGTCGGTGCCAGCTCGAGATCGGTGACGATGGCCCCGAGGACGAACCAGCTCCCGGCATCGGGGAGGAGCAGGTTCGCGTTCTTGCCGTACCAGCCGAGCCCGGCCCGCCAGGCGACGTTCCGGTCGACCAGGACGTTGGTGTCGGCCACGATCCTGGCCCGGTGACCGGCGTCGACCAGCCGGTCGGCCATCGGCTGGAGCGCCCGCTCCAGATCGGCGTAGTGGTCGTGCCAGGCGTAGCGGGCGACCGCCCCGGTCGGTGCCGGTCCGACCGTGCCCGGTGCCCGCATCGGCCCGTAGGCCCAGGCGCCGGCGATCAGCGACCGGGCGTTGCGGAGGGCCCGGCCCGGTTCGGTCGACCGCTCCGGGTTGCGATAGGTGAACTGCATGTCCCCGGCCAGGCCCCGGGCCTTCCGGAGCCGCAATGTGGTCCGGGCCGGCTCCAGCACGTCGGCCGACGTGACCCCGACCGCAGCCAGCCCCGCAGCGCGGCCGATCTCGACCAACGCCTCGGTGGTGACCAGGGAGGTCTGTGGCTGTCCCGTGCCGGTCTGCACCCCTCCAGGGTGCCCGAAATCGATGGTGTCGTGCGCCCCCCCTCAGCTCACCCGACGACGAATCGACACCGGATGGGGTACCGGAGCGGCCGAGGGCGAGCCAGTCCCGACGTCGGTCTCACCCTCGGCGTCATGCAGCAGATCCGGCACGAGCCCGGCCGATTGGAGCCGCCGAAGGGCCGAGAACTCCGCAACATCGATGACCACGGCCTCCTCCGGCTCACGACTGACGATGAAGCTCACCACACAGTCGTCGCACGTCGAGGTCTGCTGGCGGGTACAGGTCCCGCAATCGATCGTCATGCTCATGTCGACGACTGTAGGGACCGGCTGTGACAGCGCCGGGCCCGAACGGCGGAGCAGACCGTTTCGGCGGTACCGTTGCCCTCGTGAAGGCGTTGGAGTTCAGCCGGAAGGAAGCCCGGTACGTCGCGGCGGCCATCTCGTCCCGTATCCGTCCCGGCAGCGGGGCCACCACCGGCCCCTTGCACCTGGTGGAGATCGACGAGTTCGAACTGCCGGGGCCCGGCTGGCATCGGGTCACCACCCGGCTCAGCGGCATCTGCGGCTCCGATCTGGCCACCGTGGACGGGAAGTCGGCCCGGTACTTCGAACCGTGGGTCTCGTTCCCGTTCATCCCGGGCCACGAGGTCGTCGGCGATCGGGAGGATGGCGCCCGGGTCGTCCTGGAACCGGTACTCGGGCACGAGGCCCGGGGGTTCGAACCGCCGTTTCCCGGCGCCGCCCCAGGCGACGGCGACGACTACAGACACCTCGTCAGCGGCGATCTCGACCCCGGTATCCAGATCGGGTTCTGCGCCTCGACCGGGGGCGGCTGGTCGACCAGCTTCGTCGCTCACGAAAGCCAGCTGCACGTGGTTCCTGACAACCTCAGCGACGAGGCGGCGGTGTTGACCGAACCTGCTGCCGGCGGGGTGCATGCCGCGCTGAAGGCACGGGTGGAGGACGGCGACACCGTGGCGGTGCTCGGTGCCGGCACGATGGGCCTGGTCACGGTGGCGGCGCTCAGACATCTCCACCCGTCGGCACGGATCATCGTCGGGGCGAAGTACCCCGAACAGCAGACCCTGGCCCGAGACCTCGGGGCAGACGAGGTCGTCGCTCCGAGGGAGTGGACTCGGGCGGTGCGGCGGGCGTCCGGCAGCTTCATGATCGGCGACGACCTGTCCGGTGGCGCGGACGTGGTGATCGATGCGGTCGGCTCCGCCTCCTCCGTCGATGCCGCCATCGGGACCGCGCGGCCCCGCGGTCGAGTAGTGCTTCTCGGCATGCCGGGCCGGGTCTCGATCGACCTGACCGCCCTGTGGCACCGAGAGACCGAGCTGATCGGCGCCTACACCTACGGCACGGAGACCCTGCCGGACGGCTCGACCAGGACCAGCTTCGACCTGGCGCTGGAACTGGTCGCCGCGGCCAAGCTCGAGCGGCTGGTCTCGGCCACGTATCCGCTCGAACGGTACGAGGATGCGATCACCCATGCCGCGACCGCTGGACCTCGCGGCGCGGTCAAGGTCTGCTTCGACCCCCGCTGACCGCCAGAGTTCGCCCTCATCGGTGACCAGGGCGGCCCGAACCGGCAGCTCGGGCTCGGTTGTCACAGCCCCCCGGTAACTTCACCGAACGTCTCGCGACGGCTACGCTTGGCTCCGCGGGGCGGCCGGATCGTGGCACTGCCACCGCACCTCGTCGAACGAACCCGAACGACGTCAACGACACAGCAAGGGGCTGGCAACGCATGGAATCCGAACCGACCGTCGAGGCGGAACAGACCGAGATCGCCGAGGTCACCCAGGTCGCCGAGACCGATGAGCGGACCTCGTCCGATGAGCTCCTGGTCGAGGAGGAGCTCCTGGTCGAGGAGATCTCGATCGACGGAATGTGCGGGGTCTACTGATTCCCGAGCACCGCTCCCCCACTGTGCAGACGACCGCTGACGACCAGGCGCTGGTCGGCCGCTGGCGACTCCATCCCCGTGTCGCCCTGCGCCCTGAGCCGTTCGGGGCCCTTGCGTATCACTACGACAACCGGCGGCTGAACTTCCTGCGGTCGCCGGACCTGGTGGCTTTGGTCGAGGTCCTCGAGTCGCACCAGTCGCCCCGTATGGCCTTCGATGCCCAAGGGATCGACGCCAGGCGCTGGCCGGCGTTCCAGCGAGCGCTGACCGCCCTCGCCGCATCCGACTTCCTGCAACCGGTCGACGGCCGCGCTGCGCAGCCCCAGGCCACACCGAACAGCTCACCGGACGAGGCCGGGATCGCCACATGACCGCACTGACAGATGAACTCAAGCTGGGGCTCGACGCTCCGATCTGCCTGACCTGGGAGCTGACCTACGCCTGCAACCTGGCGTGCATCCACTGCCTCAGCTCGTCCGGGCGGCGCGACCCGCGGGAATTGTCGACCGCCGAGGCCAAGGCCGTGATCGATGAGATGCGCGACCTCCAGGTGTTCTATGTGAACATCGGCGGCGGCGAGCCGATGATCCGGCCGGACTTCTACGAGCTGATCGACCACGCAACCACCAACGGGGTCGGGGTCAAGTTCTCGACCAACGGTTCCCGGATCACCGCAGACGGGGCCAGACGGCTTGCCGAAACGCCCTACACCGACATCCAGATCTCCATCGACGGCGCAGACGAGGCGACCAATGACGCCGTTCGCGGCCCCGGCTCGTTCGCCACCGCCCGGGCGGCGATGGACCACCTGGCCGCCGCCGACTTCGGCCAGTTCAAGATCAGCGTGGTCATGACCAGGGAGAACATCGGCCAACTCGACGGCTTCGAGGCCCTGGCCGACCACTACGGGGCCGAGCTCCGCCTGACCAGGCTCCGCCCGTCCGGGCGGGGGGTCGACAGCTGGCACCGGCTCCACCCGACCCAGGACCAGCAGCTGCAGCTGTACCGCTGGCTGCTCGACCGGCCCGGGGTGCTGACCGGAGACTCGTTCTTCCATCTCAACGCCCTTGGCGAGGAGAACCTGCCCGGGCTGAACCTCTGCGGCGCCGGCCGGGTGGTATGCCTGATCGACCCGGTCGGAGACGTGTACGCCTGCCCGTTCGTCCTCCACGACGAGTTCCGGGCCGGCAACGTCCGGGACCCCGGTGGGTTCACTGCGGTCTGGCGTTCATCTGAGCTCTTCTCCGAGCTCCGGGAGCCGCAGTCGGCCGGTGCCTGCGCCAGCTGCGGTCAGTTCGACGCCTGCCAGGGCGGCTGCATGGCCGCAAAGTTCTTCACCGGACTCCCACTCGATGGTCCGGACCCGGAGTGTGTCAGCGGCCACGGCGAAGCGCCGCTGGCATCGGTCGATGCCGGGGCCAGGCCCCAGCCGACCTCCAACCACTCCAGGCCGGTTCCCGTCGCCCTCGGCCCCACCCGGGTCTGAGTATCGCCGGCCCGGCCGGTCCAACCCCTCTCACCAACCGAATCGCCCTGGAGGCACGTTGAGCATTCTTGGCACGCGGGTCGTCCGCACCGAAGACCCTGCATTGCTGACCGTTGGCGGATCCTACGTCGATGACGTGGCGCCGCCGGACGCGGCCTGGATCACTTTCGTCCGCTCCCCGTTCCCCCATGCCATGATCGAGGGCATCGATCTGGCCGAGGTGCTGACCGCTCCCGGCGTCGTCGCCGCCTTCACCGCGGCCGACCTCCAGCTGTCCCCTCGACCGCCGTCCCAGGGCATGCTCAACCAGCAGATGACCCGGACCTGGTTGGCAACGGATCGGGTCCGCTACGTCGGCGAGCCGGTCGTCGCGGTCGTCACCGAGACGAGGGAACAGGGCGTCGACGCCGCCGAGCTGGCGCTGGTCGATTTCGAGCCGCTGCCACCGGTGCTCGATCCCCAGACCGCAGCGGCCCACGAGCAGATCCTGTTCCCCGAGGCCGAAACCAACGTGGTGTTCGCCATCCCCGCAGACCCGGAGAAGGCGTCGATGTTCGACCAGTGCGAGGTCGTGGTCGACCTGGCGTTCCGCAACCAGCGGCTCGCCCCCTGCCCGCTGGAACCACGGGCGGCCGCCGCCCGCTGGGACGAGGGCCGGCTGACCCAGTGGTCCTCGACCCAGGGGGCTCACGGGACCCGGGACTCCTTGGCGGCCGCAGCAGGGGTGGAGGCGGAGCAGGTCCGGGTCATCTGTCCGGACGTCGGCGGCGCGTTCGGGGCCAAGAACGGCTCATACCCGGAGGACTACGTGGTCATGGCCGTCGCCCGGGCCCTCGACCGACCGACCCGCTGGGCCGAGACCCGGTCCGAGAGCATGCTCGGCATGGTCCATGGCCGGGCCCAGTGGTTCGAGGCCTCCCTCGGCGGGTCTGCGGACGGCGACCTGACCCACTACCGACTGTCGGTCATCCAGGACGCCGGCGGCTACGCCGAGATCGGCGCGGTGCTGCCGTTCCTGACCAGGATCATGGCCAGCGGGGTCTACGACATCCCGAACATCGACTTCGAGGCCCAGTCGGTGGTGACCAACACCATGCCGGTCGGCGCCTACCGAGGGGCCGGTCGGCCCGAAGCCACGGCGGCCATCGAGCGGATCATGGACGTCTACGCCCATCGGATCGGGATGGATCCGGGAGAACTCCGCCGCCGGAACCTGCTCCAGCCGTCCCAGTTCCCGTTGACCACCCCGACCGGCGCCTCGATGGACTCCGGCGACTATGAGCGGGCGCTCGATGCGGCCTTGGCCGCCGCCGACTACCCGGCCCTCCGGGCCGAGCAGGCCCGTCGCCGGGAGGCCGGGGACCCGGTCCAGCTCGGTATCGGCCTGTCGACCTACGTCGAGATCACCAACCCGTTGGCCAGCTCGGAGTTCGGCAGTGTCGAGATCCTCCCAGACGGCTCGGCGCTGGCCAGGACCGGTTCCTCGTCACACGGTCAGGGTCATCACACCACCTTCGCCATGATCGTGAGCGACGCCACCGGCATTCCCATGGACCGGATCGAGGTCCGCCACGGAGACACAGACGACGTCCCCCGGGGCGGGGGAACCGGCGGGTCACGGTCGCTCCAGCTCGGTGGGACGGCCATCCTCCAGGCATCCGAGGACGTGGTCGAGAAGGCAAAGACCCTGGCGGCTGAGCTGCTGGAGGCCAATCCGGCGGACGTGGTGCTCGACACCGAGACCGGCGCGTTCAGCGTGATCGGGACACCGGCGGTCTCACGGGGGTGGGTGGACATCGCCGCGGCCGCCGCCGACCACGACGGCATCGACCTGTCGGCCGAGGCCGACTTCAAGCCGGACGGTGCG
>JBCCFN010000273.1:0-7216 GCA_039029715.1 Actinomycetota bacterium | reverse complement strand
GCGGCCCTCATCGCCGCGATCATCTACTGGATCATGAATTGACCGACCCGGTTGGGGGAGCGGTCGGCGCGCTCGACATGGCAGCGGACACCCCGGACCGGGATCGAGTGACAGCGCTACTCGGACGCGTCCCGCAGGGCCGCTACGAGGTCGCGGTCCGGCGGTCCGATGGGTGGCCGGTTGTGCTTCGGAACGAGCCGTTGCTCCACTCCGGGCGGCCGATGCCGACCCGCTACTGGCTGATCGACCGGGCCCTGAACCGGGCGATCGGTCGGCTCGAGGCCACCGGCGCCGTCGATCGGGTGGAGGCGATCATCCCCGCCGATGAGCTGGCGGCGGCCCACGCCGCCTACGCCGCCGAGCGGGATGCCCGCATCCCCGCCGATCACATCGGCCACCGCCCCTCCGGCGGGGTCGGTGGCACCCGTATCGGGGTGAAATGCCTGCACGCCCACTACGCCAACTTCCTGGCCGGCGCCGCCGACCCGGTCGGTCGATGGGTCGACGACCGACTCCGGGAGACCGGGGATCACTTCGATCCCACGGTGCCGGCCTCGGTCGAGCCGTCGTCCCACTGATCCGATGACCTCCGGTGCCGCCCCGGACGGGGGCCCGATCGCGGTGGTCGACATCGGATCCGGTTCGGTCAAGCTGCTGATCCAGGGCGGGCGTGACGGCGATGTTCGTGACGCTCGCAAGACCCGCCTGATGGCCGGCGGCGGTGGGCGGCTCCCGGCCGAGGCCCTGGCCGCGACCGGTGAGGCGTTCGCCGAGTTCGCCAGGATCATCGAGGAGCAGATCCCGGGCGGCCCGGCACCGGATCGCCTGGCCGTCGTGGCCACCGCCGCCGTCCGGGAGGCGGACAACCGGTCCGAGTTGACGGCATTGTCGCTGGCCTCGTTCGGGATCGAGCCCACGGTGTTGGACGGCGAGCGTGAGGCGGCGCTGACGTTCCGGGGCGCCATGGCCGGCCGAACCCAGACCGGCCGGGCCGTGGTTCTCGACATCGGTGCCGGCTCGACCGAGCTGGCGTTCCGCGGCGACGACCGCCCGGCGGACGGCGGACCGTCCGGTGCCATCTCGCTGCCGATCGGGGGCCGGAACCTGACCGACCAGTACCTGGCCGGTGACCCACCCCGCCCGGACGAGCTGTCTTCGGCCCTGTCGGTGGTCGAGCTCTACATCGACGACGTCCGTCGCGAGTTGCCGGCGGTCCAGTCCGCCGTCGACGGTGGGCTGGTGATCGCAGCGGGGGCGATGACCCAGATCGCCAGGGTCGAGATCGGGTTGGTCGACCGGTCGGTCTCGGTCCACGACGAGGTGATCACCAAGGTCGGGCTCGAGGAGCTGTTCCGGGCCCTGGCCACCGAGTCCGCAGAGGATCGTGGCCACAACCCCGGCCTGGCCCCCGAGCATGTCGACGACATCGTCGGGGCGATGTGCATCCTGATCGAGTTCTGCCGCCAGCTCGACATCGACGAGGTCACGGTCTCGGAGCGGGATCTGTCCCACGGACTCGCCGCCGAACTGGCCACGGCCTCCGCCGGTGGGGCCAGGTAGGCTCTCGTCGTGGCCGACAGTCTCCTAGGTCGCCGACTCCTGTTGCGGCCGCTCCGACCCGAGGACTTCTGGAAGTGGCAGGAGGTTCGGCGCCGTAACGCCGACTGGCTGACCAAGTGGGAGCCAAGCCGCCCGCCCGGCGCCCCGGATGTGATCGAGGATCGGAGTGCCTTCTCCTTGCGGTGTCATGCCCGGGATCGGGAGTGGCAGCTGGGGACCGGCTACGGCTTCGGGATCTTCGTCGGTGGGGTGTTCTGCGGCGAGATCAATTTGAATTCGGTCCAGCGGGGGCCGTTCCAGAACGCCTACGTCGGCTACTGGATCGACGAGGAGATGGCAGGGAACGGCTACGTCCCCGAGGGTGTGGTCATGATCGCCAAGTTCGCCTTCGAGGAGTTGAAGCTCCACCGGATCCAGATCTCGATCGTGCCTCGAAACAGCGCATCCCGGCGGGTGGTCGAGAAGCTCGACCTCCGTAACGAGGGCGTGGCCGAGCGGTACCTCGAGATCAACGGGGTCTGGGAGGACCACGTCCGCTATGCGATGACCGCCGAGGAGTGGATCGCCAGGGCGGCCGAGCTGAACGAGACCTGGCTCTAGCTCAGTTGGAGGAGATCCGGGCCTTCAGCTTGGCCAGCAGCTCCTGGAACGCCGGCTGTCTGGTCGACCACGCCTGGGGGCCGAGCTCGTGGTCGACCGCGGCCCGCTGGCTGGTGACGTAGGCGATGTCCTGGATCGTCCGCTTGGTCTTCAGCACCAGGTCCCGGGGCACCGAGGAGGCCCGGGCCGCCATCTCCTGGGCCGACGCCAGGAGCTGATCGTCGTCGTAGACCTGGTAGGCCAGGCCGACCCGGGCCGCCTCCTCGCCATCCATCACGGTGGAGAAGATCACCGCCGCCATGGTGGCCTGGGGGCCGCAGATGTTCTGGAACATCCAGGTGTGGCCGCCGCCGGGGTGGATGCCGAGGTTGAGGAAGCGGTCGTCGAACCGGGCCGAGCGCCCGGCCAGCCGGACATCGCAGATCAGCGCCAGGTTCATGCCGGCCCCGACGGCGGCGCCATTGACCGCAGCGATCGATGGCAGGGGGGACCGGCCGACACGGAGGAACCCCTCGTAGATGGCGAGCAGCCCCTCCTCGGCCGAGGCGCCGAGATGGCTGAGATCGGCTCCGGCGCAGAACGCCGTCCCGGCGCCGGTGATGACCAGCGAATTCACCCCGTCGTCCGCCTCGAGGGCGCCCAGGGCCTCATCGAGCTCGGCGCACATCTCCAGGGTCACGGCATTGCGGCGATCGGGATCGTTGAGGGTGATCGTCCCGACGCCATCGGTCACGTCGACAGTGATGAGGTCCATGGCGCCAAGTGTGCCAGCGGCGGCCCGACTCGACCAAACACCCAACTGCGCAGCTCCTTCGCCGCCGATCGTCTACCCTCGATGGTGATGTGTCGGGACGGCGTGGTGGCGCCAAGCGTGATCCTGGCGTCGGCGTCCCCCCGGCGCCTCGACCTGCTCCGTGGGTTCGGGCTCGCCCCGTCGGTCGTGCCGGCCGACGTGGACGAGACACCGCTGCCGGGCGAGAAGCCCGCCGAGCTGGTCGAACGGCTGGCCCGGCGCAAGGCCGCCGCGGTCAGCGACCGACTGGATCCTGCCGCCGCTTCCGAGACCCTGGTGATTGCCGCGGACACCGTGATCGACCTCGACGGGACCGTGTTCGGCAAGCCGACCGACCGGCTGGACGCCGAGCGGATGCTCCGGGCCCTGTCCGGTCGATCCCACGACGTCATCACCGGCATGGCCGTCGTCGGCCCGGATCGTTCCCTCACCGAGACCATCACGCCGACTGAGCCCTCGACCCGGACCCCGACCCGGACCGAGGTCACGGTGGCCCGGACTGCGGTGTGGCTGCGATCGCTGACCGCGGACGACATCGCCTGGTACCTGGACACCGATGAGCCGATGGGCAAGGCCGGGGCCTACGCCATCCAGGGCCTAGGCTCGGTGCTCGTGGATCGGATCGAGGGGTCGTACCAGGCAGTGGTCGGGCTGTCGCTGCCCGCGCTCGATGCGCTGACCGGCCGGTTCGGCCACCCGCTTCGAACGTTGGTCGAGGGATGAGGAATCTCCGGGACACCGAGGTCCTGGAGGAGATTCGCTCCGCGCCCGGCGGAGCAAATCACATCAAGCGGGTCCTGTGGTCCGGGGTGTTGTTCGCCCTCGGTGCGGTTGCGATCTATGTGATGCAGGACCGGCTCCGGGAGGTGCTGCAGTCCGGCGAGCGGCTCCGAACGATCCGGCCCGAGTGGTTCGTGGTGATGATCGCCACCGAGGCGGTCAGCTTCGCCTGCCTGTGGTGGTTGACCCGGATCGTGCTGCCCCGCGTCAGCTGGTTCGTGGCCGCCACCAGCCAACTGGTCTCGAATTCGGTCAGCCGGATCATCCCCGGCGGTGCGGCCACCGGCGGCGCCGTGTACTACCGGATGCTGTCGGTCTCCGGCGTGCAACCGACCGAGGCCGGCGGTGCGCTGGCCGCCACCTCGATCCTCACCACCGCCGCCCTGGTCGCCATCCCGGCGGTCGCGGGGGTCATGGCCCTGCTCGGGGCCCCGATCCCGGAGAGCATGCTGCCGATCGCGGTCGCCGCCGGGGTGATGTTCGTGATCCTGGCCGGCGTCGGCGCCGTCGGCATGGCCTTCGACCGTCCGCTCGGTTGGGTCGAGCGGGCCCTCGACCGGCTGTTTCGACTGGTCGGTCGGCCGTTCCGCCGGACCTGGGGTGTCCGCGGCGGGTTGCTGCGGGAGGAGCGGGATCGTCTGGTCGAGGTGCTCGGCGCCCGTTGGCCGGCCGCCATCGCCGCCTCGGCAGGCAAGGTGGCGTTCGACTACTTCGCCCTGGTGGCCTCGCTCTATGCGGTCGGGGCCGACCCCAGGCTCAGCCTGGTCCTGCTGGCGTTCGCCGGGGCCCAGGTCCTCGGCATGATCCCGATCACGCCTGGAGGATTCGGGTTCGTCGAGGTCGGGCTGTACTCCATGCTGGTGATCTCCGGCATCAGTGCCCAGGACGCAAGCCTCGCCGCGGTCGCCTACCGACTGGTGTCGATGTGGCTACCGGTCATCAGCGGGTTCGTTGCCTATCTGGCCTTCCGGGCCAGGGGGTACCGGTACCGGACCGCGCTGGATCCGGCCTGAACGGACCCGCCATCGGCTCAGGCCGGCTGCCAGTCGTCCTGGGATGCGGCCTCGAGGTGGGCGATCCCCGGTCCGCAGGTCAGATTCAGCGGACACCACCGGCAGCTGGTGCTCGGCGTGCGGGCCGGCTCGGTGGCGTTCGGCGGGTCGAGGGCGACCTGCTTGGCCACCCCGTCGACCACCCGCTGGGCCGCAGACCACAGCAGATCCTCGGTGACCGCCTCGTTCCGGGGACTGCCGGCGTCGAGGTAGTAGTTGACCAGCAGCCGGGGGGGCACGCCGACCTTCAACGTCTCGAGGAGGGCGTAGAACCGGAGGTCCTCCAGGTGGGCATGTGATGGCTGCCCGGTCTTGAGATCGATCAGGACCTTCCCGGCCTCCTGGCCGCGGGTCCGGCCGAGCTGGAGGTCGACCCGGCCGAGGAGGGTCAGTCGATCGTCGCACAGCAGTGCCCGAACCGATGACTCCGCCACCGGGACCCAGCGCCGGCTCAGCGGTGGGAAGGTCTCGGTGAAGGTGGACACGAAATCGTTCGACCGGCCGGCCAGTTCGGCCCGCTCCGCCTCGGTCAGCTGTTGGATGAAGCTGCTCAGGCTCTTCTCGTCGGCCTCGATCCGGGCCAGGGCCCCCTCGACCAGGTCCAGCGGGGTCGGATTGCCGCGGTGGGCGATCAGCAACTCGATGGCCTTGTGGGCCACCGAGCCCCGGGCCGAGGCGATCGACCAGGTGAACTCGTCGTCCTTGTCCGCCACGTAGCGGGCCTCGCAGCCGTGGAGCATCGCCAGTTGCCGTTTCGAGAGGAACAGATCGGCCGGGGCGTCTGCCAGCACCGGGGCGAGGGCCTCCTCCAGGCTGTGGCGGAGCTCGGCCCGAAGGTCGCTGCGGAACACCGGACGGTCCGTGGTCCCCAGCTCGTCCAGGACCTGCTGCTGGGCCGGGTTGAGCCGGAGCTCTTCGGACAACGTACCGCTCATGACGACAAGTCTGCCCGGCCGCGGTGACGTCGAGGTGGGATGGGGGGCTCACCGGAGCGTCGTCGGTCGGTGTCACAGGCCCGGGTCATAGTGGAGGACGTGGAGCAACGGCAGGAGCATCCCCGGGATCGTGGACCTTCGGGCCCCGGTCGGAGCGGTCGTCTGACCGGGCCGTCGTCCGGCGGCCCGGTGCCGGCGGACGGAGTGGATGGCCCGGGGCCCTCGTCAGAGGTGACGTCGGTCCGGTTCGCCCAGCTGGCCCGCCAGCTCAGCCAGGAGGCGTCCCGCCAGGGGCTGCGGTGCCCGGCCTTCCGCAGTCCGCCCCGGGTGCCGGGGGTCACCCGGTCCATCACCCGTCGGCGTGACGGTTCGGCAACGGTGTCGGTCGCCCTTCGGGGCCGGCCGGCGGTAGCGGTGGCGGCCGACATGATCGATGGCGTACTGGCGGCCAATGCACCTCGTTCCACCCGCTCGGCCGCCGGCCGGGATCGGTTGTGGTCGGCCGTCGCCCCGCTGTTGGTCCCGGAGCCAACAGCATCTACAGAACGGCCTGGCGGTCGGCGTAGGGCGTCGGTACATCCGGTCCGGGCTGCGGGTTCCACCGCGTCGGAGGAGGTGCAGCCTGCGGCCCCAAAGGCGGCGTAGCTGGCATACTGGGCTCGCCGATGGACACCATGCCCACCTCCGACCAGCCTCCGGCTCGGGACCGGGGAGCAGACCCTGCCGCCGCGCTGGCGGCCCGGCTCCGGACCTGGTTCGACCCATTCCGCCTGATCCTGGTGGCCATCATCGCGCTGGCGGCGCTGTGGCTCTGGTCCGTGGTCCGGGAAGAGGTCGTGGCCCCGGTGGACTCCATCATCACCGAGCGGCTGTGTATCGCACACGGCGAGGAGCTCGGGCGCTCGGTGCTTGCGTTCGAGCGGTCAAACCGGTTCGCCATCCAGAATCGGACCGACGGGTTCTGCCGCTTCGGTCAGGGGCCGGAGGGTGAGCCGCCGCTGACCCTCACCATCGAGGAGACCGAGCCCGGGCCGCTGTACCGGGCGGCCAAGATCATCGGCATCATCGTGCAGCTCGGGATCGTCAGCATCATGTTGCGGCTCGTGGTCGACCCGGTGTTCGACGTCTACCGATACATCCGGGCCAAACTGCGCTGACACCGGCCGGGCGGTCGAGAACTCGCTCAGTGCGGGGGCCGATCCATCCGATAACCGGGGTATGGATGGCAGGAAGCTGGTCGTGGTCGAGGCCAACGAGGTACCGCGGCGCATCATCGAGGATGCGGCCGCAGCCGGGCGGGCGCCGTTCCTGGCCCGGTTGCTGGCAGACGGCGCAATCATCGAGACCGTGGTCGACCGGCCCGAACCCCGGGAGCTGTACCCGAGCCAGACCTGGGCCTCGCTCAACACCGGCGTCGGCTACGACCGTCATCGCGTCTACTGGTACGGCGATCCCAAACCGGCCGAGTACCCGTTCTACTGGCAACTGGCGGGCAG
>JBCCFN010000272.1:0-7227 GCA_039029715.1 Actinomycetota bacterium | reverse complement strand
GACGTAATCGGTGACCTTAACCGTCGTCGTGGTATGATCAAAGACCAAGAAGCTGGCGCTACTGGCGTTCGCATCAAGGCTGACTTACCGTCCAGGGCTACGACAAGCGGATCCGGGAGCTGACCCCGGAGGGCGAGACCGTCCTGGACTATCGCCTCGGCGGCCCGGGCCGGATCTATCGGGTGCTGCCCTATGCCGCAGACGACCCGGCGGTCCCCACCGGCTGACCGACCGACCCGAGGGTGCCGATCACCGGCGTCGGCCGGAACCGCCGCTGCCGATCAGGTGTGTTTGCCCCGGTCCCAGCCCTGGCTCCGGAGCGCAGCCTCGCCGAAGTGGTTCGGCTGCTCCTCGAGCGTGGTGGCCATGGTGTCGTTCCACCGGTTGAGATAGCCGAACAGCGAGATCACGGCAACGATCGCCGTCACCTGCTCCTCACTCCAGTGTTCCCGAGCGGCGGCGAAGTCCTCGTCTGTCACCGCATTCGGGACCTGACCCGCGCCGAAGGCGAGCTGGAGGGCGACCCGTTCGGCATCGCTGAAGTGCTCGCTGGTCTCGAACGACCAGATCTCCTGCAGCTTGTCGAGCGGCACCCCGAGTCGCTCGGCGGTGTGGCCGGTGTGGGCCTGGCAGTAGCGGCACCCGCCGCCGGCGCTTGCCATCAGGCCGACCATCTGCTTCAGGTCGGCCGGGATCACATCGTTCCACAACACCGCCTTGGCCAGCTCCTGAAATCCTTCGAGCAGGCCGGGGACCCGGGCCATGGTGAACATCGAGTTCGGGACGAACCCCATCCCCCGCTCGACGAAGGCCAGGCGGTCCTCGTACTCGGCCAGGTGATCGCGGGGCAGTGGGTCGATACGTGGCATCGGGTCTCCTTGGTGACTGCGTGCGGCGGGCTATGGGACGAGACCCCGCTCGTCGAAGCGGGGCATGGCCTCGGGCTCGGGGTCGAAGTAGTCGGGGTCGGTGTCGATGTCGAGGACCCGCCGGTACTGGAGGGCGGCCTCGATGTTGCGGTTCCAGCGCTCCTCCGGATACTCGTACATCATCTCGATGACGGTGCCGTCCGGGTCCTTCACATACAGGCTCTGACTCATCCCGTGCTCCATCCGGAACTGGATCGGGTAACCGGTGTCGACCACGTGGCGGACCTGGGCCTTCCAGCTGTCGAGGTCGGGATAGGTCCAGGCCAGATGGTTGAGACCGGGGCCGGCCGGACGACCTTCGGGGATCGGGTGGTCGCCGGGCTCGGCGACGGGCGACAGGGCCAGATCGTGATGGGTGTTGCCATGGGACCGGTAGAACCGGAGGAACCGCGGCTGGCCGGGTCCGCCCTGGGTTCCGCAGTGCTCGAGCCGCATGATCGTGGTCCAGAACCGGTGCGAGGCATCCATGTCCCGGACGTTGATCACCAGGTGATTGATGCCCATCGCCCCGCCATAGCGACCACCGAGCTCGGCCTGTTCGCTCGACCCGTCGTCCCGCCAGGTCCGGAACGTCTGGTCGAGCTGATCGGCTGCGTCCACCGGCGATGGCTCGGCCATGGTCCTCCCGTTCAGGCTCCGCTGCTCGTCCAACACTAGTCTCGACGGTTAGTCGGCGACTAAAATCCAACCGATGGGCGCCTCCTCGGACCGGCAGTATCGCCGGCGACCTCAGTGAGTCAGACCACCGGGACCGCCCGGTTGTCGACCAGGACCCGAGCGGGCGGACAGGAATCGCCAACCGTCCGATCACGGTTGCTGATCGCGGCGACCGAGCTGCTGGCGATCAACCCGCCGACCAAGGTGACCGGTCGCCAGATCGCGGCCAGGGCCGGCGTCAACCACGGCCAGATCCACCACTACTTCGGATCGAAGGACGGACTAGTGGCGGCGACGGTTACCGACGGGGCGACCCGCCACGGCCAGCTGCGCCGCGGCGCCGACGCCTTCCCGCTCCCGATCGACACGGCGTGGCGCACGCCGGCATGGCGAACCCTGGCCCACCTGGCGGCGACCGGCCGGTGGCGGCAGCCGCCGTTCGAGCCGTCGCCGGTGGTGGCGGCGCTCGCCGAGCGACGAGCCACGGATCTCGGCCGGACCCCCGGGGACGTCGAGGTCATGGCAGACGTGGCCGCCACCGTCGCGCTGCAGCGGGGTTGGTGGATCTTCCGGGACATGATCGAGACCGCGTTGCAGCCGTTCGATCCGGATATGACCGCGGTGCGACAGCGGGTGGCCGAGCGGTCGGTCAACCTGATCGACCAACGACGCCCGCTCGCCGCCGTCGCTGCCACGACCACCGACCCGGTCGCCGGTGGCCGACCGATCGAACCCGGGCCACCGAAGGGGCCGGACCAGGTCAGGGATCGGTTGCTCAGCGCAGCGGCCAGCCTGCTTGCCGACCGACCCCCGACCGAGGTCACCACCAAGGAGATCGCAGCGGTAGCCGGCGTCAACCACGGGCAGATCCACCACTGTTTCGCCTCGAAGGAACACCTGATCGCCCAGACGGTCAGGCGACGGTCGACGGCCATGCTGACCGCCATCGATGATGGGTCGGTCCCGTTCCCGGTCCCGATCCGGACCGAGGGCGCTCGACCGATGTGGCGGACGCTGGCCCACCTGGCGGCCACCGAGGACTGGGTGAAGGAGGTCTACTACCGCTCCCCGGTGGTAGCCCGCATGGTGACCACCATCGCCGCGCGGAGCGGCCGAGCCACCGATGACCCGGACGTACATGCCCAGGCGGCCGCCGTCCATGCCCTGGACCTCGGCTGGGCCATCTACCGCGAGATCATCGAGTACGGCCTGGCGCCGACCGGCGGCGACCTGCCGGCCATGCGCACCCGTCTCGCCGCACTATCCGGCCGACTGGTCGACCCCCGGGTGCACCAACCGTCGAGGCCGGCACCGACCACGAGCGAAGGGACAACCCGGTGACAGCCATCGACCGGCCGGAGACCGCAGCCTCGAAGGAGTTGCGATCGATCAACCATCTATTCGAGCGCCAGTACCTGCGATTGACCGAACGGGTCCATGTCGCAGTCGGATACGGCGTGTCGACCTTCTCGTTCGTCCTCGGCGACACCGGCATCATCGCCGTCGACGCCGGGTCGATGGTCGAACAGTCGGCGGCCGCCATCGCCGACCTCCGGACCCACAGCGACCTCCCGATCCTGGCGCTGGTCTACACCCACGGCCATCCGGACCACACCGGTGGGGCCATGGCGTTCATCGACGAGAATCCGGACATCGAGATCTGGGGACATGCCAGCTTCGGCGACGAGGCCAGGCGGTTCGCCAGGAACGGCGTGTCGATCGCCAAGCGACGGGGCCAGCGACAGGCCGGTTTCCTGCTCCCACCGGAGAAGCGGATCAACAACGGCATCGCCCCGGCCGTGTACCCGAAGGGCGGGGCCCTTGCCGGCGGGCCGAGCGGGGGGCCGGAGACCCGCACCCTCCCGACCCGGACCTTCGACGTCGACACCACGATCACCGCCGGTGGGGTGACGCTCGAGGTGTCCCACAATCCGGGAGAGACCGAGGACCAGATCATGACCTGGTTCCCAGACGATCGGGTCGCCTTCGCCGGCGACAACATGTACCGATCGTTCCCGAACCTGTACGCCATCCGCGGCACCCAGTACCGCGACGTCCGGGACTGGTGCGAGTCGGTCGATCGGATCCGGGCACTGGAGCCGGACCACCTGGTCCTCGGCCACACCGTCCCGTTCTCCGGCGCCGCCACCGTCGACGAGGCGCTCGACACCTACAGCCGGGGTCTGTGGCACATCTACAACGAGACGATCGCCGGCATGAACCGGGGCAAGACCCCGGATGAGCTGGCCCACGAGGTCACCCTGCCGGACGAGCTGGCGACCAACCCGCTGCTCGGGCAGTACTACGGCAACGTCGGTTGGGGGGTGCGGTCGATCTTCACCGGCATCCTCGGCTGGTTCGACGGCAACCCGGCCCACATGAACCCACTCCATCCGGCCGAACGAGCGGTCAGGGTCGCCGAGCTGGCCGGCGGCCCCGACGTGCTGTTCGACCGGGCGACCGAGGCGCTGGCCACCGGCGACGCCCAGTGGGCGGCCGAGCTCTGCGACCTCGTGCTGGCGCTCGACCATCGCCCGGCAGACACGATGCGGCTCAAGGCGGACGCCATCGACGAGCTGGCCTACGACCTGGTGACGGCCACCGGCCGCAACTACCTTCACACCTGCGCCCAGGAACTCCGGGAGCAGGCCGACGGTCACGATTGAGAACGAGCATGCCGATGCCCAGACCGAACGTGTTGCTGATCATGACCGACCAGCACCGACCGGACCACCTCGGGTTCGGCGGCAACCCGGTGATCCAGACGCCGGCCCTCGACGGTCTGGCCGCTCGCAGCATGCGGTTCACCAGCGCCTACGTGGCCAACCCGCTGTGCCAGCCGAACCGGTGCTCGATCATGACGATGCGGTACCCGTCCGTCCACGGCACCCGCCACAACGGCATCGCTCTGGACTGGCATGCGAACACCTTCGTCAAACGGCTTCGCTCCGCCGGGTACCGGACCGGCCTGGTCGGCAAGGGGCACTTCCAGAACTTCGAGCTGCGGCCAGACATCGCCCGTCAGCAGTTCGACTTCTCCCTGGCCGAGCAGGCCCGCCTGACCGGGCTACCCGGCCACCAGGACTGGGACCGGTACGAGTCGATCCAGGGCCACCTCGATCGGCGGATCGAGATGCCGGACGACTTCTACGGGTTCGACCACGTCGAGGTGGTCCCGGCCCACGGTGACGGCTGCACCGGCCACTACGTTGGTTGGCTCGCAGACAAGGGCCTCGACTGGCACGACGTTGCCGGGCCGGACAACGCCGAGTGGGTGTTCGACGGCTGGACCGAGGTCCGCAAGCCGTCGATGCCCCCGGAGCTGTACCCGACGACCTTCGTTGCCGAGCGATCGATCGATTGGATCCGGGCGCGGGCCGCGGACGACGAGCCGTGGTTCCTCCAGTGCTCGTTCCCCGACCCCCACCATCCGTTCACCCCGCCCGGGCGCTATGCCGACATGTACGACCCGGCGGACATGGTGGTCCCCGAGACCTTCGACGACCCCCACACCGCCTCGGTCCCCCACCTGCAGCGGATCGCCGCCACCCGGGGCAACGTCAATGACTCTCCCGCCCTCCAGGCGGCGGACGAACGCCAGCTCCGGCATGCGATGGCCTACGAGTTCGGGGCCATCTCCATGATCGACGATGCGGTGGCCACGGTGCTGGCCGCGCTCGACGCATCGGGCCAGGCCGAAGACACGATCGTCATCTTCACCTCCGACCACGGCGACATGTTCGGTGACCACGGCCTGATGCTGAAGATGTTCACCCACTACGACGGCGTGCTCCGGGTGCCGTTCACGGTGACCGGGCCCGGTATCGAACCGGGGGTGACCGAGGCGCTGGTCAACTCCCTCGATCTGGGCGAGACCATCCTCGACCTGTGCGCCGTCGACAGCTTCTACGGCTCCCAGGGCATCAGTCTTGTCCCGGTGCTCGAGGACCCCAGCACCGAGGTCCGGGATCACCTGCTGATCGAGGAGGACCAGATCCGCGACGGTATCCACGCCGGGGTCCAGCCCCGGATGCGGACCCTGGTGACCAGGACCGCCCGGATCACCCGGTACCAGAACCTGGACCGGCACGATCTCTACGACCTGGCGAACGATCCGCTCGAACTGGAGAACCGCTGGGCCGATCCATCGTCCCTGGCCCTGCGGCTGGAGCTCGGTGAGCAGCTGACCGAGGCGATGATCGCCGCCGCGAACCCCAGCTATCGACCGAACGTGATCGCCTGACGGCCGTCAGCGGCGGGTCCTGGGCGGTGCCGGTCCCGGCTCGGGGCGGGCCAGGTCCGCTGCGCCGATCATCGCCTCGGCCAGCTGCTCGGTGAGGTCGGTCCGAAGGACACGGCCGTCCCCGTGGCCGAACAGGTTTCGACGCTCGCCCCGATCGGCAACGAGGTCGTAGAGCTCGCCCTCACCGGTCGAGTACCGGGTCAGCCGGGCGTCGGCGGTGACGATGGTTCGGGAGTGCTCGGGGACCGGGTTGGCCCAGATGCCATAGGACGGCACGTCCTCCTCGATCAGGACGTGATCCCGAACCTCGGCGGCCGGCCGGTCGAGGAGCGGGACCAGGCTGACGCCCTGGATGCCGTCGAACCCGTCGATGCCGAGCAGATCGAGCATCGTCGGGCCGAGGTCCAACGAGGACGCAAGCGATGAGGTCCGAGTCCCGGCGCCACCCGGTCTGGCGATCAGCAGCGGGACCCGGGTCGTGCCCTCGAACACCAGCCCACCCTTGAGCATGAACCCGTGATCGCCGAACATGTCGCCGTGGTCGGCGGTGAACACCACGATGGTGTCGTCGGCCTGGCCCGATGCCTCCAGCGCCCCAAGCATCCGACCGACGCCGGCATCGATGCACTCGATCGCCCCGTACTGGGCCGCCATCGCCGCCCGGAGGGCGGCCTCCCCGATGCGCATCGGACCCCGTGCGCCGGGGCTGATCGCCATCTCCCGGAGGAAGCGGGGAAGGTCATCGACCGGATCGTCGAAGCTCGCCGGGACCACCATGTCCGCCGGGTCGTGGCGGTCGTACCACGGCCCGGGCGGGGCAAACGGATGATGGGGGTCCGGGTAGGAGGCGAACAGGAACCACGGCTGGTCGCCTCCGGCCCCCTGCTCGATCAGCTCCACCGTCCGTGCGGTCACGAACTCGGTCGAGTGGAACCCCTCGTCGTAGACCGGTTGCAGCACTTGCCACCAGTGGGGTGAGCGGGTTGCGGCCGGCCCGTTCGGTCCACCCCCGGCGGTCGACGGGTCGAACCCCCTGGTCAGGGCCCATCGCAGATGGTGGCCGCCGACATTCGGCCCGTGGCCGAGGCAGAACTCCGCCCGGTCGAACCCGTAGAACTCGCGGACCGGGCCCGGATCGTCCTCGACGTAGCGGGCCGCGTCCTCCAGGGTGTCCCAACCCGGTGGCCAACCGAGGTGGCCGACCGATGCCTCCTCTGGCGTTGGGAACAGGGCCCGGCCGTGAATCTGGAGATGGGCCTTACCGATGTGGTCCGTCCGGTAGCCGGCGGCGGCCAGGCGGCCGACGAAGGTGGTGGTGCCGGGGTCGAGCGAGCGGTCGTTGAACACCACGCCGTGGGCCGACGGCAGGCGGCCGGTCAGGTTGCTCGAACGGTTCGG
>JBCCFN010000271.1:0-7264 GCA_039029715.1 Actinomycetota bacterium | reverse complement strand
TCGAGGAGATGCTGCGGTGGATCACCCCGGTCCGCAACATGAATCGCACCGCAACCCGGGACGTCATGGTCGGAGACCAGCAGGTCCTGGCCGGGGATCGGCTGCTCCTGCTCTACCTGTCCGGCAATCGGGACGAGGCGGTGTTCGACGACCGCCACCGGTTCGACATCACCCGAAGCCCGAACCCTCACGTGGCGTTCGGGGCCAACGGTCGCCACTACTGCCTCGGCGCCCAGCTGGCCCGGTTGGAGCTTCGGGTCCTGTTCGAGGAGATCCTCGGTCGGTTGCCGAACATCCGGCTGGCCGAACCGGATCGTTTGCAGCCCGAGCGGGCCGGCAACTTCGTCCTCGGCATCGATCGGCTGCCGGTCCTGTGGTGAATGAGCCGGGCAGACGGGACCGACGCTAGGTCTCGGCCGGCGCCAGCACCAGGTCGGTGATCACCGGGAGGTGATCGCTGCCGACCTCGGTCCCCAGCCGGAGGTCGAGCACCTCCCAGTCCTCGTCGACCACGACGTGATCGAGCCGCATCACGGCGAATGGCAGACCCCCGGCCGCCGGCCAGGTGGCATCGAACCCACATCCCTTGGCCTCGTGGGCGTCCGTCCACCCGTTGGCAAGCACGGCCCGGAACGGTCGGTGATCTCTGGTCGCATTGAAGTCACCGGCCAGGATGCGAGGCCCGACCGACCGGTCGATGGCGGCGATTCCGGCCAGCTGGCGTTGCCACGGTCCGACCAGACCGCCGGTTATCGGGGCCCCGGTATGGATCGCAGTGGTGATGAAGCGCCCGGTCGGGCCGTCGATGGTGGCGTGGATCAGTTCGATCCCGGCCAGGGGCTGGATCTCGACCTCGACGATCGGCCACCGACTCCAGACCACCTCGCCCCAGGGCACCCCGCTGACCGTGTCGCTGCGGTGGGGGAGGAAGTCGAGACGGGAGTCGACCCGGATCCCGGCCAGGAAGTCGCCGGTCACCTCCTGGAGGACCAGGACGTCCGGGTTCTCGGCTGCGACCGCGGCGGCGACGGCATCGACCCTGGCCGATGCGGTGTCTGCGAAGACGTTCGCGGTGTAGAGCCGGACCAACCCGTCGGCGGCCCCGCCGGCCGGCGGGTCGGCGGCTCGGCAGCCGATGACGGCGTCGAGCGGTGAGGTGGTGACCAGGAACAGGATCACGGTGACGGCGCCGACCAGCCGCAGGGGGACGCTCCGCGACAGCCACGCCGCCAGCGAGCCGATGATCATCGGAGCGGTGGCAAGCAGCGGCAGCAGCCCGGCGGCGGCGATGACCAGTGGCCGACCCGGTTCGCTCCAGCGGATCGCCAACAGCGACCAGGTGGCGGTCAGACACAGCAGGCTGAGCCAGAACAGCGGCCACCGCACGTGAGGTCGATCGTCGCCCGACATCTCGTCCGGAGCGTACCGCCCAAGACCTCGGCCGTACCGTCGCCCTCCGCCCGACACGTTGCCGCCGCCCGACGCGTTGCCGCCGTCCGGTGGTCTGGTCCGAGGAATCGGGATACGGATCGGGCGGTGGGGCGTCTGAGTTCCATGGAAGCCTCACCGGTCTCGACCGTCGGTCCGGCCGTATCGGCGCCTCGGGCGGCACAATGAAGGTGAT
This sequence comes from Actinomycetota bacterium, assembly GCA_039029715.1. Taxonomy (GTDB): domain Bacteria; phylum Actinomycetota; class Acidimicrobiia; order Acidimicrobiales; family SZUA-35; genus JAHELU01. The sequence continues at coordinate 5,640 of JBCCFN010000271.1, read as the reverse complement.
GTCGAGCGACGAGTACACCGGTGGGAACCGGGCCGGCCCGGGCTCGACCGGGGCCGCCGGCTTCGTCGCCTCACTGTTCGACCACGACGACTACCTCCGGGGCCTGGTGTGGGCCGTGGTCCGGGATTCGAATGTGGTCGACGACATCATGCAGCTCAGCTACGAGCGGGCCTATCGATCGATCGATCGGTTCGACGGGCGATCGTCGTTGCGGTCGTGGCTCCACACGATCTGCTACCGCACGGCGATCGACCACATCCGTCACGAATCCCGGCGGCCGAAGGTCTCGCTCGAAGTGGTCGGGGTCGATCCGCCGGTCGCCGGTGATGGCGCAGCGGTGGCCGACGGTGGGCGGCTCGATGACGGTGTCCTCGACGGCATGGAGGCGGTCGATCTGCTCGGGCGGCTCGATCCGGAGCAGCGGGGGCTGCTGTACTTCACCGCCGCCCTCGGCTACAGCTACGACGAGGTGGCCGAGATCTCCGGGCTGTCGCGAGGCACGGTCGCCTCCAAGGTCAGCCGAGCCAAGGACCGGTTGCGAACGGGAGGGAGGCCATGAACGACGAAGAGATCGGCCGTCTGTTCGAGCAGAGCGGACCTCCACCCCGGCGGCCCGGGTACTGGGAGGACATCCAGGACGCCCTGGCCGCCATCGACGATGAGCGGGCCGGCGGGTCGGCAGTCACCGCCCCGGCCGAGCTCGACCGAGAAAATCTGGATACCGATGCCAACGTCATCCGACTAGAAGACATGAACGACACGGTGCAACGGAGTTGGGATCGGCGAGGATCACGGATCTGGTTCGTGGCGGCGGCCGTGGTGGCCGTCGTGCTGCTCGGGGTGGCGGCGATCCAGGCCGGTCGATCCTCGCTGACCGAGGTGGCGGACCCCGCAGACGACAGCCAGCCCGCCCCGGACACCGAGGCGCCGTCGCCGACGACGGTCCCTCAGACCGAGGAGCCGTCGACAACGACCGCCCCGACCACCGACGATGCGGCCGTCACCTCTGCGCCGGCTGCAGCCGAAGACGCAGGCTCGGAGAGTGACGGTGCCCCCGCCGACACCACCGTGCCCGGGCCGCTCCAGAACCAGGCCGAGCCGGATCTGGTGTTCGACTACGGGGCGCTGGTTCGCCTGACCGAGGTCGATGGCCGGCGCTGGATCTGGTTCGACCGCTACAGCTTCGACGGGAAGGCCGGGCCGGAACTCACCGAGGAGGTCGGCTACGCCCTCGGCAGCGACATGCCGCCCCACGAGAACGTGAATCCCGGACTCCGGACCTACCCGGTGGCCGACGCCGCCGTCCTCCACCTGATCGAGCGCGACGTCTACGACGCGGTCTGCGGCGGCGATACCGGCCCGGAGGAGTGGTACACCAGCGGCACGGTCGAGGAGATGTTCCCACTGTTGCTCCAGACCGATCCGTTCGACGGGACGGGCTCGATGCTGGTCTCGCTCGTGTTCGACGATGACAACGAGGTGGTCGAGATCCGGGACAACCGCCTCTGCTGATCACCGCTGCCGGTCAGCCTCGGTAGACTCGAACGGTCGAATCCGGGAGTGTGGCAGGACGTGGCAACAAAGAAGTACGCAATCCGGACCTACGGCTGCCAGATGAACGAGCACGACTCCGAGCGCATCGCCGGGCTGCTCGAAGCCGACGGGTACGCCCACACCGACACTGCGGACGAGGCAGACGTCGTCGTCCTGAACACCTGCTGCATCCGGGAGAACGCAGACAACAAGCTGTACGGGGCGCTCGGCAACCTGAAGTCGCTCAAGAGCGAGAACCCGGACCTCCAGATCGTGGTCGCCGGGTGCCTGGCCCAGAAGGACCGGGACCGGATCCAGGAGCGGGCCGGTCACGTCGACGTGGTGTTCGGCACCCACAACGTCCATCGGGCCACCGAATTGCTTGCCGAGGCCCGGGTGTCCGGTCCGGTGACCGAGATCTGGGACGAGTCGGCCGCCGACCGGGACGCCGAACTGTTCCCCTCGGCGCTGCCGGCCAGACGGGCGACCGACTATGCGGGGTGGTTGACCATCCAGATCGGGTGCGACAACTCCTGCGCATTCTGCATCGTGCCGTCGGTCCGGGGGGCCGAGATCAGCCGCCCGTTCGAAGACATCGTCGCCGAGGCCCGGGATCTGGCGGCGGCCGGCGTGACCGAGGTGACGCTGCTCGGCCAGAACGTGAATTCCTACGGTCGGGACCTGGCCCTGGCCGCCCGCCGGGCCGGCGACGACGTCCGGATCCGTCCGAGCTTCGCCCCGCTGCTCCGGGCGGTCGGTGCGGTGGAGGGGATCCGTCGGGTCCGGTTCACCAGTCCCCATCCCAAGGACATGACCCCGGACGTGTTCGAGGCGATGGCCGAGACCGACACCGTCGTCGGTCACCTCCACTTCCCGCTCCAGTCCGGTTCGGACCGGATCCTGGCCGCCATGCATCGGGGCTACACCGCCGAGCGTTACCTGGCCAAGCTGGCCGCCGCCCGCCGGACCATCCCCGATCTTGCGGTCAGCACCGACATCATCGTCGGCTTCCCCGGCGAGACCGAGGACGACTTCGCCCGCACCCTGGAGGTGGCGGCCGAGGCCCAGTACGACAGCGCCTACACCTTCGTGTTCTCACCCCGGGAGGGGACCGAGGCGGCTGGCATGGTCGACGACTTCTGCGACCCCGAAGAGGTCAAGGATCGCTACGCCCGGCTCCGGACCGTGATCGAACGCTCGGCGCTTGCCAAGTATCGGGCCCGGATCGGCCGGATCGAGGAGGTCGTGGTCGAGGGCCCGTCCAAGAAGGACCCGACGGTGCTGACCGGGCGGACCGCCCACAACAAGCTGGTCCACTTCCGGTCAGAGCCGCTCCGGGTCGGGACCTGGGCCACCACCAGGATCGTCGATGCGGCCCATCAGTACCTGCTTGGTGAGCTGGTCGAGGTCACCGCTCGGTCAACGCATCGGACCCGGATCCCGGTCGCCTCGGCCTAACGTTCGATCTCTGCCGCCCGGGCGGTCAGCCGCTCGAGCAGTGCGGAGATGGCCGCCCCCGGCGTTGCCCGGTGCCGTCTGGCGATGACCAGCCGCCGTTCGAGCAGCGGTCGGCGGCGGGCCCGGACCAGGGGGTTGGGATCGGTCTCGGCCTGGACCACCGGGAGCACGGTCCAGCCCATACCGAGGGTGACCATCTGGCGGAGCACCTCGGGTTGGTTCGACTCCGCCTCGACCCGGAACTCGGCCCCGAGGGCCCGCAACGCCGTGGCCACATGGCGGCGGGTGTGGGACTCCGCAGGGAACGTGACCCACGGGCCCCAATGGTCGGCCGGGCCGACCCGGTCCCGGGCCCGGCGCTGGCCGGCGGTTGCCCGTCCGCCTGGTGTCGGGGCGTAGATGGCGAGTTCCTCGGTGAACAGCTCGCGATAGGTCAGTGCCCGGTCCGGGGTCGGCGGGTCGACGATCACCGCGGCGTCGAGGCGGCCGTCGAGCAGTCCGGCGGTCAGGGTGGCGGACGGGGCGACCGTCAGGCGGAGTTGGACGTCCGGTCGTTCGGCCCGGTACTCGATCAGGGTGTCCGGAAAGTAGTGGACGGCGGCGATGTCGATCAGGCCGAGCCGAACCTCGCCTCGTTCACCGGTCAGCTGGCCGTCGACCCACAAGGTCAGGTCGGCGGTGGCGGCCAGGATCCGTTCCGCGTGGCCGACCGCATCACGACCCTGGTCGGTCAGCACCCGGTTCCGCCCGTGCCGCTCGAACAGTGGCAGGCCGAGCCGTCGTTCCAGCTCGGACAGTCCCTGGCTGAGGGCGGACGGGCTGATCGTCAGTCGATCGGCGGCGTCGGCCATCGTGGCCGCCTGGCTGGCCGCCACCAGGTATTCGAGCTGATGGGTGGTCACGTTCCTGAGCGGCGGCCTGGCCGATGACCCCTCCGGTTTCCGATCCATGTTCACTCCCGTCCGGCTTACGAACAGTTCGGACTATCTGAATCGTACTGCTCAACCATTCAGATTTCCTTAGTCTTGGGGTATGACTGATCACGCCTCCGCTCCCGCCGTCCCGTCCGCAACCGGCACCCTCGGGGTCTTGCTGCCCGGTCTCGGCGCCGTGGCCTCCACCTTCATCGCGGGGGTCCTGGCCGCCCGCAACGGCCAGACCGCACCGATCGGGTCGCTGAGCCAGCTCGGCCGCCTCCCGGCTGCGGCCCCGGACGGTGACGAGGTCCCGATCACCGACGCGGTGCCGATCGCCGGCCTCGATGACCTGGTGTTCGGCGGCTGGGATCCGATCTCGGCCAACGGGCTGGAGGCGGCGACCACCGCCGGCGTGCTCAACGATCGGGACCTCGGGGCCATCTCCGGCGAGCTGGAGTCGGTGGTCGCAATGGACGCCGTGTTCGATCAGCGATGGGTCAAGCGGCTCGACGGGCATCGGGTCAAGACCGAGACCACCAAGTGGGATCAGGCGCTGGCCCTGATCGACGACATCGAGCGGTTCCGGGTCGACAACGACTGTGACCGGCTGGTGATGGTCTGGTGTGGCTCGACCGAGGCCTACCAGGAACCGTCGGAGGTCCACGCCACGGTCCGGAGCTTTGAGGAGGGGTTGAAGGCCGACGACGACAACATCTCGCCGAGCCAGATCTACGCCTATGCCGCGCTCCAGGCCGGCGTGCCGTTCGCAAACGGCGCCCCGAACCTGTCGGTCGACCTGCCGTGCATGCTCGAGCTGGCGGCCGATCGCGGGGTGCCGATCGCCGGCAAGGACTTCAAGACCGGCCAGACGTTGATGAAGACCCTGATCGCCCCCGGTCTGCGGGCCCGCATGCTCGGGCTTCGGGGTTGGTACTCGACCAACATCCTCGGCAACCGTGATGGCGAGGTCCTGGACGATCCGGACAACTTCCGGACCAAGGAGGCATCGAAGCTCGGCGTCCTGGAGACCATCCTGGAGCCGGAGGCCAACCCGGAGCTGTACGGCGAGATCGACCACGTGGTCCGGATCAACTACTACCCGCCCCGGGGTGACAACAAGGAGGGCTGGGACGCCATCGACATCTTCGGGTGGATGGGGTACCCGATGGAGATCAAGGTCGACTTCTCCTGCCGCGACTCAATCCTCGCCGCACCGCTGGTGCTCGACCTGGTGCTGTTCCTCGACCTGGCTGCCCGGGCCGGGTGGTCCGGGGTCCAGGACTGGCTTGGCTTCTACTTCAAGGCCCCCCAGACCAGCTCCGGGGCCGAGGCCGACCACGACCTGTTCCATCAGCACGACCGGTTGCTCGAGACGTTGGCCACGGTTCGGACCGATCGGGCGATCGCCTGAGCGGACGACGAGTCCGGCGATTCCTCGGAGATTTGTTACGGACGAACTTGCACCGGCCGGTTGCGGTTTGGAATGGTGCAGTGGCGACCTGACAGGAACCTGTCTCCGCGATCCGATCAGGGGGGTGTCGGAGCGGGGCGGTCGAACGTCTCGGGGGACTCTCTTTGCAATCGGTGACGAACGGCTGGCTTCTGGTCCCGAGCCCGATCGTCCGCCGACGCAAGCGCATTCGCTGGAGCCTGGGCGGCGTGCTCGCGCTGGGAGCCGCCGGGGCGCTCGTCTCCGCCCGTCCCGAGGCCGCCGCTCCCCAGGACGCCTGCG
>JBCCFN010000270.1:0-7313 GCA_039029715.1 Actinomycetota bacterium | reverse complement strand
GCCCATGTTAAAGTTCATTCATCAATTGACCAATCCTGGTCAAAACATTTTTTTGACCCGGGTGACCATGCTGACGTGACTTCTCACTTCTTTCGGCCATTGTGAAAAATGCAAAAATCGCTCGAATGCTCTTTCTGACGCGAGGGGTCACATATGGTTCCGAAGTTGAGGTCATCGTCGGTCAGCAGGGTCGCAATCTCGACGATGACGTGCCGAGCCGGATCGAGGCCGGTCATTTCCAGGTCCATCCACGCAAGCAAGAAAACCACGATAGCTGTTCGGGCTGTGACCGGTGTCGCCCGGGCTCGGCATTTCCTCCGAGCGGTGAGGCCCGGCGGTAGTGTGGCGGCCGTGAGCTCCCCAGACCGGCAGCCCCGGGTCCTGTTCCAGCGGCTGGACCCCGACCTGCCGGCACCGACCAGGGTTCGGGCCGGAGATGCGGCCGCAGACCTACCGGCCAGTGAGGACACCTCGGTGCCGGCCGGCGGCCGGGCCCTGGTCCCGACCGGGTTCGCGGTTGCGATACCGGCCGGCTGGGCCGGCCTGATCGTGCCCCGATCGGGGATGGCCCTCCGGGACGGAGTGACGGTGCTCAACGCCCCGGGCCTCATCGACTCCGGGTACCGGGGGGAACTGCAGGTCATCCTCCACAACACCGGTGCCGAGGACCTGCTGGTCACCAGGGGCCAGCGCATCGCGCAGCTGCTCGTCGTCGAAGCGCCGCCGCTTGAGTTCGCCGTCGTCGACACCCTGCCGCCGGGTCCGGACGATCGAGGTGGGCAGGGTTTCGGTAGCTCCGGCCGCTGATCGCCGGCCCGTGTAACGGCCGGCGCTGAAATGTCCCAAAGCTGGAATAAATCCACAGCTGGTATCGCCCGTTACGGTTGTTCCGGTCCAGAACCCACTGAACAGTGGAGTTTTGCGCCGTTATGAAGAATGCTGATCGCCCCGATTTCGTCATGGAGGCGCCCATCCGGACGGTTGCGCCGACCGCTCTCTGGGCACGATTGGTCGGTCCGGTCTAGGATCATGTCCAAGCAGTACGCAGGACTCCGCCGAGCCTGTCCCGTCCGCTCCAACCGCCGGAGCGCTCGGTTTCTGGTTTTGTGGTTCCTGCTCTCCGATGATCTGACCCGGCCAAGGGCACTACCCGCCAGCCTTTCGGCCGGGTCATCGGCGTTTTGGGCCGCCGGTGGTTGGGTCAGGTTGACCGGTGCTCGCTAGTCTCCGCCCATGAGCAACGACGCCCCAGACGGGGCCGCGGTGCGGGATCTCATCCGGCGCCAGTTCGGCCCGAACGCCGCCAACTACGCAGACAGTGCGGTCCATGCCAAGGGGGCGAGCCTCGGCCGCCTGGTCACGCTGATGGAGCCGGCACCCGACTGGCGTCTGCTCGACATCGCCGCTGCGGCCGGCCACACCGCCGTCGCCTTCGCCCCCCACGTCGCCGAGGTGGTCGTGTCCGACCTGCTGGAGGAGATGCTGACCGTTGCCCGGGGCCGGGCGGACGAGCTCGGTCTGACCAACGCCACGTTCGAGATCGCCGAGGCCGAGCGGCTCCCGTTCGACGACGACTCGTTCGATGCGGTCACCTGCCGGATCGCACCCCACCACTTCCCGAACCCGAACCACTTCATCGCCGAGGTGGCCCGGGTGCTGCGCCCTGGCGGCCGGTTCGGCCTGGTCGACAACATGGTCGACGAGGCGGCGTCCGCCTTCGTGAATCGGTGGGAGCGGAAGCGGGATCCCAGTCATGTCCTGGCCCTGGGGGTCGAGGACTGGGCCGGTCTGATCGTCGACGCCGGAATGGCCCTGACCCATGTCGAGACGCTGGCCAAGCGGATGGTGTTTCGGACCTGGGCCGACAACATGAGCGTGCCGGACGACGTGCGCAGGGAACTGCTGGCCGAGTTGGAGGCGGCGCCGGAACCGGTGCTGGCCTACCTCCGGCCCGAACTGGGTGCGGCCGGGGATCAGGACGCCGCAGCCTTCCACCTGACCGAGGGGATACTCATCGCCACCGCCCCGGCCTGAGGCCGGCCTGGGTCCGGTCAGTTGGCGGCCGGCGCCACGTCGACGAAGGCGGAGCCGATCCGGTACTCGTCGATGGTGTACACCGCGTCGTCGTAGTTGAAGATGGCGAAGCCGGAATTGTCGACGTCTGAGATCGGCGCCTCGTCGATCGTCACGTCCGGTGGGCCCGGTTCCGCCAGATCCGGATCGACCCAGAGCCTCGACCCCTGCTCGGGGTTGACGTTCGCCACGACGAGGTAGGTCTGGCCGGGCACTGCGACCAGTGGGGACAGTGGCCCTTGGACAAACCGGAACTCCCGTCCGGTCTGAACCCCGAATGCTGCGGACCCCATCCCCTGTCCGACAAACCAGAAGGCGTCGCCGATCTCTTCGGCCTCGACCCGGATCAGGTAGCTGACCCAGTAGCTCCCGGTCGGTGGCTCGGCCAGGGGGCGGACGACGTTGGTCCAGGTCGAGACCGATCGCACCCGAACCGCACCGGGTGAGGTCTGCAGCCGGTTGCCGGACGGTCCGGTGTAGGACAGCCCGACGGCATCAAACGATGCCAGCAGTTCACCGGCCTCGATCTCCCAGTCCGAAGCGAAGCCGCTCGAGCTCTCGCTGCCGTTGATCGTCACCAACGGCGCACCGTTCGGCATGCCGAGGTCGAAGCCGTCGTGGGCGATCAGCCGGACCGGGGTCATGGTCTGGGGGTTTGTCGGCGGAACGTCTGCTGCAACCGGGTCCGGCTCCGGGAGCTCTGCTGCCGCGGTTGCCGGGATCGTCCCTGCGGCCGTCGCCTGCGTCGCAGCGTCCGCCGGAGCGGCCGGGGTGGCCTCGCTGTCGGTCGACCCGCCGGTCGGTGCGGTGGGCGCCGGTGTCTCCACCTGCACCGTCTCGCCGTCGGCCGGTCCCGGCTGGGGGGCCACGGTGATGCCGGTCTGCTCCTCCGGGTTCTCCGGGGTCGGGGCCTCGGTCACCGGGGTGGAGTCGATCGGCCGGTCGTCGTCTGCGCCGGTGACGACCGCGATGGCCGCTGCGCCCATGATCGCCAGGATGACGACGGCGTAGAGCGACCGCCGGAGCCGCCGGAGCGCCTGATGCTGCAGCTGCCGGATGGCGTCCGGGCTCTTGCCCAGTTCGGCCCCGATCTGGGCGGCGGACAGGTCGTCGACCAGGCGTGGCCGAAGGGCCTGCTCCTGTCCCTCGGACAGGCTGGCCAGGGCCCGGTCGAGTTCGATGTCTGCGGCCACGTCGTCTTCGAAGCCGCCGTCGTGGTCCAACAGTTCGAGGTCGGCCCGCAGCTCCGGCTTCGGCTTCGAACCCTCCCGAATCATGTGGCTGTTGAGCGCCCGGTAGAGGTAGGCCCACATGGCCCGCGGATGATCGCTTCGCATCCGGTTCATGGCCCGGTAGCCGTCGAGCAGGGCCAGATCGGCCATCAGCTCCGGATCGTGGGCATTGCGGCGGGACGCATACTCCACCAGCGCCGGTCGGTGGGTTCGGTAGAGCTCGTCGAAGTCCCCGCTTGGCGCGTCGGCATCGATATCAGCAGGACGTTCCGTCCTCGATGCGCTGGATACGCCCCGCATGGCGTCCTCCGATCAACCGCCGTTCACCGGACGATATCACCGTCCGGCGACGACACCCGAGTTGACGATTGTGGCACCAGCGGCAGGCGATTGCCCACTGCGATCGATTGTGGTGGGCAAATTCGCCCAGATCTACGGGGTGTTCATCACACGGTGCGGCCCCTCGGTACCTGTACGTCGGAGGCCGAGTTCTCGGCCTCAACAGGCGTGACGGCGGAGCGGAGCACTCGGTGCGGCAGATCTTGACTGACCATCTCTGGGACGATGACGACGGAGGGGACGACACAACGTTGGAGTCGTTCACCGACTCGACGCTGCGGAAGCCGATGGCCATGCTGGCCGCCTTCGTCGTCATCGCCGCCACCTTCACCGTGGTCCCGCTGGTCGCCAACTGGGCGACACCGACCGCCGAGGCTGCGGGCGGGATCGACAACCTGGTGCCCCGGCCCACGTCGCTGGTCCGCCAGAACGGCACCTTCGAGTACTCGGGAGCAAGCCGGATCCTGTTCCAGACCCGCTCCCACCCGGTGCCGACCGAGCAGTCGTTGGAGCCGTTGGCCGAGGTGCTGGCCTACGAACTGGAGCTGGTGACCGGCATGCGGCCCGCCGTCGTTGCCGGGGACCCGGCCAGCGCCGGCCCGGGTGACATCGTGCTGTCGTTCGATCAGATCACTGCGGATGCCCCGAGCGAGGCCGAGCAGGACCAGTCCTACCGGTTGACCGCCAGCGATCGGGTCGTGATCTCCAGCCAGTGGTACAAGGGCGTCGCCTACGGGACCAGCACCCTGACCCAGGCCCTGGTCGAAGACGGTGGCCGCTTCACCATCCCGGCGGTCCAGATCGAGGATCGCCCGGCCTCCGGCTACCGGGCCGTCATGATCGACATCGCCCGGCAGCGACATACCACCGAGGGGTTGCGGGAGATCATCGACCTGCTCCGCCAGTACAAGACCCGCTACCTCCACCTCCACCTGACGGACGATCAGAACTTCGCCTTCCCGTTCGGACCGGTGACCGACAACCTCGGGGACCGCAACTACACGATCAGCCGGGCCGACTGGCTGGACCTGGTCTCCTACGCCGATGCCCGCGGGGTGACGATCATCCCCGAGCTCGACCTCCCCGGTCACTCCACCAAGTTGATGGAGTCCGGCTACATCAACGCCACCAACCACGGCGAGGTCGCCGCACCGGAGAACTACAACGCCATCAAGGCGATCATCGACGACATGAACAGCGTGTTCGCGTCGAGCCCGTACTTCCACATCGGCGGCGACGAGTCCTCGGCCGGTGCGGCCCTGGTGCCGTTCCTGGCCGAGATGAACCGCCACATCCGGTCGAGCAACCGGCGGATGTTGGTCTGGGAGGGCTTCCACGGTGCCCCGGCCGAGATCCCGGCCACCGGTGACGATCGGGTGATCGTCCTGGCCTGGGAGGGCGGGCAGTACAACGCCCCGTGGGGCATGCTCGAGGCCGGCTACGAACTGATCAACGCCTCCTGGAGCCCCATGTACGTGGTCGGCCGGGGCGGCCCGCTCCACCTCGGCGGCCAGACCCGGATGTGGTCGCCCCGAGAGATCCACGCCTGGGATGCCGACCGGTTCAGCCACTGGGCCGGCACCCCGGTGTTCCGGGACGAGGGGCCAAATGATCCGGACCGGACCGACTCGGCCTGGCGGGCGTCCTACATCGGGCGGGACAGCCAGGTGCTCGGCGGGCAGCTGCTGTTCTGGGAGCAGTGGGAGTACACCGTGCTCGAGGACCTCGAGATCCGGCTGCCGGTGATGGCCGAGAAGCTGTGGAATCCCGCCGCCGGCTCGTATGAGGACTTCGACCAGCGGTGGAGCCGGGTCCGTGATCGGGTCATGACCATGGTCCGGCCGATCGAGATCCTCCCCGGCTCGATGGAGCCGGACAACCCGATCAGCTCGCAGTACCGGATCTACGAGGGGGAGTCGCTCGGCGTGACCCTCCGCAACCGGTCGCGCCTGCAGGGCACCATCCACTACGAGGTCGCCGGCTGCTGCGGCTCACCGGTCTGGCTCCACACCGGCACCCTGCCGCCGCTTCCGTCGCCATCCAGCCCGAGCTACGGCGGGCCGATCACCGTCACCGGGGCCCAGGGCGTCCGGGCGGTGCTGCTCCGGCCGGACGGAAGTCAGGTCGGTGGGGCCAGCTACGCCCAGTTCGCCAACTGGCCCCAGCAGGTACTGGTCACCGAGTACCAGGTGGCGGACGGCGAGTTCACCGAGGTGCCGAACACCGACACCCTCGGCGACCGGGTGACCGGTGCCTACCGGCTGCCGGCCCTTCGGGGCCCGATCGCCCAGACCGGCGTGATGCTGCAGCGGGCCGAAGCCGTCATCTCGGTCGACACCGGTGGCTCCCACACCCTGCGGGCCCAGACCTCGACCGGCCGGGCGACGATTTACATCGACCTCAACCGCAACAACGTATGGGAGGACGAGGAGCGCCTGATCATCGACACCCCGACATCCGAGGAGCAGCTGTCGAGTCGGGCGTTCGACCTCGCCCCGGGCCAGTACCGGATCCGGGTCGACCATCTGTCGCTGCCACCGCTGCCGACCGTCATCATCAAGTTGAACGGTCCCTCGACCGGCAACGTGGACCAGGAGATCAACGAGCTGCTGGCCGGCACCGTGGTCGCCCCGCCGAACCCGGAGGTGATCGTCCCGCCGACCACCGAGGCGCCGAGGCCGACCACCACCGTCCCGCCAACCACAGCGCCGCCGACGACCACACCGTTGACCGACAACCCACCGACCCCGGCACCGGACGGCACGAACCTGGCCCTCGACCGGCCGGCCCGGACGTCCTCGCTGGAAGGGGTGTTCGACAACCGGACCGGGGCCCAGGCCGTCGATGGCAATCCCGGGACCCGGTGGTCCAGTGCCTATGCGGACCCGGCCTGGCTGGAGGTCGACCTCGGTGCTCGCTACGAGATCGACCGAGTCGAGATCAGCTGGGAGACCGCCTACGGGAAGGACTACGTGATCCAGGTCTCAGACGACCAGCAGACCTGGCAGGACATCGCAACCGTGACCGACGGTGACGGGGGGACGGACAGCCTGATCGGGTTGTCGGGCGCCGGTCGCTACGTCCGGCTCTACGGGAACCAGCGAGGCACCCAGTGGGGCTTCTCGCCCTGGGAGTTCGAGGTCTACGGCCGTTCGGCCGGCGCCCCGCCGGTGACCCAGCCCCCGGTAACGGAGCCGCCGACCACCACGACCCCGCCCTCGCCGACCACGACGGCGCCGGCACCGACGGACCCGCCGGTGACCCAGCCGCCGACCACGGTGGCACCGACCCCGACCACGGTGGCGCCGCCGACGACCCAGGCTCCGCAACCACCGCCGGCTCCTGCGCCGGTGCCGAAGATGACCGCCCCGCTGATGCAGGCCGGCCACTGCATCGGACCGGTCGGCGACGGCAGCGACCGGGTGCGGATGTCGACCTGTGACGGCAGCGTCGGCCAGCTGTTCGAGCTCCGGGACCGGGGTGCGGGCAAGGTAGAGATCGCGAGCCTCGGTGACGGCCGGTGTCTCGGCATCGAGCGGGGGAGCCGCTTCGGCGGGTCCCACGTCAACCTGATCGACTGCACCGGGGCGGCGGACCAGACGTTCACGATCACCACCGAGGCCGGCCAGATGAAGTTCGTTGCCGAGCACAGCGGCCAGTGCCTCGAAG
>JBCCFN010000269.1:0-7327 GCA_039029715.1 Actinomycetota bacterium | reverse complement strand
GGCGGTCATCGGACTGGCCCCGGCGGCCCACGGCGCAAACCGGACCGGGCGGATGTTCACCGGCGACCGGTCCGGTGACTGGCTCTACCGGGCGCTCCACCGGGCCGGATTCGCCAATCAGCCGACCAGCACGGACGTGGACGACGGCCTGGTCCTGACCGGGGCCATCGTCACCTCGCCGGTCAAGTGTGCGCCACCGGCGAACAAGCCGACCCCGACCGAACGAGACACCTGCCGGCCGTTCCTTGAGCGTGAGCTGGCCGTGGTCGACCCGGTGGTGTTCGTGGTGCTCGGTGGCTTCGCCTACCAGGCGATGTGCACCCACCTCGGCGTCCGGCCCAGGCCAACGTTCGGTCACGGGGTCGAGGTCCCGACCCCCGATGGGCGGACCATCCTCTGCAGCTATCACGTCAGTCAACAAAACACCTTCACCGGCAAGCTGACCGAGGACATGCTCGATGCGGTATTCGCCCGGGCCAGGCAGTTGATCGAGGCGCACTGAGGTCAGCCGCTGACACGAGGACATGCTCGATGCGGTATTCGCCCGGGCCAGGCAGTTGATCGAGGCGCACTGAGGTCAGCCGCTGACACGAGGACATGCTCGAAGCGGACTGAGGGAGTGGGCTCGGGTCGGCTACCGTTTCCGGTGATGGTTGACACGGTGGAGCGGACGCGACGACGGGCGATCGGCCCGATCCGGTTGCTGGCCTCCGCCGTCCTGGCCGCCGCGATGCTCGTGGCCTGCGGGGAGGATCCCCAGACCGACTTCACCCCGGCCAACCGCAGCGACTTCATGGCTGCTTGCAGCCAGCCGCTCGACGACGGGCCGCTGATCACCTCGGTCTGCCAGTGCGTGTTCGAGCGGAGTCAGGACGAGATCCCGTTCGCCGACTTCGCCGAGATCGACGCGGCCCTCCGGGCCGACCCGGCCGCCGTCCTCCCGGTGGAGATCACCGACCTGGTCGCAGAGTGCTTCATCGAGGAGGCCGAGCTCTAGCCGACCTCGGCCCCGTCAACCGGCGGCCAGCGGATCGCGACGCAGGCTCGGGGCGATCGCCGAGCCGGTCACGGCCACCGCCATCAAGGCGGCGAGGGCCAGCATGGTCGACGGCGGGCCGATGGCGTCGATGGCGAACCCGGCCACCATCGAACCGAGAGGGATCGCCCCCCACCCGATCACCCGAGATGCGCTCAGCATCCGGCCCTGCAACTCGTCCGGGGTGAGGGCGTAGCGATACCGGCCGACCATCACCTGGAACACCGGAGCGGTGGCCCCCGCTGCGGTGACGATGCAGCCGAGGACCAGCGGGTTGGGAGCGACGGCCAGCGCAACCAGGGAGACCGCCCACAGTCCGGTCGCCCCGAGCACGATGATCCGACCGGGGAGCGCCCGCTCGATCCGAGGCGCGACGAACACCCCGCCCATCGCCCCGATGCCGAACGCAGCACTGACCAGGCCGACCACCTCGGGTCCGCCGCCGAGATCCTGGGTTCGGACCACCAGCGTCAGGATCAGGGCCGCCAGCATGAAGTTCCAGGCCGCAACCACGATCGAGAGGGTTCGCAGGAAGGCCTGGTGCCACAGCCAGCCGAGGCCGTGGACGATGTCCGACCACAACGTGGTGTCGTGGTCGGCTCTATCGTCCTGGAAGTCGGGCCGGATCGACAGCAGCGCGATGAACGACAGGGCGTAGGTGGCGGCGTCGAAGCCGAACGGGAGGCTCGGTGCCAGCCCGAACAGCACCCCACCGAGCGGAGGCCCGATCAGGTTGGCCGCCTGCTGTCGCCCCTGGTTCTGGGCGATGGCGGTCGGCAGTTGGGTGGCCGGGACCAGGTGGGGGAGGGCGGCGGCCTCACTGAGTTCGAAGAACACCAGGGCCGTCCCCTCGACGAACACGGCGAGCATGACCGCCCACAGGCTGAACCGGTCGGTGGCCAGCAGGAACACGACGGCGGCCATGGCCGCGAACCGCACCACCTCGGCCCCGATCATGAGCCGTTTGCGGTCCAGCCGGTCGACCAGGGCGCCGGCCGGGAGGAACCAGAGGAGGAACGGCAGGGTCTGGGCGAAGCCGACCAGGCCGGCGCTGGCCGCCGAGCCGGTCTCGGCCAGGACCAGCAGCGGGAAGGCGACCCGGATGGCTGCGGTGCCGAGTGTCGAGAACACCTGACTGGACCAGAAGATCTGGAAGTCACGGTTCCTGCGCAGCGGCGGGATGCCGAGTTCGGACCCATCGACCTCGACCATAAGGAAATTATATGGACAAGCATGGACGAGCTGTCGAACCGTCGCCGGCCCAGGGCGTCGGCATCGAAGAGGTCGTGTCGATCGGTGACGGCTACTGTTGGGCTCGATGACCGATGCCAAGACGGCGGCGAAGCCGGCCAAGACCCGCTGGAGCTTCCAGTGGAAGGAACTCTACGACGAGGTGATCACCTCCGGCCTGTGCACCGGCTGTGCCGGTTGTGTGATCGCCTGCCCCCACGACGTCATCGGCTACGAGCACAAGCCGGGCGCCTACAAGCCGTTCCACCTCGAAGAGGAACTGGGCCTGTCCAACTGCATGCACGGCGAGAAGGGTTGCACGTCCTGCACCCGGGCCTGCCCCCGGTTCCGATCCTGGGAGACCGAGGCGGACGAGCACCTCTTCGGCCGCATCCGTGAGGCGGACGAGATGTCCGGGATCTACAAGGACATCCTGCTGGTCCGGGCCAAGGAGGACTCGGTCTACGAGGCCGGCCAGGACGGTGGGTTGGTGTCGGCCATCCTGATCTGGTGCCTCGACAACAACATCATCGACGGCGCACTGGTCTCGATGCTGGAGGGTGGGGCCTCGGGCTGGAAGGCGACCCCCGGGGTCGCAACCAACCGTGAGGAGGTGCTGGCCGGGGCCGGTAGCCGCTACACCTACTCGGCCAACACGATCGCCTTCGACGAGGCCAAGGAGCGGGGCCTCGAGAACCTCGCCCTGGTCGGCATGAGCTGCCAGACCTCGATCGGGCCGGTGATGTGGCACCGGAAGGTCGGCAAGGTGTCGAAGCCGATCAAGCTCAACATCGGCCTGCTCTGCTCGAAGAGCTTCGACGACTCGCTGTTCGACGAGCTGTTCTGGATGAAGTACGGCCTGGCCAAGGAAGACATCGTCAAGATGAACATCAAGGGTGTCTTCCAGGTCTGGATGCGCAACGGGGACTACCACGAGATCAACCTCAAGGAGTGCCACGCCTGGACCCGGGAAGGGTGCAACCACTGCCCGGACTTCGCAGCCGAGCATGCGGACATCTCGACCGGCGGCATCGGCGACACGACCGACTGGACCCTGACCATCGTCCGGACCGACCTCGGCCGGGCCGTGATCGACGCCATGATCTCCGACGGGGTGATCGAGACCCGCCCCGGTGACGATGACCCCGGTGCGATTGCGCTGCTCCATCGGCTGGCGGCCAAGAGTCGGCAGCGGTGGCCGGACTGGGCCAACGGTGAGGCCAGGGTCGGCCTGCCGGATCCCAAGAAGAAGGTCGCCGCCCGCTGATCGGCCGGCCCCGGGGCCGGTGACGGCTCAGGCGGTCGGTTCGTCGTCCCCGTCATCGCCCGGCGACTCGTTCGTCCGCTCGTCCTCGGCCGTTGCTGAGTCCGAGCCCGGGTCCGGGTCTTGGGTCGCGGTCGGGTCGTCGTCCGCGGGATCCTGCGACTCGATCTCCTCGCCGTCGGCCTGCCGATCGCCGCCCTCCGGTTCGCCGCCCGCCGTTTCGTCGGCCTCCGATTCGTCGGATTGGGTCTCGTCGTCGCCGAACAGGTCGTCGATGTTCGGTGGCTCGCCGAGGACCGACGGGAATCGGCTGGCCGGCGAGCTCGGGGCGTCGGCCTCCTCGCCGATCCCGGCCACCGTGTCGAGACCGGGGATGTCGTCGACCTCGGGGGTGTCGGCCACGGTCGACAGATGCGGGGTGGTGACCGACTGGAGGCCCGGATCGACCGGGGGCACGAGCTCGAGGTCGGCGTCGTGGTCTCCGGCTCCACCGTCGAGCGCAACCAGGTGGGGGCCGGAGCCCTCGTCCTCGTCCTCGTCTGTGGCCTCGGCTATGGCCCCATCGTCCGGGTCGCTCTCGTCCGGATCGACGGGATCGACCGGATCGACCGATTGGAGCGCTTCGATCGGTTGGGTGAGCTCGGCGGCCCCGGTCGCCTCCGGTTTGGCCGGGAATCGAGGATCCGGCGCCTCATCGTCGGTCGGGCCGTCGCCGATCGCCTCCTTGACCATGGCTGCGGTGGCCGAGGCGTAATTGGCGGCGACCCCGATCGGGGTTCCGGCCACCTGTTCACCGAGGTGGTTGGTGACCCGGCATTCGCCGTTGGCCATCAGTTCCAGCACGGTGCCGCAGTACTCCGGCAGCTCGTCGAGCGAGTCGGCGAGCACGATCAGTCCCATCTCGTTGTTTCGGACCCGCTCATGGGTGAAGCCGGCCCCCTCGAAGTGGCTCATCCCGTCTGCAACCGCCACGCAGTACTTCTGTCCGTCCTGAGGGAACAACGAGTTCGGCAGCGATGAGGTCCAGGTCCAGTCCTCGATCAGCCCCTGGGCGGTCACGATCGAGAACTCGATGTCGTCCGGAGCGGTCAGGCAGGCCAGCGCCAGCACCGCATTCCGGGCACAGGCCAGCACGGCGGCCCGGGCGCCGACGATGCCGAGCGGACCGTTGAGCAGGTTGGCGGTCACCGGGACCCACGGCAGGCAGCTCATCTCCTGGATCGGTTGATAGAGCAACTCGGGGATGCGCTCCGGGGCGTCGAAGCGGGGCTCCCACGGGATGGTCGAATAGGCGATCGGGAACCGGCCGAACAGCGGATGCTCGACGGTCCGGTCCCACAGGCCCGGCTCGAGCCGTTGCAGCCGGTTCCGGAGTTCCTCCGGGTTCGGGTGGAGCCGACGGTGTCGTTCGGCCACGATGCTCCGCACGTCGCGAACCGACTCCAGGAACTCCCAGGAGAGCGCATCGAGGCCCTGGGGCTCCTCGTCAGACCCGCCGGAGAACAGGGCCCCGAACCGGGAGCTCCTCGGTTGGGCCGGGCTGGCGACCGCGGCCCGGAAGTCCGGCACCGGAATGGCGCCGGGTGGGGTGCGGGCCGTCTCGAGCTCGGCAAGCAGGTAGCTGTTGGTCGGCTCCGGCCGGGGCGTCCGGACCGTGAAGCAGGCGCTGCCGACGTTGAGCACGGCATCGCCGAGTGGCGTCGGCTCCACCACCGGGATCTCGTCGACCAGCGCTGCCGCCGACCCGGCGAGTACGACCACGTCGTCCTCACCGTTGACGACGAGCGAGAACCCGACGTCCTTGTCCGACTCCCGGAACTGGAACGAGCCCTCGTGGAGCAGCATCACCGAGCCGGCGGTCAACCCGGCGACCTGGCGCATCTCCAGCACCGGGCCGTCGTCATCCCGCCGGTCCTCGGTCGGCATGGCGTCCGCGTCCGGTCTCGCCTCTTCGGCCGCGGACGCGGCACGGATCATCGGTCCGCTCGTGTCGGCCTGACTGGTCATCCCACGGGTCCCTTGGTGGATGGAGCACACTCCTCGGCGGTCCGGACAAGGTTAGCCAGCCCGCTTGTCGAATCAGCGAGCGCGACCGGGTTGCTGTCGATCCAATCTCGACCTCGACCCCGACCCGGTCCTGGTCCGCCGATCACAGGGTCGGCAGCTGGTCCGGCATCAGGGCGGTCCCGCTCTGTCGTTGGGCGTCGATCAGGTCCCGATCGCAGACCCAACACAGGTACTCGGACCGGGTCGACACGATCGACAGCTGTGTGCCTCTGGACTTCTCGATGACCGCAACCGGGGCGGCGTAGAGATCGCCGGCGCCACATCGCGGGCAGCGACGCTGCGGGTCACGATGCCAGACCGCATCGCAACGTAGGCAGGTGATCTGGATCAGATCGCCGTCCCGCTCCCCGGCCAGGTCGTCCTCCTCGCCGCACGTCGGGCAGGCGATGCGGTCCGCCGGTCCGTCGTCCCTGGTCACGGCCAACAGAATAGACGGCCGACCTGCCCCGGATGCAGTCCGTGCCCTTGCTACGGTGTCGGCCGAGGTTCGACCGCTGGAACCGCACCATCCGCCGCCATCGCCCGCCGGAATCCTGGACCCGAGCGCGCCGCCAGACACCCCTGTCGCGCCCAGACGCTCCCGTCGGCGCCGGATCCTGGCCGCCCTGTCGCTCGGCGTCCTGTCGCTTGCCGTCGTCGTGGCCGCGGTGGCGGCCTGGGGCCTGCGGCAGTTCGATCGACTGGTGACGATAGACGTCGCCGGCGTGGAGCCGGTGGCCACCGATGGTGCGGTCAACTGGTTGCTGGTCGGGACAGACAGCCGGGACGGGATCGACCCGGACGATCCCGACGCCGGGGCCTTCCTCGCCGAACCGGTCAGCGGTATCAGGACGGACACGATCATGGTGGCCCGGGTCGACCGGGATGCCGGGACCGTCGACCTCCTGTCGATTCCCCGGGACCTGTGGGTCGAGATTCCCGATGCCGGGCCGGGCCGGATCAATGGTGCATTCAATACCCAGCCCGGCGGGGTCGACGGCCGGGCCCGGCTGGTGGCCACGATCGAGGGCAACCTGGGCATCGACGTCGACCACTACGCCGAGGTCGACTTCGTCGGCTTCCGACGCCTGGTCGACGTCCTGGAGGGCGTCCCGGTCTGGTTCGAGTATCCGGCCCGAGACGTCGGGTCCGGTCTCGACATCGCCGTCCGGGGTTGCCACGTCCTCGATGGCGCACAGGCGCTGGCCCTGGCCCGGTCCCGTACCTACGAGGAGTTCGTCGACGATGGCTGGCGCCTCGACCCGACCGGGGACCTCGGCCGGACGGCCCGTCAACGTCTGGTGCTCGCCCGCCTCGGCGATGCCGCGGCGGCCCGGTCGACATTCGGGACCCTGACCGTCCTCGACGATGTGCTAGACGTCGCGGTCGAGAGCGTGATCCTGGAGGACGGGGCGACGACCGGCGATCTGATCGGACTGATCCGGATCGTCAGCGGGGCCGGGGCCGATGGCCTGGTCGGCCACAGCCTGCCGGTCCTCGACCGGCGGACCTCCGGCGGGGCCCAGGTCCTGGAACTGGACCCGGCCGAGGCCGAGGCGGTGCTCGCCATCTTCCGGGACGGGGTGCCGGCCGGGCCGATCGCCACCATCCCAACCGCACCGGTCGTCGGCGACGAGGACGCTGCCCCCGCCGAGTCCGACCCCGGGTCGGCACCGAGCGCGCCGCCCGGCTACGGCCGGTTCGGGTTCAGCGGCGAGGCCGGCCTCGCCGACACCCCCTGCTCCTGACCG
>JBCCFN010000268.1:0-7410 GCA_039029715.1 Actinomycetota bacterium | reverse complement strand
GCCTTCGCCCGGGCCTGCCGCCCCGCTTTGACACACGCTTCGATGCGGGCCGGATGGTCGGGGCTGACCCGCCAGTACGGCCCCGTCACCTCGGGGCCTGCCTCCTCGACCATGGCGCTGACCACCCGCCCGACGTCCTCGGCGCTGCGCACCAGGAGCCGCACCCTCGCCGTTGCCCGGTAGCCCTTGGAGAGCCACCGACCGCCGTCACGCTCGCCCTGCTCGCTGACCGACACCGACGACGACCGATCGGCCTCGGCCACCTCGTGCCGGTCGCAGATCTCGTTGATGGCGTCCAGCCGCTTACGCACCGCCTCGAGCGCACCGTTCGACGACCGGCCGTCGGCCGAGAGGTGGACGTTGAGGTGCGCCTCGTCGGGCACCGCCTCCACCGTGGCCGACGCCCCGACCGTCACCGTCGGAACGATCGTGCTGCTCGCCGCCGATTCATCGTTCATGGTGACCGAGGCTAGGCCTCGGCCGTCCGGTCCGGGTGGCGGCGGGCGGGGCCCGATTCAGACCAGATTGTCGACGAAGCGTTCGAGTTGGCGGAGGTTGCGAACCTCGAAGGTGCCGTCGCAGTAGGCCCCGTACTCGCCGACGATCGAATCACCGGTGTCCCAGTAGGCCTTCGGTTCCGGGTTGAGCCAGAACAGCTTCCGGGCCTTGTGCTGAATCTCCTTGATGATCCAGGCCTGGGAGGCGTGGTAGTTGTTGCGGGCGTCGCCCAGGATCAGCACCGTGGTCTTCGGGCCGATCTCCGACCCGTAGTTGTCCCAGAACACCTCGAAGGCGTGGCCGTAGTCGGAGTGCCCGTCGACCCACACCACATCGGCCTCGGTGTTCACCCGGTGGATGGCCTCGGTGATGTCGTCGACGCCCTCGAAGTAGTCCGTCACCTCGTCGAGCCCGTCGATGAACACGAACGACCGCACCCGGCTGAACTGGCTGGAGATGGCATAGACCAGATGCAGGGTGAAACGGGCGAAGGCGGCAACCGAGCCGGAGATGTCGGCGATCACGAAGATCTCGGGCTTCGCCGGTTTCGGATGCTTGAACCGGGGATCGGCCGGCACCCCGCCATAGCTCAGCGAATGGCGGACGGTCGAGCGGAAATCGAGCGGGCCCTTGCGCTTGTGGCGGCGCTTGCGGGCCAATCGGGCGGCCAGCTTGCGGGTCAGGGGGTAGATGGCCCGCCGGAGCTGGGTCATCTCCTCCCGGCTGGCGTGCATGAAGTCGACGTCCTCCGGCAACGGCTTGCGGAGGGTTTTGGCCATGGCCTCGGCCCCCCGGTCGGCCACGAGACGGCGGCGGATCTCGGCCTCGATCTCCTTGCGCATCTGCTCGATCCGGGAATCGAACTCGTCGCGCTCCAACCGCTCCTCGAACGGCGTCATCCCGTCGGGCGACTGTTCCTGCCGCTGCTCCATCAGCCGCTCCATCACCCCGTCGAGATCGAGGTTCCGCAGCGTTCGGTAGAGGTAGTACGTGCCGCCGACGGGTCGGCCGGGTTCCATGCCGGCATAGCGCTTGACCGCCTGGCGGGCGATGGCCCGCATGAGGATCTCGTCGCCCTTCATCAGCGCCTGGAACAGCAGTTCGGCCAGCTCCTCGGGCGACATGCCCTCGCCGCCACCCTGGCCGCCGTCGCCCGGCGGCCCCTGCTCGCCCTCGTCCATGTCGAGATCCATGTCGGCGAACGGGTCGCCGTCCTCACCGTCGAGGGTGTACTCGGACCCTCGCAGGGAGAAGTAGACCTCGAACAGGGTCTCGAAGGTCTTCCAGTGGGCGTTGTTCTTGACCAGCGTGGCGGCCAAGGCGTACTTGAACGCCAACCGGTCCTCGAGCGGAATGTGACGCACCGCCTCCGCGGCATCGATGTTCTCCGACAACGACACGGGAAGCCCGGCGCTCCGAAGCTCGGCGACGAAGCCTTCGAGCAGATCGAACATCGGTTGGTTCGACGACGTCTCCGCCGGTTCCGTTGTCGTCATGGGGTCCTCCCGGCTCAGCCGGTGAAGTGGGCGTCGGAGTTGGTGGAGAACTCCTTGACCGCCTTCTCGATGTCGGAGCGGTACTTGAGAAGGATGTTGACGGTCTCGACCGCCTCCTTTTCATCGATGTGTTCGATGCCGAGCAGCACCAGCGTCCGAGCCCAGTCGAGGGTCTCCGAGACCGACGGGTGCTTCTTCAGCTCGAGCTGGCGGACCGAACGCACGATACGGGCCACCTGATCGGCCAGGCTGTCGGTCACGTCCGGCACCTTGGTGAGCACGATCTCCTTCTCCCGATCCATCGACGGATAGTCGAGGTGGAGGAAGAGACAGCGGCGCTTGAGCGCCTCCGACAGCTCGCGGGTGTTGTTCGAGGTCAGAAACACCAGCGGGATCTGCTTGGCCTCGATGGTGCCCAGCTCGGGGATCGACACCTGATAGTCGGACAGGATCTCAAGCAGGAGAGCCTCGGTCTCCAGCTCCACCCGGTCGACCTCGTCGATCAGCAGCACCACCGGATCGTCGGCCGTGATGGCCTCAAGCAGCGGCCGGGGCAGGAGGAACTCGTCGGAGAAGATGTCGTCCTTGATCTCGGTCCACTCGCCGGACTCGTCGCCCCGCTCCACCTGGATGCGGAGCAGCTGCTTCTTGTAGTTCCACTCGTAGAGCGCCTTGGCCTCGTCGAGACCCTCGTAGCACTGCAGCCGGATCAGGCGGGCGCCCGACATCTCGGCGACGGACTTGGCCAGCTGGGTCTTGCCGGTACCGGCGGGGCCTTCGATCAGCACGGGCTTCTGGAGCCGATCGGCGAGGTACGCGATGCCGGCGATGGATTCGTCGGCCAGGTAATCGACCTTGCGGAGGCCTTCGCGTACGGCATCCACGGAGTCGAAGCGGTGGGTCATAGCGCACCACCGTACAAGACGACTTGACCAGGGGGTCAATACGGTTTGGCCATCATCGGAGAAGGGCGGCCGGCGGCGCGCCTCTGTGACCGGGTGACGACTACGCTCACACCTTGATGGACCGAGGGTTGACCAGGGCGGTGGAACGGTTCGCCGACGAGGTGGGGGCGGCGTTGCGCACGGCGGCAGCGGGCACCTCGGTCGACCCCGACGAAATGGCCGACACTGCGATGCTCGAGGCGTTCAACGTCTGCGTCGCATTCATCGACGCCGATGAGCGCCACACCGACGACGAGCTGTGGGCGCTCGTCGCCGCGTTCTCCCAACACGCCTACCTCGACGGGCGCTCGACCCCGGCCAGCCTGCGCCGCGATGACATCGTGCGTGGCAAGACGTCGTGGCTGTCGAAACCCTCCGACGTGTTCGAGACGCTCCGCCACTGCGATGTGGCCCGGGGCACCAACCTGGCCCGCACCTACTACGACGAGGCCATGGCCCTTGCCCATGTGGTGGCCTCCCTCGACACCTACCCCTCCGAGCCGGAGCTGCGGGCCATCGTGGCCTACCAGCGGCTGCTCCTGGCCGCCCTCCCCTCCCCCGGCCGAACGGTCACCGGCGAGGGCCGGGCCGGTGACGGCCCGGCCGGCGCAGCGGACCGAGCCGAGGCCGCGGTCGAGGAGGAGCAGGAGCCGCTCGGCCCGCCGGAACCGCTGGACGCCGTGCTGGCCGAACTCGATGAACTTATCGGGCTGGCCGCGGTCAAGGAGGAGGTGCGGCTGCTGTCGGCCCTGCTGCGGGTCCAGAAGCTGCGGGAGGAACGGGGGCTGCCCGTCGTCGACTCCAACAAGCACCTGATCTTCAGCGGCAACCCCGGCACCGGCAAGACAACGGTCGGCCGGCTGCTGGCCCGCATCTACCGCTCGCTCGGCGTGGTCGACAAGGGGCAGTTGGTCGAGGTCGACCGCAGCGGCCTGGTGGCCGGTTTCGTCGGTCAGACCGCGACCAAGGTCCAGGAGGTGTTCGACTCGGCCGACGGCGGTGTGCTGCTGATCGACGAGGCCTACTCCCTGACCCGGGGCGGCGAGAAGGACTTCGGCCGGGAGGCCATCGACGCAGTGGTCAAGAACGTCGAGGATCGCCGCAAGACAATGGTGGTGATCCTGGCCGGCTACCCGAAGGAGATGGCGGATCTGGTGGCAACAAACCCCGGATTCCAGAGCCGATTCCCAAAGACGATCTTCTTCCCCGACTACAACGACACCGAGCTGGTCGCCATCCTGGAGCTGATCGCCGGCGGCGGGACCTACCACCTCACCGACGACGCCAAGGAGGCCGCCGAGGCCTGGTTCGGGGCCCACGACCGGGGTCGGGGGTTCGGCAACGGTCGCCTGGCCCGGAATCTGTTCGAAGCGGCGGTGTCCCGCCACGCCACCCGGCTGGTCGAGATCGAGGACCCGTCCGACGAGCAGCTGACCACCCTGGAGGCGGCAGACATCGCCTCGGTGCCGACCGAGGACGACCGGGAAGCCGCCGGGATCCAGGCCGACCGGCCGGAGTCGCCGGAGCCGACCTCAGACCAGACGTGAGCGGGCCCCGCGGCTCCACCCTGGTGGCGGCCGGGATCCTGCTGTCCCGCATCGCCGGGCTGGTCCGAACCGTCGTGCTCGCCGTCGTCCTCGGCGGCGGGGCGGTGACCGACGCCTTCAGCTTCGCCATGCGGGTCCCGAACCTGCTGCAGAACCTGCTCGGCGAGGGCTCGCTGTCCGCCTCGTTCATCCCGGTCTACGCCAGGCTGGTCGAGGAGGACCGGCGGCGGGAGGCCGACGCCCTAGCCGGGGCCGTGGTGGCCCTCCTCGCCGCCATCACCGCAGTCATCGTCCTGGCCGGTGTCCTGGCCGCCCGGCCCCTGGTCTGGCTGTTCACCAGTTGGGAGAGCGACCCGGCCAAGTACGAGCTGGCCATCACGTTGACCAGGATCACCACGATCGGCATCGGATTCCTGGTGATCTCGGCCTGGTGTCTCGGGATCCTCAACAGTCACCGGAGCTTCTTCCTGTCCTATGTGGCCCCCGTCGTCTGGAACCTGACCCAGGTCGTGGTTCTGGTGGTCGCCGCCTCCCTGGCCCTCGCCCTCGACGACGTGGCCCTGGCCCTGGCCTGGGCGGTCGTGGTCGGCTCCCTGCTCCAGCTCCTGGTCCAGCTGCCCCGGGTCCGGTCGCTGGCCCCGGACGTCCGGCCGAACCTGGCGATCACCGACGCGGTCCGGGACGTCCTCGGTCGGTTCGGCCCGGCGGTAGGGGCCAGAGGTGTGGTCCAGATCTCCTCCTACGCCGACCTGGCCCTCGCCGGGCTACTGGTCACCGGGGCCCTCAGCTGGTACACCTTCGCCCTCCCCCTCTACCTGCTGCCGATCTCGCTGTTCGGGTTCAGTGTGGCCGCCGCCGAGCTGGCGGAGATGAGCCGGCGATCCGGCGACGTCGCCGCGGTCGCCGAGCGCCTGCAGCCGGCCCTGCGACGGGTCGTAGTCCCCGCCGGCTTCGTCACCGCGGCCTACGTGGCTGCCGCCCCGACCTTCGTCGACGGGCTCTACGGCTGGCTGTCCCGCCAGTTCGACCGGGGTCTGGACCAGCCGACCGAGGTCCTGACCGTGGCGCTGCTGCTCGCCGCCCTCGGGCTCGGCCTGCCGGCGGCCATGACCGCCAGGGTGACCCAGAACACCCTCTACAGTCTTGGCGACGTCCGGGGGCCGGCCCGGATCGCCATCGTCCGGCTGGTGGTCAGCGTGACCATCGGGCTGGTACTGATCGTCCAGCTGGACTGGCTGACCTTCGATCGCTCGACCATCGACCCTGCAGACGGGCCGACCGCGGCCATCACCTCGATCGAGGCGTTCGGCGACCTCCCCCGCCTCCCGCCCTGGGACCGGGTGCCGGCCGAGCGTCGAGACACCGACCTCGACGCTCCGGGCATGGCCCCCCACCTCGGGGCGGTGGGGCTCGCCCTTGCCGCTTCCGTGGCGGCATGGACCGAGTGGCTGCTGCTCCGGCGCCGCCTCCGGACCCGGTTCGGGATCACGTTCCGATCCGGTTGGGGGCGCCAGGTCACCGCTGCCGGGGCCGCCGCCGGGGCGGTGATGGCGGCGAGCGCGGTTGCGCTCGACCGGGTCGCGGTCCCCGGACCGATCGACGCGGTGGCGGTCGGCGTGCTCGGCCTCGTCGTCTACGTTGCCGGCCTGTGGATCCAGGGGATCCGGTCGACGGGACGTCCCACCGAGGGACTACCATTCTCTGCATGATCAAACTGATGCGTCGGTGGTGGAATTACCTGGTCGCAAGGGGTTCGAGCGACTTCAACAAGCGCGCCGACCCCAAGATCCAGCTGGAGCAGGCCATCGCCGAGGCCCACGAGCAGCACCGGCAGCTTAAGGAGCAGGCGGCAAACGTCATCGCCCACCAGAAGCAGACCGAGATCAAGCTCAACCGGGTGATGGAGGACTACGAGAAGGTCTCGGCCAACGCCAGACAGGCGGTGTTGATGGCCGACGACGCCCAGAAGAAAGGGCAACAGGAGAAGTTCGTCCAGTACACCCAGACCGCAGAGTCCTTCGCCAACCGCATGATCGCGCTGGAGCGGGAGATCGAGGACCTGAAGTCGCTCCATCTCCAAGCGTCGCAGGCGTCGGACAAGGCCAAGTCGGCGGTCAACCAGAACTCGGCGCTGCTGCAGAAGAAGCTTGGCGAGCAGAAGAAGCTCCTGTCCCAGCTGGATCAGGCCAAGATGCAGGAGCAGCTCAACAAGGCCCAGGCCTCGCTCAGCGAGCAGGTCGGCCAGGACGTCCCATCGTTCGACGAGGTCCGCAACAAGATCGAGGAGCGCTACGCCAAGGCCAAGGGCGCCTCGGAGTTGCAGGAGGCCTCGATCGAGGGCCGGATGCTTGAGGTGGAGCAGGCCTCGCTCAACGTGGAGGCCCAGGGCCGGCTCAGCGAGATCCGGGCCCAGCTCGGCCTGGAGGCCGGCGAGACCGACACGGTGGCCGAAGCGCTCGGCCAGGCCCAGGAGGCGGCGCAGCAGGCCCAGGGCGAGGCAACCACCTGATCATCGGCCGCCGCAGCCGGGTCTCCGGTCTCGGCACGGCACGCATCGCGGATCGTCCGGCCTCCCGGCCGGGCGATCCTGCCGTTTTGGGCCGAGCGGTGCAGCCGGTCAGGGCAGGATGACCAGGTCGTCCCGGTGGACGACCTCCTCAACCAGATCTTCGGGAAGATCCCGGGACTGCCGCCCGGCGTGGCCGTCGATGGCGGCCCGGGGCCACGATGTCAGCCCCTTGCCGAAGACCTCGCCCCGAGCATCGACCAACTCGACGGCGTCATCATCGTCGAACCGCCCGTCGGCCCCGATGATGCCGGCCGGGAGAAGCGACCGCTGATCCTGCTCCAGGGCCCGCCTGGCCCCGTCGTCGACAACGATGCGGCCGGACGGGGGAAGGGCGAAGGCGATCCACAGCTTGCGGG
>JBCCFN010000267.1:0-7420 GCA_039029715.1 Actinomycetota bacterium | reverse complement strand
GATGACCAGACCGCCGAGCGCCAGCCGAGCCAGCGGGCTGGCCAGGATGACGTCCATCGACTGCCGGAATCCCTTGGCCGCGGTGTCGCGGTCCGTCGACAGTCCGCCGGCGACGACCAGCGGGTCCGGCCGCAGCCCGAGCCAGACGACGAGACCGCCGAGGGCGAAGAACCCAGCGGCGAACAGGAACGGGCCGACCAGCTCATCGAGGCCGTACCGCTCACCCAGATCACCGGCGACCCCGGCCAACGCCGGTCCGCCGACCGCGCCGATCGTCGAGGCGAAGACGACGTAGCTGATCGCCTTGCTCCGGTCGGCGGCCGGGGCCAGGTCGGCGGCGGCATAGCGGGCCAGGTTGGTGCCGCCCTGACCGACCCCGATCAGGGCCAGACCGAGCAGGTACGGGACAAGGGCCAGCCGGGACCCACCGAGCACTGCCACCGCGCCGCCGGCGGTGGCCAGGACATAGCCGAGCGTCAGGCCGGGCCGTCGACCGGTCCGGTTCATGTAGTTGGCGAGGCCGGAGGCGCTGAATGCGGTGCCGACCGTGATCGCGGCGGTCGAGATCCCGGCCCACGTGCTCGATCCAAGGATCTCGGCGACCAACAGTGCCGAGACCACGAACCCGATCGTCATGGCCGCCCGCCCGAAGATCGCGCTGACGAACAGGACCCCCAGGGTCCGTCGCTGGACCGAGCGCCGGTACTCCTCAGACGGCTCGAGCGAAACCGAACTCACCGACGGAGTCTACGAGCGGACCGTTTGTCCGGCCATTTCCGGCCGGGTGGTGGCCAGACGCTCACCGGGCCTCGGCGTCCCACAGCTCGGCCATCACCGGTGACCGGTCGAGCAGCTCGTCCAGCCGGCCCCGATCGACGATTCGACCGTCGTCGACCACCAGGATCTGGTCGGCCCGCCGCAGCGCGGCCGGCCGATGGGACACGACCAGGCAGGTGGCCTGACGGTGATCGAACAGCCGCGACCACAGCTCGGCCTCGGTGTGGAGGTCGAGGGCAGACGACAGATCGTCGAAGACCAGCAGGTCGGCCTGGGTGGCGAACATCCGGGCCACCGCCGACCGCTGCACCTGCCCGCCGGACAGCTTCACCCCCCGGGCCCCGACCACGGCGTCGAGTCCGCCGGTGAGCCGGGCCAGGTCGACATCGAGGACCGCCAGGCGGGCTGCGGCGTTGATCTCGTCGGACGAGGTCCCCTCCCGCAGCGCGATGTTGTAGGCCAGACTGTCGGAGAACAACCGGGGGATCTGGGGCGTGTATGCCGAGCGGGGCGGCACCAGGAACGATGCTCGATCCCTGATCAGGGTCCCGTTCCAGCGGACCTCGCCGTCGGCCGGTACCAGCCCGAGCAGGGACCGGACGATGGTGGACTTGCCGGACCCGACCCGGCCGGCGATCACCGTGAACGATCCCCGATCGATCGTGAACGCCACCGCATCGATCCCGTCGCTCGAGCCCGGATACCGGTAGCTCATGCCGGACACGTCGAGCCGGGTCAGGTGGTCTGAGGGGTGGCGATGACGGGCCGGGAGCTCGCCGAGCTCGCCCTCCAACGGCACCCGGGTCAGATCGAGCAGCGCGTCGTCATCGGCGTCGACGGCCAGGGCCCGCATCCGCTCGTAGGCCACCCCGGTCCGCCGATGCTGGGCCACGAGGTGCCCGAAGAAGGCCAGGTAGTGGGTCAGCCGAGGCAGGTAGACCAGGAACACCACCAGCTCGCCAACCGTCCGGGACCCGTCCGTGAGCGCCCCGGCCCACATCAGCAGCACGACGGCGACCGAGACCGTCGACATGTTGATGTTGAGCGACTTCAACCCTTCGGTGAGGAGCGTGTCTCGGAGCGCGGCCCGGCGCCTGACGACGTTTCGCCGACCGAACTCGTCCAGCATGGCCTGCTCGGTGGCCGCCAGCTTGACCGCCTGGACCGCCCCGAAGGTCTCACCGATCAGGCCGGTGACGTTCTCGGTCGCGAGTCGCATCTCCCGCCGCCGATTGCGGATCTGGGGACCGACCGCCTGGGTGACGAACATGATCAGGACCAGCGGGACCAGCAGGATCAGGGTCAAGCGGGCGTCGATGGTCGCCATGATCGCAAGCGAGCCGGCGGAGAAGACCAGGATCCCGCCGGCGTCGACATAGTTCTCCACGTACTCGAGCAGGTCGTCGACATCGTCCCGGAACGTGCTGACCGCCTCGCCCGGTGAGGACCGGAGCACCCGGGAGCCGTCGGCCTCGAGCAGCCACCGCAGCAGGTTGCGACGCAGCTGGAGGCTCTGGTCGACCCAGTACCGGGCCCAGCCGACGTCGCCGGCCAGGATCACCCCATTGCGGGCGACGGCGAACACCACGAACAACCAGGCCCAGACCCAGGGGGACGATGCGGCCTCCGGCCCATCGACCAGCGCGTCGAAGATCCGCCCGACCAGCACACCGGCCAGCAGGGGCGATCCGTGGATGATGGCCCACATCACGAACATGAACCCGTAGAGCGCCGGTCGGTACCGGACGAGGCGAATGGCGAGCGCCAGCGTGCTGTCCGCCGGGTCTGCCCGCCACGGCGGCGGCTTGCCCGATCCCGTCCGCCCGGTCGGTTGGGTCTTCGAGGCGGTCATGACCCCTCCCCCAGCAGCACGGCGCCGCTGGCTGCCACCAACCGGGAGTAGCGGCTTGCGGGGTCGGCGCCGAGCTCCGCCCGGACCCCCCACTCGACCACCCGACCGGCGTCGATGACCATGATCTGGTCGACCCGGCGGACCGTCTCCAGCCGATGGGCGACGATGATGACGGTCCGGTCGGCGAAGAGCCGCTCGGTGGCCCCGGCCACCAGGGTCTCGGTCGCCGGATCCAGCCGGGACGCCGGCTCGTCCAGGATCACCACGCCCGGGTCCTGGAGGAAGACCCTGGCGAAGGCCAGCAGCTGGGATTCGCCGGCGGACAGGCCGGCCCCGCCCGGCCCGAGCACGGTCCCGAGCCCGATCGTGCGGACCCAGTGGCCGAGCCCGGCGGCATCGAGCAGGCCGAGCAGCTCCTCGTCCGAGCGCTCGTCGTCGAAGAAGGTGAGGTTGTCCCGGACACTGGCCCGGAACAGTTGGACGTCCTGGGTCACCACGCCGACCCGCCGCCTGACCGAAGACAGGGCAACGGTTCGCAGGTCCAACCCGCCGATCCGGACCGTCCCCGCGACCGGATCATAGAGCCGGGACACCAGGCGGGTGGTGGTCGTCTTGCCGCCACCGGTCCGACCGAGCAGCCCGAGCACCGTGCCCGGTGCCAGCTCGAAGCTGACATCCGACAGGACCGGCTGGCGGGTGTCGCCGTCCTCGTAGGCGAAGTCGACCCGTTCGAAGGCCACGGCCAGCGGACCATCGGGCAGGGTCGCCTCGCCGTCGTCCGGCAGGGCCGTGGTCACGCTTCGGTACTGATCGATCCTTACGATGCCGCCAGCCGCCTTCTGGAACTCGGTGAACTCCTGGGTGACCTGCTCGACCGGGCTCTGGATCAGCAGCACGTACTGGTAGAGCAGGTAGGCGGTCCCGATGGTCGCGGTGCCACGGTCGACCAGCCACACACCGAACACCAGGGCCAGGGCGCTGCCGACCCAGAACACGGTGTTGGTCAGGACCCGGTACCGGGTCCGCTTGATCCAGGCCGCCGTCGTCCGGAAGTAGTAGTCCCGCATGACACCGACGAACCGGCGCATGGCGAACCGGCCGGCGCCGTTGGCCCGGATGTCGTCGATCGCGGCCAACCGCTCCTCGATGAAGCCGTAGAGCAGCGCTGCGGTTTCCCGCTCCGCCTCGGCCGCCGCCACCGCCATGTGGCGGGTCGAGAAGGCCAGGGCCAGCACCACGACGACGAAACACGAGTAGGCCAAGCCGATCAGGGGCGATTGGATCCAGGCCACGACGAGGACGCCGAGCAGGAGCAGCCCGGCCCCGAGCAACTGGACAACGAAGCGGGACAGGAAGTTGGCGACGGCGGTGACGTCACCGTCGACCCGTTCGATCATCTCGCCGGGGGTCGTGTCGGTGTGGAACCGCATGTCGAGGGTCAGCAGGTGCTCGGCCAGATCCTCCCGGAGGCGATTGGTCGCCGCCCAACCGATGTCCGCCCCGAGATAGGTCGAGACCGCCGAGAACGCCTGGTTGGCGACCGCAACGACCAGGTAGGCCAGCCCGGCCGCCACCAGGGCCGACTGGGCCGCCCCCTCGATGGCGCCGTCGATGAACCGCTGCAGCAGGAGCGGCACGACGAGCTGGAGCCCGGTCGTCACCAGCAGCACGGCGGCCAGCGAGGCGACCCGGCCCCGAAGCGGCAGCAGGTAGGCCGCCAGCAGCGAACGATGGGTCGTGGTGGCCATGGACCCAACGTTAGTTTTTTGTCAGCTGCCGCTCTGGCGATTTTCAGGCGGTTGCCTGCCGGGCCGCCCGCCAGACCCGCTCCGGCGTCAACGGCAGATCGATGTGACGGACCCCGAGGTGGGACAGGGCGTCGATGACCGCGTTCTGGATGGCCGGGACCACCCCGATGCAGCCGGACTCGGCGATGCCCTTCACCCCAAGCGGGTTGTTCGGCGAGGGGATGTCTGTCACGTGGACCTCGAAGTCCGGCATCTCGGCCGCCGACGGCACGGCATAGTCGAGGAAGCTGCCGGTCTGAGGATTCCCGGCCTCGTCGTAGACGAACTCCTCGTACAGGGCCTGGCCGATGCCCTGGGCGATCCCGCCGTGGAGCTGGCCCTCGACCAGCATCGGGTTGATGATCGTCCCGGCGTCGTCGACGGTGACCAGCCGTTCGATGGTGACCGCCCCGGTCTCGATGTCGACGGTGACGAGGGCGGCATGCATGCCGTAGGGCACCGACGGCCCGTCCCCGACCGCATCCGACTCGCAGGCCAGGGTCCGATCGTCGCCGTCCTCCTCGCCGTGTGCGTCCGCCGAGCCGGCCCCGGCCGCAACCGCAGCAGCGACGGCCGGCCAGTCGACCGATGCCGCGGCCGGCGAACCGGCGACGTGGAACGCACCCCGATCGAGGTCGAGCACGACGTCGCCGGCCGCCGCCTCGAGCAGTTCGGCCGCGACGGTCGACGCCAGACCGACCAGCGCCTCGGTGGCGTCTGCCACCGCCGCTCCGGCCCGCTGGGCCGACCGGGACCCGCCGGTGATCCCACCCTTTGGCACGACGTCGGTGTCACCGTGGAACACCTCGATGCGGTCGAGGGGCACCCCGGTCCGCTCCGCAACCAGCATGGCCCAGGCCGTGTAGTGGCCCTGACCGTATGGCGAGGAGCTGGTCAGTACCCGGAACGTGCCGTCGGCCCGGAGTCGGACCGAGCCCCAGTCGTCGCTCGGCAGACCGGCGGTCCGGTCGATGAACGTCCCGAGCCCGAGGCCGGAGACCACGGTGGCCCCGGCGGCGCGCTCGTCGGCCTGGCGGGCTCTGGCCTCGTCCCAGCCGATCTCGTCGACCGCCAACTCCAGCGCCGCCGGATAGTCGCCGGAGTCGTAGACCAGGCCGGTCGGGTTGGCCCACGGCAGCTCCTCCGGCCGGAGCAGGTTTCGGCGCCGGACCTGGAGCGGATCCATGCCGATCTCGGCTGCGAAGGCGTCGATCCCCCGGTTCAGCATCGCCGCACCCTCCGGACGGCCGGCTCCCCGGTAGGCCACGATCGGTGTGGTGTTGGTGACGACGACCTTGCCGGTCCAGTGCACGGTCGGCACGTTGAGCGGACCGGGCAGGACCATGCCGGCGTTTCGCATCAGGGCCGGGCCCGTCCTGGGGTAGGCGCCGCAGTCGCCGATGACCTCGGCCTCGATGGCTTCGATCGTCCCGTCCCGACGACCGGCCACCGTGATCCGCTGCCGCTGGGCCCGGGAGTGGCCGAGGCCGACCATGTCCTCCCGGCGACTCGGCATCCACCGCACCGGGCGGCCGACCCGCCTGGCCAGGAACGGGAGGAGCAGGTCCTCGGGGTACAGACCGGCCTTGGCCCCGAAGCTGCCGCCGACGTCTGCGGTGATGACTCGGACCCGGGACCGGTCCAGACCGTAGAACGCAGCGAGCCCGTTGCGGATCGGGTGGACGCCCTGGCAGGCGGCGTGATGGATCAGCCGCCCGTCCTCGGTCCAGTAGGAGGCGGCGACCCGGGGCTCGATCGGGCACGGGGCGACCCGCTGGTTGACGGTCTCGATCGTGACGACCACCTCGGCCCCGGACAGGTCCGGCGGCTCGTCGTTTGCCCCCTGCCCGGTCAGGACAACGTTCGACCCGACCTCCGGGAACAGCAGGGTGTCCGATCGGAGCGCCTCCTCGATCCCGATCACGGCCGGCAGCGGGCTGTACTCAACCGCAACCAGCTCGGCGGCGTCCGCCGCTTCGGCCTCGCTCTCGGCGACGACAACGGCCACCGGCTCGCCGACGAAGCGGACCCGGTCGGCGGCCAGGGTGACCCGGGCCGTCGCCTCCGGGAGCACCGGGGCGTGGCCCGGCACCGGGCCGTACCCGTCCAGGTCGGCGGCGGTGACCACGTCGACGACCCCGGGCATGGCCCGGGCCTCGGCGGTGTCGATGCGATCGATCAGGGCATGGGCCTCGATCGAGGTGACGTAGTGGGCGACCAGGGCATCCGGCAGGTCCAGGTTTGCGACGAAGGTGGACCGGCCGGTCAGCAGCGGTGGGTCCTCGACCCGGGCAACCCGGGTCCCGACCACGGAATCGGACGACATCAGCTCACGCTAGCCGGGGGCGTCGGCCCCGGAGCGATGGCGGCTCCGACCGAGGCGGATCGCACTGGCCAAGGCTCCGAGCGAAGGTCCGACCACGAGGAGCGAGACCAGCCGACGATCGCCGGTTGCATCGGCCAGGACGCCGGCCAGCGCCGGACCGGCCGCCCCGGCCACCATCAGGAACGTGCTGTAGAGGCCCATCGTCGCCCCGAGGGTCTCCCGGGGATAGAGCTCTTCGGCCAGGATCCCCTGCAGCGGGCTGAACGCCCCGATCCCGAAGCCGGTGACCGCGGCGAACACCAGGGCGATCGGCACCGTCCCGGCGAACGCCAGCACCGCACCACCGGCCGCCAGCGCGGCGAAGGCCAGTGCCAACGCCCGGGCCGAGCCGAGCCGGTCGACGATCGGGCCCAGCGGGATACGCCCGCCGGTCTGGGCGAAGCCCCGGAGGCCCGCCATCGTGGCCGCGGTGGCCAGCGGCAGCCCGGCCGCGGTCATCGTCGGCACCTGGTAGACCAGCACGGTCGACATCGCCATCCCGCCGAGGGCGACCGCGGCGGTGAAGGCCCGCCGAGGTGCGCTCGAGACGGTGGCGGCGATCACCGACCGCAGCGGCACCTCGGCCGGCGCCGAGCCGTCCTCGCCCCGTGCCGCAGGCCCGTCGGCCGGTTCGGCCGG
>JBCCFN010000266.1:0-7529 GCA_039029715.1 Actinomycetota bacterium | reverse complement strand
GCCGCATGGTGCCACAGCAGGTGGTCGGTCCAGCTCCGAGGCTGGCCGAGCGCGTTGGTGTTGGTCCGGCGGAAGAAGAACGTCTGGACGTCCATGTGCTGGATCGCGAACTCGCCTGCGGTGATCCGGTTCCGGACCCACTGGTGGCTCGGGTTGAACCGCCGGGTGTGCCCACAGACCGCCACCTTGCCCGACCGCTCCTGGGCCGCGACGACGGCCCGGCCGTCTGCCAGGTTGTCGCAGAGGGGGATCTCGACCTCGACGTGCTTGCCGGCATCGAGGCAGGCGATCGCCTGCTCGGCGTGGACCTGGGTCGGCGTTGCGAGGATCACCGCATCGACGTCGTCATCGGACAGGATGGGGTCGAGGGTGGTCGCCACCCGGTCGACGCCGCGCTCGGCTGCGGCCTCGGCCGCAGTGGCCTCGACCGGATCGGCGATGACCACCACCTCGGCCTCGGGGATGGCGGCCAGCGCATCGAGGTGCTTGCGGCCGAACGCCCCAGCCCCGACGACGGCCACCTTGACCGTGCCCGTACCGCTCATGAACGCCCAACCCTCGTCATCGCAACACCAGCCTTTCCCAATCGACACGGCCCCCCTGCTGCGCAGACGCAGCCGAACGGCTAAGGTCAGATTGTCAACAATGTTGTATGCAGTCTGGCACGCATCGGCAACGCGTGACAGCACACGGCGAGCCGAGGAGCATGCCATGACCGAGACCAGGGTGGCCATCGTCGGGGCCGGACCCGCCGGCATGCTGCTCTCCCACCTGCTCGATCGGGCCGGGGTCGACAACGTCGTGGTCGAACGGCAGTCCCGGGCCTACGTCCTGGAGCGGATCCGGGCCGGGGTGTTGGAGTGGGGCACGGTCGAGACGCTCCGGGAAGCCGGACTGGGGACCCGGATGGACGCCGAGGGCCACGTCCACGACACGATCAACATGGCCTGGCGGGGCCAGGAGTTGTTGAGCGTCGACACCAAGGCGCTGCTCGGCAAGCAGATGATGGCCTACGGCCAGACCCGCATCCAGGAGGACCTCTACGAAGCGGCGGACGCAAGGCAGGCGCCGGTGATCTTCGAGGCGGCGAACGTCGAGTTGCACGACCTGGACACCGACCGCCCGTCGGTGACCTACGACGCCGGCGCCGGCACCGAGCGGATCTCCTGCGACTTCGTCGCCGGTTGCGACGGGTTCCACGGCGTCAGCCGGATCAGCATTCCCGAGTCGGCCCGGACCGAGTACGAGAAGGTGTACCCGTTCGGCTGGCTCGGGATCCTGTCCGAGACCCCGCCGCTGCCCATCCTGCTCTACGCCAACCACGAGCGCGGGTTCGCTTTGTGCTCGATGCGGAACCCGATGCTGAGCCGCTACTACGTCCAGGCCCCGATGACGGACTCGCTCGACGACTGGTCGGACGACCGGTTCTGGACCGAGCTGGCGGCCCGGCTCCCGGACGAGCAGGCCGAGCAGATCGTCACCGGCCCCTCGGTCGAGAAGTCGCTGGCCCCACTGCGGAGCTATGTCAGCGAGCCGATGCGGTGGGGCCGGTTGTTCCTGGCCGGCGATGCCGCCCACATCGTGCCGCCGACGGGCGCCAAGGGCCTCAACCTCGCAGTCTCCGACGTCCGCTACCTGTCCCGGGCCATCGCCACCCACTACGCCGGAGACGACCGCTACCTCGACGACTACTCCGCCATGGCCCTCCGGCGGGTCTGGGGCGCCGTCCGGTTCAGCTGGTGGTTGACCACGCTGCTGCATCGGTTCCCGGACCAGACCGCATTCGACCAACGGGCCCAGGAACAGGAGCTGTCCTACCTGGCGTCATCGGAATCCGCACAACGATCGCTGGCCGAGCAGTACGTCGGCCTGCCCTACGAGTAACCGACACACACCTAACTGGGAGCATCATGGGACTCGACAAGCCCTATCTCGACATCCCCGGGACCACGATCTTCGACGCCGAACAGGCTCGAAAGGGGTACCACTTGAACCAGTTCGCCATGTCACTCATGGCGGCCGAGAACCGGGACCGGTTCAAGGCCGATGAGCGGGCCTACCTGGACGAGTGGGACATGACCGAGGAACAGAAACAGGCGGTCATCGACCGTGACTTCAACCGCATCCTGGCTCTCGGTGGCAACATCTACTACTGCGCCAAGGTCGGTGCCACCGACGGCCTCAGCTACGTGGAGATCGTCAGCTCGATGACCGAGAACAACGCCGCAGACCACCAGGCCATGATGGTGGCCGGTGGTCGCTCCCCAGACGGCAACCGCTATCTCCACGAGTGGGCGGACCGGGAAGACAACCAGACCCAGGACCCCGGAGGTGACGACTGATGGCCAGGATCACCGCAAGCCTCTACATGTCACACGTACCGGCGATCGGCGCTGCGGTCGACCGCGACAAGACCGAGGAGCCGTACTGGGAGCCACTGTTTGATGGTTTCCAGCCGGCCAGGCAATGGATCGATGACAACACCCCGGATGTCGTGATCCTCGTCTACAACGATCACGGCAACGCCTTCAGCTTCGAGCTGATCCCCACCTTCGCCTTCGGCACCGGCCCCAGCTACCAGCCGGCGGACGAGGGGTGGGGGCCGCGGCCGGTCCCGACGGTGATCGGCCATCCGGAGCTGGCGGCCCACATCGCCCAGTCGGTCATCCTCGACGAGTTCGACCTGACCCTGGTCAACGAGATGCCGGTCGATCACGGCTGCACGGTCCCGCTGTCGATCATGTTCGACCAGCCGGACGAGTGGCCGGTCAAGGTCATCCCGCTGGCGGTCAACGTGGTCCAGTACCCCGTGCCGACCGGCAACCGGTGCCTGTCCCTCGGCCGGGCGATCCGTCGGGCGGTCGAGTCCTTCGACGACGACCTCAACGTCCAGGTCTGGGGTACCGGCGGGATGAGCCATCAGCTCCAGGGGCAGCGAGCCGGGCTGATCAACCAGCCGTGGGACCACGAGTTCTTCGAGCGGATGATCAACGACCCGATGGACCTGGCCCAGATGCCCCATGTCGACTACGTCCGGGAGGCCGGCTCGGAGGGGATCGAGCTGGTGATGTGGCTGATCGCCCGGGGCGCCATGGGCGACCTGGCCGGCGGTCCCGCCCCGACCGAGGTCCATCGCCTCTACCACGTGCCGGCCTCGAACACCGCGGTTGGTCAGCTGATCCTGGAGGACGCCAGCTGACCACCGCAGAGGCGGTCCTCATGCTCGTCGTGTCGGCGGCGGGCGCCGTGGTCCAGGGGTGTCTCGGTATCGGCTTCGGTCTGGTGGCGGGACCGGCCCTGGTCGCTATCGACTCGGACTTCGCACCGGGCCCGATTCTGCTCGCCGGTCAGCTGATCGGCCTCCGGCACGCGCTGATGGAACGAGTCCACACCGACCGGAAGGCGTTCCGGCGGAGCCTGATCGGCCTCCCGGTCGGACTGGTCGGTGGCATCGTGACCCTCACACTGGTCGACGACCGGACGCTCCGGGTCGTGGTCGGTGCGCTGACCGCGGTGGCCGCCATCGCCCTCCTCGCCGGCTGGCGCGTTCGCCGCACCGCCCGAACCGACGTGGTGGCCGGCGGTGCGTCGGCCTTCGCCAGCGTGACCGCCGGGTTGCCAGGACCGCCGCTCGTCCTCAACTTCAGCGACATGGCGCCGGCCGAGATGCGGGGAACCTCGTCGTCGTTCATCCTCTTCGTCGCCCTCACCGGGATCACCGGCCTGGCCCTGGCCGGCGAGTTCGGCATGGACGAGCTGCTGCTGACCGCCCGGCTGGTCCCCGGGGTCGGGCTCGGCATGTTCGGTGCCCGCTACGCCAGGCCGTACCTCGATCGCAGCTGGTTCCGGCCGGCGGTGTTGACGATGGCCCTGCTCGGCGCCCTGGCGCTGGTGGCCCGCCAGCTCCTCTAGTTGTAGTTCCGCATCAGCGAACGGGACGGCCGATGCGGACCCGGGCCTCGCCAGGCGACTCGGCTTCCTCGCCCCGTCGGATCGCCTCCTTGCGGTCCAGCTTGACCGGCACGAACTGGTTGTCCCCCGGCGGCAGCATGTCCGGCTCGTAGAGGGCGACCTTCTGCTTGCTCGCGATTCGCCCACCCTCCATGTCCAGCTCCCGGGCGTTGGCGCCCTTCTGGGGCACGATCGTCTGGCCGTCCTTGAACTCCAGATCCCACCACCACTTCTTGATCGGGTTGATCGATCCGTTCCCGACCCGATCGTCCAGCTTGGCGATGAACTCGCGGGTGAACGGCAACTTGATGGCCGACCACAGGAACACCCGCTCCGACAGCACCCCCTCGATGTTGTACGGGCAGGTCTTCATGCACCGCCCGCAGGCCGATCCCCTGACGTTGCCGAGGCGGTACTTGGTGCACTTCTCGACATCCGGCTTCCAGGTCTCGTAGCCGTTGAACATGATCTTGTCGCCGAACGGAATCGCTCCGCACGGGCACTCCCTGGCGCACTTGGTGCACTTCTGGCAGAAGTCCTGCAGCCCGAAGTCGATCTTGCGATCGGGGGTCAGGGGCATGTCGGTGGTCAGCACAACCGACTTGAACCGGGGCCCGACGAACGGGTTGAGCACCAGCTCGCCGATGCGGCTCATCTCACCGAGCCCGGCCTCGAGCACCAGCGGGATGTGGAGCACCTCGCTGTCGCGGTTGGTGTGGCTCCGGGCGCTGTGGCCGAGCGAGCGGAGGTGCTCGCCCATGATCCCGGCGATCTGGGCGCCTCGCATGTAGGCCCGCATCGACTGGGCTCCGGAGACCCAGTCGTCGCCGCTGGCTCCCTCCATCGTCTCGTAGCCCTGGTCGAGCAGGATGACGACCGCATACCGGTGTCGGGGCGTGATCTCCTCCCCCTGCCCATTGTGGGAGTACCAGGCATAGGTCGGCACCTCACAGACGCCGACCATGTCGCCGCCGAGGTGGTAGGCGAACGCCTTCAAGGCGTCGGCGTTGCGGTCGGGGTCGGTGGTACCGGCGGCCACGGTCTCCGCCACCGGCCCGTCCTGGAGGGCCACCATGTCCCCGATCTGATGGATGTAGGTCTGAGCCTGCGGGGTCTTGTAGGCAAAGACCTTGACGTCCCGCTGGAACTTGGGGCCGAGATCGCCGTGGGCGGCCCGGGGGAACCCGCCGGCCCGGACCGGCACCCGCTTCACCTCCTCCGGGATGATCAAGGTGGTCGCCTCGTCGACTCGCTTGATGCGCTCCATCGGGTAGCGACCGAGGTGGAGGGCCCGGTGGTCCCCGTTGAGCCGCCCGAACCCGGCCCGGGTCCCGCCCCGGCCGACGAACCAACCGGGCGAGCGGGTCGAGCGGAGCGAGTCGAGGAGGCCACGCCTGGCCAGCGGGGCATCGGGAGCGAGCGCCAGGTCGGTCGTGACCACCGACAGCGAGAAGCCACCCCGCAGGTAGGGGGCCCGCAGCGCCCCGCGGCGGGACTCGATCAACCCGCACTGCAGGCCGACCAGGTCGAGGTCGACGTCTGAGGCGGTCGGTGTGTGAGCCGTGGCGTCGAAGCCGAGTCGCCGGATGTAACCGGCGGTCAGCACCGCGAGCTCGGCGGCCCGGAGATCGGCGTTGACCTGCCTGGTCCCGTCGATCCAGTCGTCGCCCGGCTGGCCGGAACCGACGCGCCGGGTGTGAGCGATCAGCGTGACAACGGCGAACCGGTGGGCCGGTGGCTCATCGATCCGCCAGGCGTCGACCGGCACGACGCCACAACCGACCATGTCGGCATCCAGGAAGTACAGCCCGCTCTTGAGGTTGTTCGCCCGCTCGACCGGGTCGTCCGGAATCGGGGCCCGCTCCAGGATCTCCCCGGTCCGCTGCTGGTCGAACAGGCTGAGATACAGGCCGTAGGCATGGCCGGCACCGAGCGGACCTTCGGTCCGGGCCTCCCTCGGCCGAGTCCCCGCATGGTCGACCGGTGCCGCCGGGTCTGCCACCCGAGGCAGGCGCTCGAGCGGGTAGGGGCCGAGATGGACCGGTCGCTTCCTGTGCGAGAACAGTTTCATGCGTGCCTCCCCCGGGGCCGAGCGGTCCCTTTCAACCCCAGCCTAGTCAACGACTAGATTGGGACTCCATGCCAACCAGCGTGACGATCACCGGCAGCGGGACCCCGATGCTGGCCGCCGGCCGGGCCGGGCCGGGCGCCATGATCCGCCACGATGCCACCACCATCCAGGTCGATGCCGGCCGGGCCACCGCCCTCCGGCTCACCGAAGCCGGTGTCGGGCTCAACGACCTCGACGCCCTGCTGATCACCCACCATCACAGCGACCACCTGCTCGGGGTCCCGGACCTCGCCCTCACCCGCTGGACCAGCAATGGTCCGGTGCCATACGCCGGACTCCCGATCCACTGCCCGCTCGGCCCGGCGGTCGACTACCTGGAGGCGATGTTCGACCAGTTGGCGCCGGACATCCAGAGCCGGCGGGGTGTGTCCAACTATCCGGATGACCCTCACCCGACCGTCCACCCGTTCGAACCGCCGGCCCCGGACTCGGGAGTCGCACCGGTGGCGACCTACGGCGAGGTGGTGATCGAGGCTGCGACCGTCGACCATGGTGACCTGGCCCCAGCGGTCGGGTACCGATTCACCACCCCGGACGGGGTGATCGTCGTGTCAGGCGACACCAGGGTCTGCGCCGCCGTCGAGCAGCTGGCCCGAGGGGCCGACATCCTGGTCCACGAGGCGTTCGTCGGCGAGCTGCTGGTCCGGCGGGGCCTGTCTGCGGCTCGGCTGGCCAACCTCGGGCACCATCATGCCGACGCCGCAGAGGTCGGGGCAATGGCCGCCCGGCTCGAGGTGCCGGCCCTGGTCATCACCCACCTCGTCCCCAGCCCCGGCTCGCCGGAGGAGGCGGCCCGGTTCCGCGACGAGGTACGGGCCGGGGGCTACGACGGCGACCTGACGATCGCCGAGGACCTCCACACCGCCAT
The DNA here is from genome assembly GCA_039029715.1 of Actinomycetota bacterium. Classification (GTDB taxonomy): domain Bacteria; phylum Actinomycetota; class Acidimicrobiia; order Acidimicrobiales; family SZUA-35; genus JAHELU01. Next base: position 579 of record JBCCFN010000266.1, on the reverse strand, counting down.
GATCCCCGTGCCGGCCGGGCAATGACCGGTCAACGACCAACGAGCAGGGACAGGACGATGCCAGACGTACCGGCTACCCCCGATGATGCGATCGCCAAGCTGACCGAGCTCCAGACCGCAGCCGGCACGGTCTTCCGGGCCCTGGATCTCGACGGCGACGGGGTGCTGACCGCCGAGGACATCGACGATGCCCCGCAACGGCTCCTGGCTCTGGATCGGACCGGCGACGGCACACTGACCGAAGCCGAGCTCGGCGGGCCGACCTGGTTGCCCGGCTGGGTCCGGACCAGTGCCATCGTCCGGGTGCTCGACGCGGATGGGGACCTGGTCGTCACTGCGGCGGACATCGCAGACGCCCCGGCCCGTCTCCGAACGCTCGACCTGGACGGCGACGGCCGGTTGACGACGGCCGACGACCTCGCGCCCCCGAACCCGACCCGGGCCGCCTATTTCGGCGGCCCGCTCGGCACGATCCGACTGTTCGATCGGCTCCACCGGTACCTGCCAGCGGATGCCGGGCCGATCATGCCAGGCGACCACCCTCGCCAGGACCGATCCCCTCGGCTGGTCTACGAGGCG
>JBCCFN010000265.1:0-7532 GCA_039029715.1 Actinomycetota bacterium | reverse complement strand
GGTCGATGGCGGTCATGTCGACGGGTGGGACGACCCCCGCATGCCGACCCTCAAGGGCCTTCGTCGCCGGGGCTACCCGCCGTCGGCCATCCGTGACTTCGTCGACCGGATCGGGGTGGCCAAGACCAACAGCGTGGTCGAGGTCGAACTGCTGGAGTCGTTCGTCAGGACCGAGCTGAACCGGACAGCGCTGAGACGGATGGCGGTGCTCCGCCCGGTCAAGGTCGTCATCACCAACTGGCCGGCCGGCCAGGAGGTGATGGTCGAGGCGATCAACAATCCAGAGGACCCGAGCGCCGGGACCCGGAAGGTCCCGTTCAGCGGCGAGCTGTGGATCGAGCAGGACGACGTGAAGATCGAACCGCCGCCGAAGTACTACCGGTTGTCACCGGGACGGGAGGTCCGGCTCCGGGCCGGCTATTACATCACCGCCCAGGAGATCCTGACAGACGATGACGGCAACATCACCGAGGTCCGCTGCACCTACGACCCGGAGAGTGAGGGCGGCTCGACCCCGGACGGCCGCAAGGTGAAGGCCACCATCCACTGGGTGTCCGCTGCCCACGCCGTTCCCCGGACCGTCAACCTCTACGACCGCCTGTTCACCGACCCCCACCCTGGCCTCGACGGGACCGATCCTCTGGCGACCGTGAACCCGGCGTCCCGGGAAACGTTGACCGAGGCCATGGTCGAGCCGGCGCTGGCCGACGTCACGCCTGGTCAGGTCGTGCAGTTCGAGCGGCTCGGCTACTTCGCCGTCGACCAGGACGACCCGGGCGTGTTCCATCGCACGGTCGGCCTGCGGGACGAGTGGGCGAACATCCAGAAACGGCGACAGCAGGGCTGAGCGGCAACGCCGGCCTCAGCCGAGACGGATCGTCGGCTGGTCGTCCCGGTCGACGGTTCGGCCGTGGCGCCGTCGCTTGTCCCGGTAGACCGCCACGTCCGCTGCCTTCAACAGGTCTGCCAGCTCGACCGGTTGGGTCGCGTCGGCAACCCCGACGCTGAGCTCCAGCGCCACCGGGGATCCCAACCCGAGGTCGACGGGGCCGGCAAGGCCGCGGATCCGGTTGGCCAGATCGCCCGGCTCGCAGCGGTCGGGGCTGTTGACGACGACGGCGAACTCGTCGCCGCCGAGCCGGACGACGGCGGCACACGTCTCCCTGGCTTGCGCCTCGTAGACCGCTGCGACCTGGACCAGGCGATCGGCAACCAGCCCGAGCAGCGCATCGCCAGCGTCGTGACCCCACGTGTCGTTCAGCTGCTTGAACCGGTCGAGGTCGACCATTGCGAGGAGGTGGTGATTGCGACGACGTCTGCACCGCCCGGCAACCACCTGGTCGAGGTATCGCCGATTGCGGACCCCGGTCAGCGGGTCGGACAGCGCATCGTCCTCAAGCAGCAACCGCTCGGTCCGGCGGTGGGCCAGCAGCGAAGCAATGACCGCCACGGCAACCGCCGCAGCCCCGATGGCGGTTGCCAGCCAGCCCTGGGAGGCGAACGCCAGCCCCCGCTCGGGCCGGGCCGCGGCCACGTTGGCTTCGACCACGTCAAGGAACGCAGCCCGGGTTGTCCGGTTTGCCCCATCGACCTCGACCCGCAGTTCCTCGATCGTCAGCGGCGCAGCCCGCCCGGCCTCCCGTTCCCCGTTGAACAACCAATCGTCGTAGTCCCACACCTGCTGGTGAGGGGTTCGCCCTCGAGCCGAGTCCCGGACTGCGAGCAACAGATCGGCGTCGGGGGAACCGGCGACCACCCCCCGGAAGTCGTCGAGTGGGTCGGCCCGGTCGAGCCCGAGCCAGGGGGTCGACGAATCGGTCGCCGCAGCCGCCAGTTGCGACACCAGCGCCGCCTGGTCAGGGGACAGTTCAGCGTCGAGGTCCGCGGCCAATTCGATCGCTGCGGCGTCGAACAGGACATAGGAGGCGAGCGCGCTCAGGGCGATGGCCTGATCGGCGTTGGTTCGCCCACCGGACCGGTCGACCGTCAGGTCGGGGTACAGCAACGCCTGCTCGGCCAGGAACAGCTCGGTCCAGGTGTAGATACCGATCCCGATCCCCTCCGTTGCCATGGAGGAGACGAGGATGTCAGCCGACTGGCCGGCCGGCGTCTGGAGACTGGCGATCGCCACCAGCTCCTCGATCCGTTCGGCTACCTCGGTCTCGAGCCGGCGGAGCGAGTCGAGGTCCGGCGCCTCGCCGTCGACGGCGGCGACCATCGCATCACCCAGGGCGTCCTGATGGAGCCACAGCAGCTGGGCCCGAAGCGCCTGGACCTGCTGCCGCCGAGCATCGTCCCCATCGAGCGTTGCTGCCGCAGAGACGCTGCGGCTGTTTCGGTAGGTCAGGAGGCTCAGGCCGGCCAGGGAGAGGACCAGCACCAGGGCGACAGGCGTCAGCCACCGATCGAGCGGACGCGCCGCCGTCCCCCGCCGTCCCGGGGTGGTCAGCAACGTCGCCGCGATTCGAGCAACCACATCCGAACCGGTATCGGACCGGTCCATCCGGCCCTTGAGGCCGGTGGGCCGGGCGGCTCAGGCGATGATGACCGGCGTTCCGAGCGGAATCACGCCGGCCATGGCGATGATGACCTCGTTGTGGAGCCGGACACAGCCATGGCTGACGTCGGACCCGATCGATTCGGGATCGTTGGTCCCGTGGATCCCGATGACGCCGTCACCACCGGCGAAGCGGGTCAGGGTCTCGCTGAATCCGGACAGTCCGAAGGCGAACGGCCCATAGACCCCGCCGGCGGTCGGTGGTTGCAGTAGCTCGATGATGTAGAACCGGCCGACCGGGGTGGGGGTGTCACCGGTCCCGATCGCCACCTCGGTGTCGAGCCACAGCGTGGCGTCCCGATAGACCCGGAGCCGATGATCGGCGCGGTCGATCTCGATCCGGTACGGGTTCCTCGACAGGCTGAGCTGGTCGGTCGGCACGAAGCCGGTCGTTCCGTTCGGCCTGACCGGCAGCAGGACCTCGGTCCAGGGCCCGCTCGGCACCTCGTTCTCGACCAGCTGGAACACCAGCGGCCCGCCGACCTCGGTGGGGTTGGCCAGCTCGGCAACCACCGGGCTTGCGGCATCCGGTTCGGTGTGGGCGGTGATCGTCTCGCCGATCACATGGCCGACGACGACGCCGCTTCCACCATCGGGGGCGGCGGGTGGTGGAGGGGGAACCACGGCCGCCGCCCCCGACGGTGCGTCGTCTGCCGACGAGGCGAGCGCGCGGGGAGCCAGGGTCGGCGGCGGACCTGCACCATCTGCGGCGGCGGTGGTGTCCGCCGCACCGCACCCGGTGAGGAGCAGCGCCGACGCCACCGCAACGGAGGCGAGCCTCACCCGCTAGCCGGTGTAGCTCGGCGCCCCGGCGACCGCCTCTGCGGCCGGCGTCTCAGGGAGCTGGTTTGCCGAGGAACCGGCGACCTCTCCCGGTGCGGTGGTGGTGGGGGCGGCCGTCGTCGTGGTCTCGGGCGGGGCCGTCGTCGGCGGTACGGTCGTGGTTGCCGGTGCGACGGTGGTGGTCGGCGCCGCCGTGGTCGTCGGGGCGGTCGTCGTCGTGGTGAGCTGCTGGTTGATCAGCGAGGCCGGCGGTGCGCTACCGATCGGGTCGGTGCAGTCGAACGACAGGTCGAAGCCGAGGCTCGACATGCCGTCCTGGCCGATCCGGAGCTGGACCAGGATCGTCGAGCCGACGACCATCTCGTAGGTCTCGGTGGTCCCACCGTTCGCAGTGTCCTCAACGCCGAAGATCACGGCCTGGGAGTTCCCGGTCGAGACGATGAGGTCGTTGCCCGGGTGGACCGAGGCCTGGTTCTCGGCCAGGACGGACAGATGGCAGGTCCGGCCGACCATCTCCTGGTCGACGTCGACCGTTGCGATCGTCACCACCGAGCCCGGCTGTCCGAACACCAGCTCATCGAACGGGATCGAGATGTCCTCGGCACCGGCCGGGACGGCGAGCGCGGTCGAGGCCAGCACGACGGCTGCGAGGGCGGCAACGATTCGGCTCGCCAGCGGCGAAGGTCGGCGAAGGTCGCAACGACGGGGAGAGGCGGCGGTTGTCACGGCGGTTCCATCCTGATGGGGAGAGTCGATGTCGACGCCGCCTCGATGCCCATACCGGGTACCGCGTCGCCGGTCATGGTAGCGGCCGCCCGCCCCGGAGTCGACGATGGCCAGCCCCGCCATGCCGCCCGGTATCCTCAATCCGGTCCAATCGAACAACCCGGGGAACGTCATGGATTGCCGACACTGCAACTGGGGGCTCGACGCCGTCTTCGTCGACCTCGACAGCTCGCCGCCCTCCAACGCCTACCTGTCCGCTCCCGATGCACCTGAGGCCTCGTACCCGCTCCGGGTACTCGTCTGCGAGAAATGCTGGCTGGTCCAGACCGAGGACTACGCCGCAGCGGACGAGCTGTTCGATGCCGACTACGCCTACTTCAGTTCGTTCTCACCGTCGTGGCTGAAGCACGCCGAGCGGTACGTACAGGACATGATCGAGCGGTTCGGCCTGACCGCAGACCACTGCGTGGTCGAGGTCGCAGCCAACGACGGCTATCTCCTGCAGTACGTGGTCGAGGCCGGAATCCCCTGCTACGGGGTCGAGCCAACCGCCAGCACCGCCCGAACGGCCAGGGAGAAGGGCATCGAGATCATCGAGGAGTTCTTCGGGGTCGAGGTCGGCCGGCGGCTGGCAACCGAAGGACGTCGGGCCGACCTGACCGCAGCCAACAACGTGCTGGCCCACGTGCCGGACATCAATGACTTCGTCGGGGGCTTCGCCGAGCTGCTCAATCCCGACGGCGTCTCGACCTTCGAGTTCCCCCATCTCGGCGTCCTGGTGGCAGAAGGCCTGTTCGACACGATCTACCACGAGCACTACTCCTACCTGTCGCTCACCACCGTGGCGGTGATCTTCGAGGCCAATGGCCTGTCGGTGTTCGACGTCGAGCGGCTGTCGACCCACGGCGGCAGTCTCCGGGTCTTCGCCCAGCGCCTCGACACCGGGACCCGGGCCGTCACCGACGCCGTCCGAGACCTGTTGGCCGAGGAGGACGAGGCCGGGGTGTCGACGCTCGCCTACTACCAGGGCTTCCAGGCCCGGGTCGATGCGATCCGCGACGGTCTGCTCGCGTTCCTGGACGAGGCCGAGGGGGCGGGCAAGACCGTTGCCGCCTACGGCGCAGCGGCCAAGGGCAACACCCTGCTCAACTACTCCCGGGTCGGGGCCGACCGCATCGACTTCGTCGTCGATGCCAACCCCCACAAGCAGGGGCAGTACTTGCCGGGGAGCCACGTCCCCATCGTCGACGAGTCGGTGCTCCGGGACCGGAAGCCGGACTACGTGTTGGTCCTGCCGTGGAACCTCATGACCGAGATCACCGAGCAGCTCGCCTACATCGCCGAGTGGGGCGGCAAGCTGGTCCGGGCGGTGCCCCAGCTCGAACTCTCGGACCCGGCGGCGAGGTAGTCGGCGGTCCGTTCCCCAGGCCATATCGGGTACCCGGAGGCCAAAAAAGTTTGGACCCGCCGACCGCTCCAGCAGCGGCCGAACCGGACCTGCGTCAACACGCAGCTCAGCCCCATCCACCGACGGCCGGCGCCGGCTGCGTACCGTGATCGGGCGTTCAGCGGGTCGGTCGACGTCGCTGAGCCCCGCCGCACGTCCGAGGAGAAGGCCATGGAGGCATCGCTGACACTGCATCAGGCAGGCAGCCAGCTTGGTGTTGAAGACACGACCCTGAGTCGACTGATCCGGGTGGGGGGACTGCCCGAGGCGAAGAAGGTCAACACGCCGGCCGGTGTGGTCTGGATGATTCCCGAGGCCGAGCTACCGGCCATCGCCAGCCGGAACGGTTGGACCATCGACCTGCGCGATGATGCGCCCTCGCCGGTCATGATCGAGGCCGATGATGCCGCTGCCCTGCCGGCCGCCGTCTCGACCGATGCGGTGGGCGAGACAGCGGACGAGGTCGACCACGAGGCAGTGGATCACCCCGCAGACGGTGCCGGCGACCTGGTGCTGCGGCCGACGCAGTCGCCAGCGGCGTCCAACGGTCGAGACGGCGCCATCGAGGTCGGTATCGCGGAGCAGGCGGCGGTGGAACCGACCGCGGCGGATCCGACCGCCGTCGAACCGGCCGGTGACGCCCCGACGATGGCCGAGGCGCTCGACCTCGCACTCCTCGAGCGCCTCCTTGCGGCCCAGGAGGGGCGGGTGAGCGCCGAGGTCCAGGCCCAGGAGAGCAAGAACGCCCTGGCGGCCCTCAACATCAGCCACAATCGGACCACCGCAGAACTCGAGGTCGAGCGGCGGGAACGGATGGTGACCGCCGACCGGTTCCGGGAGGAGAAGCTGGCCCGAGCGGTGGCAGACGCCAAGGTCGCCGAACTCCGGGATCGGGTGCTCCGGGAGATGGCGTTGGCCGACGCCGAGAAGGACGCCCGGGTCGAGGCGATGGCTCGCAGCGCTCGAGCCGAGCGCGACGTGGCCAACGCCCTCGGGCTGATGGGGTGGCGGGCTCGCCGCCGCTACCGCAAGCTCAACCTCCGGTCGGACGACTGACCGCTGCGCCGCCGCTCACCAGTCGGTGGCGATGTACTGGGTCTCGGTGAACTCGTAGATTCCCTCGCTTGCCCCCTCGCGGCCGAGCCCGGACTGCTTCATGCCCCCGAACGGTGCCGCCGGATCGCTCATCGCGCCCCGGTTCAGCCCGACCATGCCGGATTCCAGCCGCTCGCTGACCGACAACCCCCGGCCGATGTCACGGGTGTAGACATAGGCGGCAAGCCCCATCTCGGTGTCGTTCGCAGCGGCGACCATGGCATCGGTGTCGGTGAAGGGAATGACCGGTGCGACCGGACCGAAGATCTCGTGCCTGGTGATCGGTGAGTCGGCCGCCACTCCGCCGAGCACGGTCGGTCGATAGAAGAACCCCGGTCCGTCGACCGGTCCGCCGCCGACCGCCGTCGATGCCCCGGCTGCGACCGCCTCGGTCACCAGGCCATCGATGCTGGACACTGCGGCCTGGTTGATCATGGGGCCGCAGGTGACCCCCTCCTCGAAGCCGTTGCCGACCTTGACCGCACCCATCGCCTCGGCGAGCCTGGCCGTGAACTCGTCTGCGACGCCGGCCTCGGCGAAGAACCGGTTGGCTGCGGTACAGGTCTCTGCCGAGTGACGCATCTTGGCCACCATGGCCCCTTCGACCGCAGCATCGAGGTCCGCATCATCGAACACGATGAACGGGGCGTTGCCCCCCAGCTCCATCACCGTCTTGAGTACCCGGTCGGCCGACCGGCGAAGCAGGACCCTGCCGACCTCGGTCGACCCGGTGAATGACACCATGCGGACCGCCCGATGGTCGACCGCCGCGTCGAACCAGGCCCCGGACGTCGTGGTAGGGACGATGTTGACCAGCCCCGGCGGTAGACCCGCCTCCTCGAGCAGCTCGCCGACCCGGAGGGCGGTCAGTGGGGTCTCCTTCGGCGGTTTGATGACGCAGGCGTTGCCGGCGGCGAGCGCCGG
>JBCCFN010000264.1:0-7597 GCA_039029715.1 Actinomycetota bacterium | reverse complement strand
GGTTGATGGCCTCGGTGGCGTTCTTGGTGAAGATGATCTCCCGGCTGTCCTCGGCTCCGATGAACCGGGCAACCGTCGATCGGGCCCCCTCGAACCGGTTGGTTGCCCGCTCCGCCACCTGGTAGACGCCCCGATGGACGTTGGCGTAGCTGTGTTGGTACAGCTCGGACATGGCGTCGATGACCTGCTGTGGCCGCTGGGACGAGGCAGCGGAGTCGAGGAAGACGAGCCGCTTGCCATCCTGGAGCTGATCCAGGATGGGGAAGTCCTTTCGGATCTGGGCGACGTCGAAGCCGTCGCCGGCCGTCGCCGCGGTCATTTGAAGCTCTCGTAACCGTCGGTCTCGAGCTTGACCGCCAACTCCGGGCCGCCGGAGGCCACGATCCGGCCGTCGACCAGCACGTGCACATGGTCCGGCTGGAGGTGCTCCAGGAGCCGCTGGTAGTGGGTGATGGCCAAGGTGCCGAGGTTCGGGCGCTCGGCCCGGACCGCCTGGACGCCCGTGGCCACGGTCTTGAGCGCGTCGATGTCCAGCCCGGAATCGGTCTCGTCCAGGATCGCCATCTCCGGTTCCAGGACCGCCATTTGCAGGATCTCGTTTCGCTTCTTCTCGCCGCCGGAGAAGCCCTCGTTGACGTAGCGGTCCATGAAGGACTGGTCGATGTCCAGCTTCTCCATCCACTCCATCAGCGAGAGCCGGAGCTCGAGCACGCTCATCTCGATCCCCTTCCTGGCGCTCAACGCCTGGCGGAGGAAGTTGAGGATCGAGACGCCGGCGATCTCCTGGGGGTACTGGAACGCCAGGAACAGCCCGGCCTTCGCCCGGACGTCTGTGTCCCATTCGGTGACGTCGTCGCCCTGGAACTTGATGGTCCCGGAGGTCACCTCGTACTCGGGCGAGCCGAGCAGGACGGTGGCCAGGGTGGATTTGCCGGACCCGTTGGGGCCCATGAGCGCATGGACCTCGCCGGCATTGACCGTCAGGGACAGGCCCTTGATGATCTCGATGCCTGGTTCGGCGTCGGTGGCGGGGGTGGAAACGTGGAGGTCGTCGATCTGGAACAGCGGGACGTCGGACATGCCTCCAGTCTAGGGCCCGGGGGGAATTACAACATGACCGTAGTGGAAATCGAGGCGGGCCGATCCAGCGTCGCCCAGCCGGTCACCAGCCCCGGTCGATCCACTCCTGGAGGTGGGGTCGCTCGGCGCCGATCGTGGTGTTGTCGCCGTGGCCGGGTAGCACGATCGTGTCCGGGGCCAGGGGGAACAGCCGGGTGTCGATCGACTCGATGATGGTTGCGAAATCGCTTCCCTCCGACCTCGTCGCCCCCGGCCCACCGGGGAACAGGGTGTCGCCGGAGAACAGCAGGGGCTTGTCGAGGAGCTTGAAGCAGATCGAGCCCGGGGTGTGGCCGGGGGTGATGATCGTGTGGAGGGCGGCCCGGCCGACCTGGATCCGGGTGTCGTCCTCCAGCAGGTAGTCATAGCTCGGCAGCATGGCGGCGTCAGCGGCGGTCACCCCGACCTCGTAGCCGGCGTTGCGAACCTCCGGAATGGCCTGGATGTGGTCCCAGTGGCCATGGGTCTCCAACACGGTCCTGACCCCGAGCGTCCGGCAGAGGTCGAGCAGCAACTCGTGCTCGTTGGCCGCATCGAGCAGCACCGCCTCGCCGGTGTGGCGACACCGGATGACGAACACGTTGTTGTCGATCGGGCCGACAACGACCTTGTGGACCTCGACATCGGTGTCCGCCCAGTGCAGTGTCTGCGCAACGTCGACCATGGACGCACCCTACTGCGCCGCCCCGGCGCCGACATGGTCGGCGGTCTACCCTCGTGGCATGTTGCGGCTGGACCGGGTGTTGGAGAGCCAGGAGCGTCGGCTCCGCCGCTCGATCGATGAGCTGTCTGGCGACGTGCGCTGTAGCGGCGCGGTGCTGGCCGACCGGGCGCCCCGTTGGCTTCCGCTCGCCTCCATAGGTGTGGCGTCGATCCTGGCCGTTGCCGGACCATTGCTCGGTCTCCCGATCGCCCTGGTCATTCCCGGCATGATCCTGGCGATCAATGCCCAGGCGATCTTCGGGCCGCACGTCGTCATCGCCAGGACCGGCCCGTCCGTCCTGCTGGCCGAGGCCGGCGGTTTCCTCCCGAGGGCCCGGAGGGTCGTCGCCGTCGCCGCCGCCCCAGTCGGTTCGACCGAGACCGGGGGCTGGTTGTTCAAGCGGATGGACCTGGAGCTCGACGCCCCATTCGACGGGCCGATCGCCGTGCACTGGACACGTCGTCGCCGGCTGCTCGAACTCCTCGCGTGACGTCCGCTTGCCGCCACCCCGGCGGCCCGGGCACAGTGGCGCCATGAACGTGAGCGACGCCGTGACCGCCCGCCGGTCGATCCGGGCCTTCCTCGACACCCCGGTCGATGACGACCTGGTCATCGACCTGCTGACCCGGGCGGCCCGGGCCCCGTCCGGTGGCAACGTCCAGCCGTGGCGGGTCTACGTGATCCGGGCCGAGACCATGCCGGCGTTCCTCGACCACATCCGCTCCCGGGAGTTCGAGGCCCCGGGCTACGACATCTACCCGCCGAAGCTGTGGGAGCCGTACCGGACCAACCGGTTCACCGTCGGCGAGCAGATGTATGCGCTGCTGGACATCGCCAGGGACGACCGGGCGGCCCGATTGGCACGGATGGCCGAGAACTACAACTTCTTCGGTGCCCCGAACGCCATCTTCTGTTTCGTCGACAAGCGGATGGGGCCGCCCCAGTGGTCTGACCTCGGGATGTTCCTCCAGACCTTCATGCTGCTTGCGGCCGAGGCCGGACTCGACACCTGCCCCCAGGAGGCATGGGCCGTGTGGTCTGAGGCGGTGGCCGACTTCGTCGGAGCGCCGGACGAGGAGATGCTGTTCTGCGGGGTCGCCATTGGTCACCGGGATCCGGACGCTCCGGTCAACGACCTGGTGAGTGAGCGGATGCCGTTCGACGCCTGGGGGACCGTGCTCTAGCACCCTGTCAGGGCACTAGCGGCGCCGGGACGCCTCGACGTCGTTCAGATCGAGGTGGTTTCGCATGAACTGCTGCGAGGCGTCGGTCCGGGGCTGGTGGTCCCACGGGGTGTAGCGGCCCTGGCGGAGGGCCCGGTCGACGACCCGCCGCTCGTGCTGGTTGGCCAGGACCTGGTCCCGGAGCGCGGCCGGGTCCCACCGCCGGTCGATCTCGGCCCGGAAGGCCGCGGCGGTCGTCGCGAGCTCGGTCGTCGGTCCGACAGCGAGATTGGTCAGCTCCATCGGATCGGCGGCCAGGTCGAACAGCTGGGCCCCGTCCGGTTCGCTCCACACGTACTTGTGGGGGCCACGGCGGATCATCAGGATCGGCGCGACCGCACCCTCGCCCAGATACTCGCCGACCACGGTCCGGTCCGGATCCTCGTCCCCGTCGAGTTGGGGCAGCAGGCTGTGGCCGTCAAGGTCGTCCTCGGGTCGGACCCCGTCCGGTCGGCCGAGGTCGATCAACGTCGGGGCCAGGTCCAACAGCCCGGTGAGGGTCTCGACCCGACGGGGGGCGAACCGGTCCGGGGCTCGGACGATCAGCGGGACCCGGCTGGCGTGGTCGAAGAACGACATCTTGTACCAGAGCCCCCGCTCGCCGAGCAGGTCGCCGTGATCGGCGGTGAAGATCACGATGGTGTCGTCCGCCAGTCCGTGCTGGTCGAGCGTGGCCAGGATCCGGCCGAGCTGGTCGTCGACGTAGGAGCAGTTGGCCAGGTAGGCGTGGCGGGCGGCCCGGACCTGGTCCGGTGTGACGTCGGTGGTGTCTGCGGCGATGACATGGCGGAGGCGGGCGCTGTGAGGGTCGAGCTGGTCCTCGGGGATGGCATCGACCGCCGGCATCGGGATGGCGTCGTGGTCGTAGCGGTTCCACTGCTCGGCCCGGGCCACGTAGGGGTCGTGGGGGTGGGTGAACGATGCGGTGAGGAACCAGGGACGTTGGTCGGAGGTCCGGGCCAGGTCCCGGAGCTTGGCCACGGTCCGGAAGCCGACCTCGTCGTCGTAGTCCAGCTGGTTGGTGGCGTCTGCGACCCCGGCGTTTGTCACGCTGTCGAGGTTGTGGAACCACCAGTCGAACCGACCGTCCGGGTCGTTCCAGTCCGGGGTCCAGCCGAAGTCGGCCGGGTAGATGTCTGTGGTCAGCCGTTCTTCGTAGCCGTGGAGCTGGTCCGGGCCGACGAAGTGCATCTTGCCGACCAGGCAGGTCTGGTACCCGGCGGCCCGGAGGTGATGGACGAAGGTCGGGATGGTCGCAGCGAACTCCGAGGCGTTGTCGTAGGCCCCGATCCGGCTGTTCCGGCGACCGGCCAGGAAGGCGAAGCGGGCCGGTGCGCACAGCGGACTGTTGCTGTAGGTGGTGTCGAACACCACGCCCTCGTCGGCCAGGCGATCGACGTTCGGCGTCAACGCCGGCCCACCCCAGGGCGAGAGGAACGGTGCGGCCAACTGGTCGGCCATCACCAACAGGATGTTCGGCTGCCTGGTTGCCACTACGCCTCCTCCGATCGATCGGCCTGGCAGTGTTGCACCGGTCCGGCGGGCCGGGCAAGGGTGCCCGGCCGACCGGGGGTTTTGGCGGTCCAGCGGTAGGCTCGCGCCATGCCCCGCCGCCGCTGGACGTCGCCGGGCCACTTCGCGTCCTTCCTCGACGCCGGTGGCCTGGTCGAAGTCGATGACGAGATGCCGGACCCGTACCGCAGGGCGGCGTTCCGGCTGGTGGTTCGTCACGCAAACGGTGAGTTGTTGGCTGCCCTCGCCGACCGGGACTGGGTGGCCAAGGCTCCGGGATTGCGGTTGAAGATGGTTGCGCTGGCCCGGGCCCAGGACGAGTTGGGACATGCCCGGAGCCTCTACCGGGTGGCGGCCGACCTCGGGGGCGGGACCGACGGTCGTCTCCTCGACGACCTGGTCGCCGGGCGGGGTCGACCGGCGGAAGGGATCCTCCGCCGGTCTGGCGACTGGGCCGAACGGGTCGTCGTCGACCATCTGGCCGACTCGGCGGCGCTGGCCGTGCAGCGATCGATCGCCACCCGCTGCTCCTACGGCCCGTATCGGCGAGCACTGTTGGCCATGCTTCCAGAGGAGGAGGCCCACGTGGCCGTCGGGCTGACCAGGCTCCAGCGGGCGGCGCTCGGGACGCCCCGGCAGCGACTCGCCATCCAGGCCGCCGTCGATCGTCGGTGGCAGCCGCTGCTGGCATCGTTCGGCCCCGACGACGCTGCCGAGGACGACGAGCTGCAGCGATGGCGACTGATCGCCGAGCCGAACGCTGCGGTCCGGGACCGGTGGGTGGCGCAGACGGTCCCGCTGCTCGATGAACTCGGGCTGTCGACGCCGGAGCGTGACGTTGCGGTCGGCGCCGAGGCCGACGCAGAGGTCGCTCGGCTGATCGACGAGGCTGCCGGTCGGCGGCAGCGGACCGCCTGGGTCCGTCGGGCGATGGCTCGCCCCGCCGATCCGTGGGTCGACCAGGTCGCCCCGGTGTCCGCCGGTGCCGGCGCTGGCGGTCGCCGATGACGATCTACGAGGTGTTCCTGAAGCGGGACGGCCTTGCCGAGTTCCGCCACGTCGGGTCGATCGAGGCTGCGACCGACGAACTGGCGTCGGTCCTTGCCCGCGAGTGTTACCTCAGGCGGTCGGAGGGTGATCGGCTGTGGCTGGTTCGTCGCAGCGACGTGATCGACCCCGACGACGGGGTGTTGTTCCTGCCGGCGACCAGGGCTCGTCGACTGCTCGATGGATGGGACGACCCACCGGTCGCCACCGCACCGATGCCGGATCGGCTTGACCCGGATCGCCCGGACCCCGGCCGCTCGGACCATGCCGGCCGCTCGGATGATGCCGGAGACCGGGATCAGGCATCGGTCGGGGCCGAGGATTGACCGGGCGGGTCGACGACGGCCCCGTCGGCTCGCCGTCGCTGCGGGCCCACCTGCTGGCGCTGGCCGACGACGAACACCTGATGGGCCAGCGCCACGCGGAGTGGGTCGGTGCCGGGCCGTTCCTCGAGGAGGATCTCGCCCTGGCCGGCGTCGGACTCGACGAATTGTCCCATGCCGCCGAGCTGTACGGGCTCCTGGTCGGGCGGTCTGATGAACCGGTCGACCGCCTCGCCATCCACCGGTCCCCGGAGGCCTACCGATCCTGCTGGCTGGTCGAGTACGAGACAGCGGAGTGGGCCAGAGCTGCAGTTCGGCACTGGTGTCACGACACCGCCGAGCAACTCCGATGGGAGCAACTGACCGCTTGCCCGATTCCCGAGGTCGCAGCGCTGGCCACCCAGGTCCTGTCAGAGGAGGTCGATCATCGCGCCCACATCGACCGGGTGCTCGACGTGCTGCTCGACGGTGCGGAGTCCCGGCGGCGGATCGAGTTCGCTCTCGCCGAGCTCTGGCCGCTCGCCGTCGGCCAGTTCGATCCGGTGGTCGAGGAGCCGGCGGCCGTGGCCGAGGGCCTGCTCCCGGCATCGATCACGTCCCTGGTTCCCCGGTGGCTGGTCCTGGCTGCCGAGCGATTCCCGACGGTCGACCTCGGTCGGCTGGAGGGGTCCTGCGCCCCGGGCCAGGATGCTCGCACGGTCCGCCACTGCGACTTCGCCGTGGTCCACCGCCGCATGCGTTCCGTCGTCGATGTCGACCCCGCCGCCCGCTGGTGACACCCGGCCCGACCGAGCGCTGACACTCGCTTGCGGTCCGCCGCCGGGCTAGGTTCTGCGATAGTCATGACCGTCCTCGCCTCACATCTCGATCCCCGCTCGGAGACCTACCGGACCAATCGGGCGGCGATGGAGGCCGAGCTTGCCCGCTACCACAAGCTGGTCGGCGAGGCGGTGGCTGGCGGTGGTGAGAAGTACGTCGACCGTCACCGGGCCCGGGGCCGGTTGCTGTGCCGGGAGCGAATCGAGCTGCTCGTCGACGCCGACGCCCCGTTTCTCGAGCTGTCGGTGACCGCGGCGGCCGACACCGAGTTCGCGGTCGGAGCCGCCGTCGTCACCGGCATCGGCCAGATCGCCGGGACCGAGTGCGTGATCCTGGCCAACGACCCGACAGTCCGGGGTGGGTCGATGAACCCGATCGGGGTCCGCAAGATGCTCCGGGCCCTCGACATCTGCCGCGAGAACCGGCTGCCGATGGTGTTCCTGGTCGAGTCCGGCGGGGCCGACCTGCCCCACCAGCTGTTCCTCTACCTCCAGGCCGGCGAGATCTTCCGCAACATCACGGCGCTGTCCGCCGCCGCCATCCCGACCATCTCGGTCGTGTTCGGCAACTCGACCGCCGGCGGCGCCTACCTCCCGGGCACCAGCGACTACGTGGTGATGGTCGACCAGCAGTCCAAGATCTTCCTCGGCGGGACCCCGCTGGTGAAGATGGCGACCGGCGAGGACGCGGACGAGCAGGAGCTTGGCGGGGCGGCGATGCATGCCTCGGTTTCGGGCGTTGCCGACTACTTCGCGGTCGACGAGCACGATGCCATCCGGATCGGTCGTCGCATCGTCGCCGGGTTGACCCACCGCAAGCTCGGGCGGACCCCTGATCGCTCGCCGGTCCCG
>JBCCFN010000263.1:0-7614 GCA_039029715.1 Actinomycetota bacterium | reverse complement strand
GCCGCACCGGCTCCTTGTCATAGCTCTCCGGCGTCAGCCCGGCCGCCAGCCGCTCGTCCAGGCTGGCCTGGGCCCAGTACCGGGACGAGTCCGGGGTGTGGACCTCGTCGATCAGGAGCAGCTCACCGTCCGGGCCGAGGCCGAACTCGTACTTGGTGTCTGCCAGGACGAACCCGGCACCGGCGGCCAACGCCGCGCCCCGGTCGAACAGCTGGAGCGCCACCCGTTCCACCCTGGCCCACAGGCCGAGTTCGACGAGGCCCCGGCTCACCACCTGCTCGCTGGTGATCGGCTCGTCGTGGCCGCCGTCCTGGGCCTTGGTTGTCGGTGTGATCAGGGGCTCTGGCAGCGGACCGTGCGGCACGAGACCATCGGGGAGCCGGTGGCCGTACAGCACCCGCTCCCCGGCCAGGTAGCGGGGAAGGACCGCGGTGGAGGTCGAACCGGTCAGCCGAGCCCGGACGACGACCTCGACCGGGAGCGGTGCGGCGTCGACGGCGATCAGTGCGTTGGGGTCCGGCACGTCGACGACGTGGTTGGCCACGATGTCCGAGGTCTGATCGAACCACCACGCGGCCAACTGGTTCAGGACCTGACCCTTGTGGTCGACCGTGCCGATGATGTGGTCGAAGGCGGAGAGCCGGTCGGTGGTGACGAGGAGCCGTCTCCCCTCGGAAAGCGGCCACGCCTCCCGGACCTTCCCCGAGTGCCGACCCGGGAGCGGGAGCTCCAGGGTCGCCAGGGTCTGTGCTGCTCCCACGGTTCCATCATGGCCACCGTGATGGGGCGCGCGGGCGGACCCTCGGCAACTTGAACAAAAAGTACAGTGCCAGGCTCAGCCGGCGGCGACCGCCGCCACCCCGGCCTCGAACAACGGCAGGCAGCGCCCGCCGAGCGCCCGCCGTCGGTGCGGGTCCTGCCGCTCGAAGACGTGGTCCTCCGGATGGGGCATCAGCCCGAGAATCAGGCCGGTCTCGTCGACCACACCGGCGATGTCGCCGGCCGAGCCGTTCGGGTTGTCCGGATAGGCCCCGCCGGCCGCGGCGCCGGCGATCCCGTACCGGAACGCCACCCGGTCGGCGGCTTCGACCGCCGAGAGATCGGATGTGACGAACCGGCCCTCGCCGTGGGCGATCGGGCAACGGATCGGCCGATCGAGTCCGGCGGTCCACGGCGACCAGGTGGCGCCGGGCAGCAACTCCACCCACCGACACTCGAACCGGCCATTCTCGTTCTCCGCCAGGTTGGCGGTCACGCCCTGGCCACGGCGGCCGGTGACCGGGACATCGCCGGGAAGCAGGCCGGCCCGGACGAGCGCCTGGAAGCCGTTGCAGATCCCGATGATCGGCATCTGCCTGGCCCGGGCCTCGACCAGCTGCTCGGCGAACCACGACGTCAGGTCCAGGCCGAGGAGACGACCGGCACCGAGGGCATCGCCGTAGGAGAAGCCGCCGGGGAGCCCGAGGATCTGGTGGTCGACCAGCTTCACCTCGCCCCGGCGAAGGGCGGCGAGCGGGACCTGGTTGGTGTCGGCACCGGCAGCCCGGAAGGCGAGCGCCAGCTCCTCGTTCCGGTTGGTCCCCGGCGCAATCGGGATCAGCACGGTCGGTCGTCGATCCATCAGGCGTCCCCTCCATCGTCGGTCACCGGCGGCGGCTCGGGGGCCGCAGCGGGCCGGCCGACGACGTTGCCCGGACCGGACTTGAACGCCACCTCGATGTCGTCGAGGGAGATGTCGAGCTCGGTCCCGATCCGGACCCGACCGTCGTTCGTGGTCCAACCGATCCGGGTGGCGGACGGCGCAATCTCCATCAGCTCGTCCGACCGACCGGGCTCGACCTCGACCAGGTAGCGGCCGAGCCCCTCGCCGAACAACTCGTAGGCGGTGTGGTGCTCGGCCACGGTCAGCGCCAGCCCCAGCCGGCCGGCAAAGGCCCACTCTGCGGCGGCGGCCGCCAGCCCACCCTCCGACACATCGTGGGCGCTGATGACCAGGCCGGCCCGGATCGCCCGGTGCATCTCCCGATGGCGGAGGACCGCCTCGGGGTCCGGGCCCGGCAAGTGGCCGCCCCGGTCACCACCGGTGATCTCGTCGAGGTGGCTCCCACCGAGCATCCCGGCGGCGGGGCCGAGCAGCCAGATGTCGTTGCCCGGCGCCATCAGACCGACCGCAGGGATGGCCTCGACATCTGCGACGATGCCGACCGCGGTGATGATCAGGGTCGGGGTCACCGGATCCGGGGTCCCGTCCGGGCCGACGAACTCGTTGAACAACGAGTCCTTCCCGGACACGAACGGCGCCCGGTAGGCCAAGGCCGCATCGTGACAACCCCGGCAGGCTGCGACCAGCCGCCCGAGGGTCTCGGGATTGCGGGGGTTGCCCCAGGCGAAGTTGTCGAGCAGCGAGAGCCGATCCGGGTCGGCCCCGGCGACCACGGCGTTGCGGATCGCCTCGTCGATGGCGGCCCACGCCATCGCCTCGCAGTCGTGACGACCGAGCAGGATGGCCGAGCCGATCCCGATCGCCGCCCCCCGGAGAGGCTCGGCGGTCTCGGCTCCGGGCGGCACGAACACGGTCCCGTCGGCCGGGCCGTCGAGGGCGACACCGTCATACGGTCGGATGATCGTGCCGCCGAGCACCTCGTGGTCGTAGGTCCGGACCACGGCCTCGTTCGACCGGAGCGAGGGATGGGCCAGCAGCCCCCGCAGCGCATCGACCGGCTCGACGACGGTGCCGACCAGTTCCTTTGGGCTCCGTGGGGTCCGGGCCGCCGCCACCGGGGTGGCCTGGAGGTGCAGGCGGGGCCGGCCCTTGTGAAGGAAGGTGGCATCGAGGTCGATGACGGTCGACTCACCGTCGCGGACCACGATCCGACCCTCGCCGGTGAACCACCCGATCACGGTGGCCTCGACCTGCCAGCGCTCGGCCAGGGCCAGCAGCGGGACCGGATCCGGAACGGCCAGGACCATCCGTTCCTGGGCTTCGGACAGCCAGACCTCCCACGGGGCGAGGCCCGGGTACTTGCGCGGCACCTTTGCCAGGTCGACGTCCGCCCCGAGGTCCTCGGCCATCTCCCCGACAGCGGACGACAGCCCGCCGGCCCCACAGTCGGTGATGGCGGTGTAGAGCCCGGCGTCGCGGGCGGCGACCACCAGGTCGATCAGGCCCTTCTCGACGACCGGGTCCCCGATCTGGACCGACGACCCGGCGACCGCAGCGGTCTCGGTTCCCATCGACTGGGAGGAGAACGTGGCGCCGCCGACGCCGTCCCGGCCGACCGCCCCGCCAAGGGTGACGATGAAGTCGCCCGGCCGGGGTTCGGTCGGGTTCGAGCCGGATGG
Organism: Actinomycetota bacterium; assembly: GCA_039029715.1. Classification (GTDB taxonomy): domain Bacteria; phylum Actinomycetota; class Acidimicrobiia; order Acidimicrobiales; family SZUA-35; genus JAHELU01. The sequence continues at coordinate 4,272 of JBCCFN010000263.1, read as the reverse complement.
CAGCACGCCGACGCAGCCGGCGAAGACCAGCGGCGTGGTGGTGTAGCTGACGTCGTGGAGGATGGCCCCGCCCAGGTTTGGGACACCGATCTTGTTGCCGTAGTCCCCGATGCCGGCGATCACGCCGGCCCGGATCCGGCGGGGGTGTAACACCCCGGGCGGCAGCTTGTCGATCGGCAGGTTCTCGGGCCCGAAACACAGGATGTCCGTGATGGCAACCGGCTTGGCCGACACCCCGAGGATGTCCCGGACCACCCCTCCGACGCCGGTGTTGGCGCCGCCGAAGGGCTCCAGGGCGGACGGGTGGTTGTGGGTCTCGGCCTTGAGCGCGAGGTCGAGCCGAGCGTCGAAGTTGACGATGCCGGCGTTGTCGACGAATGCGCTGGCGACCCAGGGGGCATTGATCGTCTCCGTCGCCCCCCGGAGGTAGGTGTCCAACAGCCCGTCGATCTCACCGTCCGGCGTGCTGATCATGGCCCGGAACGTCTTGTGGGAGCAGTGCTCGCTCCAGGTCTGGGCCAGCATCTCCAACTCGGCGTCCGTCGGGTCTCGCCCCTCGGACGCATACCACTTCTGAATCGCCGCCATCTCCTCGCCGGTCAGGCCGAGCCGACGCTCGGCGCTGATCGCCTCCAGGCCGGCCTGGTCGTGGCCGCCGAGCGGGATGGTGCGGGTCGGCGGGCTCTCGGCCTGGCGGTCGGTGAAAGCCGGGATCAGCTTGTCGTCGGCCCATCGCTCGATGACCGGGTTGTGGAGGACCCGCTCGGCGATCCGGACGTTGTCGCCCTCGCCGAGGAACCCGTAGACAAGCCAGCGGGTACCGAAGGCGGCCGCCTCGAGCGGAATGCCGAGCTCGGCTGCCGCCCGCAACAGCTCGGCGGCCTGCCGATCGGTCACCCCGGGCCGGAGCCCGGTCTCAATCACGGCGACCCGACCGTGGCCGCTCGGCGGGGTGTGCTCGTCCCGCAGCATCCACCACTGCGTGACCGGTTCGATCAGGAGGGCATCGGCCAGGGTTCGGATCTGTTCGGTCGTCAGGGCACCCCGGAGATGCACGATCGGGTAGGCGACGATCTGGTTGGCCCGGAGGCCGAACAGCTTGGCCTTCTCGGCCGGGCCATCCGGGCCGGTGTCGACCGTGCCCGGCCCGATGACGACGGCGACGTCAGTGTCCAACTCCACTCGGTCAAGGATGTCGTATCGGCCGACCGCGGTGGTAGCTTCCCCCAGTTTTTTACATTTTGTACAAGCAGGCACCGTCATCGACAATTCATCCGCTCGTCCCCGGCCGGCCGATGACGACCGATACCGTCGGGGGATGGATTCCGGTTTCGTGCTCGGCGTCGACCTCGACGGGGTCTGCGCCGACTACAACCAGGGCTTCCGCCAGATCGTGGCGGCGGACAAGGGCGTCGACCCCGAGAGCCTCCCGATGCCGACCCAGTGGGGGTTCGAGCACTGGGGCCTCGACGACCAGGAGTACCTCCGGCTGCACAAGATGGCGGTGTCAGAGAAGCGGATGCTCCGGGACCTGCCGGCCATCGACGGCTGCGCGGACACGCTGTGGCGGCTGTCAGACCTCGGGGCCTGGATCCGGATCATCACCCACCGGCTCTACACCAACTGGGGCCACGCCGCCGCCGTCTCCGACACGGTGGCCTGGCTGGATGAACACCGGATCCCGTACCGGGATCTGTGCTTCCTCGGCGCGAAGCCCCAGGTCGAGGCCGACGCCTACATCGATGACGCCCCCCACAACGTCACGGCGCTCCGGGCTGCCGGGAACACCGTGATCACCTTCGACCAGCCGTACAACCGCCACCTGGACGGGCTGCGGGCCCACGACTGGGCCGAGGTCGAGGAGATCGTGTCCGAGCTGGCGGCCCGGAAGGGTGCGGTGCAGCCCCAGTTTCCCGGCATAGACGCCGGGTCGGACCGGCTCGACCGTAAGCGGGGTCGCTGAACCGAGCACGGCCGGGGCCGGGCGGCAGCGAATCAGCGCTGGGTGGTCAGGCGGTCGGAACGGCGTCTGCCGCCCGCTCGATACCGTCGAGCGCGGCCCGCCACCAGGTGTTCTCGACCGTGGTGAGGCCGGGAACGTCTGAGAGCAGGCGATCCACCTCGGCGACGACGAGGGGGCGGTCGGCGGCGGCCAACCGAACGTCCAGCAGATGGTCGATCACGCGATTCTTGTCGCTGAGAAGACCGTGAATGCCGGCTCGATACTGTTCGATCAAGGTTTCAACCACGACGCCATGTTGCCACCTCGACGACCATGAGGGAAGCATCGGGAGCGAGGTTGCCCATCCAGACTCCTGGTTGGGGTCGATCGGCCCGAGCGATCGTGGGTACCGCGACCGAGGTCCGGCAGGTCTGCCGATCGATACCCGGGCCGCCGAGCCGGGACGAAGGATAGCGTGCCGAGAGTGGATCGGTCCGCACTCGACGCCATCGCCATCGGTTGCGCCATTCTCCTGGCCGGGGTGTTCGTGTTCGCCGCCGTGGCCAAGGCCCGGGACCCCGAGGGAACCGCTCGCGACTTCGCCTCCCTTGGCCTGCCCCGGCCTCGATGGTGGGCCGCTGCGGTCCCGGTGGCGGAGGCGGTGACCGCAGCCCTGTTGGTGCTGGCGCCGGGCTGGGGTGGCGTGGCTGCGGCAACCCTGCTGGCCGGGTTCACCGCCAACCTGGCCACGGTGGTTCGCTCCGGTCGGGTCGCCCACTGCGCCTGCTTCGGCGGCGCCTCGACCGAACCGGTGTCGGTTCGCCATCTCGTCCGCAATGCGGTCCTGCTGATCCCGGCGTTGGCTGCCTCGACCGTCGACGGGTGGATCTGGAGTGGCGGCTGAGCGCCGATCGACGGCGGGGAAGCGTTCTGGTCTACTTGAGGTTCCTGTGCGGTCGAGCGCACAACGGGAAGCGAGGACCATGACCGACACCGAACATCGGGACGAGGACCGGCGGTGGGGCTTTCGGACCCGAGCCCTCCACGCCGGCGGCCGACCCGACCCGACGACGGGCGCCAGGGCGGTGCCGATCTACCAGTCGACCAGCTTCGTCTTCGAAGACACCGAGGATGCCGCCGATCTGTTCGCCCTCCAGAAGTACGGGGTCATCTACTCCCGGATCTCGAACCCGACCACCTCGGCGTTCGAGGAGAGGATGGCATCGCTCGAGGGTGGGATCGGCTCGGTGGCCACCGCATCCGGCCAGGCGGCCGAATTCCTGGCCCTCACCACCCTGTGTGGGGCCGGTGACCACATCGTGGCCGCAGCCGGTCTGTACGGCGGCACCTATGCGCTTCTGGCGACCACCCTCGGGCGGCTCGGGATCGCCACCGACTTCGTCCCGAACGATGATCCGGCCGCCTTTGCCGCCGCCATCCGGCCCGAGACCAAGCTGCTCTACACCGAGATCATCGGCAACCCGTCCGGCTCGGTGGCCGATCTGGAAGCCCTGGCCGACGTGGCCCATGCCAACGGGATCCCGCTGGTGGTCGACGCCACCTTCGCCACCCCCTACCTGTGCCGCCCGATCGAGTTCGGCGCTGACATCGTGCTGCACTCGGCAACCAAGTTCATCGGCGGGCACGGTACGAGCATCGGCGGCGTGGTGACCGAGGCCGGGACCTTCGATTGGGCCGCCTCCGGCCGGTTCGACCGCCTGACCGAGCCGGTGGCCAGCTACAACAACCTCAAGTGGTGGGACAACTTCGGCGAGTACGCGTTCTGCACCGCACTCCGGTCGGAGCAGCTGCGGGACGTCGGCGCGTCACTGTCACCGTTCAATGCGTTCCTGCTGTTGCAGGGGCTGGAGACGCTGCCCCAGCGGATGGAGGAGCACGTGGCCAATGCCCGTGCGGTCTCGGCCTGGCTCGAGGCAGACGACCGGGTCCGATGGGTTGCCCACGCCGACCTGCCGAGCTCGCCGTACCACGAGCTGGCGACCAAGTACCTCCCGGACGGCTGCGGTGCCATCTTCACCTTCGGGATCGATGGCGGCCGGGAGGCCGGGCGGCGATTCATCGAGAACCTGCAGCTGGTCAGCCACCTGGCAAACGTCGGCGATGCCCGGACGTTGGTGATCCACCCGGCCTCGACCACCCACCAGCAGATGACGGACGAGCAACTGACCCTGGCCGGGGTCGGACCGGACATGATCCGGCTGTCCGTGGGGCTGGAGGACCTGGACGACATCCTCTGGGACCTGGACCAGGCGCTGCTCCTTGCTCACGAGTCCTTCATGGCTGCGGCCAGCGCCTGGTCCAGGTCCCAG
>JBCCFN010000262.1:0-7624 GCA_039029715.1 Actinomycetota bacterium | reverse complement strand
CTCCGGCTTCCTGGGCGACCGGGTCTCGGTCGCCAGCTTCGGCGGTCCCGGCGTCCCGAACATCAGGGTCCGGCTGTTTCTCGACAGCAACCGAGACCAGAGTCGGAACGGCGAACAGCTGCTGGCCACCACCTTCACCGACGGCTCGGGCGCCTACGGCTTCCCTGGCCTGGCTGCCGAGTGCTACGTGGTCAACTTCAGCGAGTTCACCGACGGCCTCGGCATCGACGGCGACCAGCGAAACCAGTCGGTGTGCCTCGATGCCGGAGCGGCAAACGGTCGGATCGACGTCGTCGCCGAAGTCGTCCCACCGGACGGCTGCCTGGTCGAGCAGGCCGGTGAGCGGTACTGGCTCGGCGTCGAGGTCTACCAGCTGTCCGACAAGCGGGCCCAGTCCTACACCTTCTACGGCAGCAATGGTGAGCTGATCCTCCGGACCAAGCGGTTCGGCCCGCCGGACGACATCGACGGCGCCGGCGACTACGAGTGGTTCGGGGCATTCAATGGGTTCAACCACCGCGACGTCTACGCCGTCGCCGCCGAATATGCCGGACTCGAATCGCCGCCGGTGGTCTGCGCCAGGGACTGACCGGACATCAACCCGGTTTCTTGGTGCTTGATCGTGGCGAATCGCGGCCGACGGAGCTAGGGTGAAGACGGAGGCGCGGGGACGGCACCGCCTCGACGGCAAGCGCTCGCCACGCTTGCGCCGGCGGGTCAACCCACCGAACCACACAAGGGTACGGGCCTCATCGGCTTGCACGCGGTAGCGCATCTAGCCGGGCTTCCTCCTGCGATGGAGGACTGATCCGTCCTAGTGACAACTGGAGAGAGCAATCACCACGATGATCGCGAAACCCCTACCGGTTTCGCTTGACGACTTCTTCGAGTTGGTCCAGTCGCATCTCGACGGGACCAGCGATGAGCGAGAGAACACGCTGCTGCGCGACCATCAGCAGGCGTGGGTCGCCGCGCTGCTCCGCCTGCTGGACTCCACCGACCTGGCCATCGAGCGGGTCGAGCGGACCCTCAGGGGGAACGAACGGACCGTCGTCCTCGCCGACCTCGAGCGGGAGTACCAGCGGATCGACGACGTCCTGACCGAGTTGGTCGGACCACCGACGATCAGGGAACCGGAGCCCCAGCCGGAACGAGCCGGCGGTCAGCCGGTCGCCGTGGTCGGCGACGGTGTGACCCAGCTCCAGCTGTCGTGGACCCCGGGACGGGTGGTGGCCTGGGCCGCCGGCCACGGCGCACCGTCGGCAACGGCGGACGAACTGGCGGAGCGGCTCCGGGCCGCCGGCGCCGGCACGATCGAGTGGGAGACCCACTCCCCGGTCAAGGTCCCGGGTCAGGGCCGGGCCGATGCGGTATCGGCCCCGATCGAAGCATGCCTCGGGTGGTTGGCCGCGCTCGGCACCACCACGGAGGACGACACCACCGGCAGCAGCGTCGCCTGGCTCGGCATGGTCACCGCCCTCGCCATCCGGCTGGTGGCCCAGGGCCGCATGGTGCCGCAGATGAAGAAGGCCAGGCGGCCCCGAAACGCGCCGAAGGACAACGACAAGTACGCCTCGTTCGAGGTCCGCTGGATACCGGCTCTGATCGACCAGGACGAGCACACCGCCCTCAGCCAGGCGGTTCCCGGAGCGCTCGGCGTGCTGGAGAACCGGCCGGATGGGCGGGCGATGACCACCGCGGTGCTCTCGGACCTCGTCACCGCCATCTGTCGCCAGGCCGCCAGCCGGCTTGACGTCCCGGCCCCGCCGCCGGACCCGACCTCCAAGACCGACGTCGCCGAGTGCTTTCTCAGCCGGCTCGACGGCCAGCCGTTCAACGCACCGAGCCGCCTCGGATCCGAGCTTGCCCGCCGTGTCGACCAGTGGGCTCGCTCGGTCAGCGGTCCGAAGAAGTTCAAGCTGGTGATCCAGCTCGACCCGCCGGACGAGTCGAACGCCTGGTACCTGGCGGTGCTCGCCCCAAACACGGACAACCGGCTGCAGCCGGTCGAGCAGGTGATCGTCAACTCGTCGAACACCAGGCGCAAGGAGGTCGAGGAGGAGCTGCTCCGGCTGGAACGGCTCTACCCGGAGTTGCTCCGACCGGGTGCCCGCCGCCGAGGCGAGGTCGTGCTTAGCCAGGACGAGGCCTGGCGGTTGATGTCCTCCGACGGCCCGGTCCTGGTCGCCGCCGGCTACGAGGTCCGAGCCCCGGCGCTGTCACGGAAGAAGCCGACCCCTTCGCTCCGCCTCACCTCCGAGGAGGCCCAGGAGAGCGTGGTCGGGGCCCAGCAGCTGGCGAACGTCCGGTGGAGCGTCGTCTTCGACGATATCGAACTGACCGCGGACGAGATCACCCGGTTGGCGTCCGAGGCCCGCCCCCTGGTGAAGTCACGGGGTCGCTGGGTCGAACTGGACCAGGCCGACCTGGCCGAAGCGGCCGCAGCGCTCGCCGAGCGGGCCGATGCCACCCGGTTGACCGGGGCCGACATGCTCCGCCACGCACTCGGGCTCGAGGGCTCGCCCCTGGCCGGTGGCATCTCGATCGCCGGCGACGGTTGGGCGGCCGATCTGCTCCGAAGCGCCTCCGATCTTCCCAAGGACCCGGAGACCACGCTGGACGGGTTCGAGGGTGAGCTCCGGACCTACCAGGCCGAGGCTCGGACCTGGCTCGGCTTCCTCGATGCCGCCGGCCTCGGCGGCTGTCTGGCCCTGGACATGGGCCTCGGCAAGACGCCGACCATGCTGGCCCACCTCCAGGTGAGCCAGGGGAGTGGCCCGGCGCTGGTCATCGCCCCGCCGGCCGTGGTCGGCAACTGGCACTCCGAAGCCCGCAAGTTCGTCCCCGACCTGAATGCGGTGGTGCATCACGGACCGAACCGGGCTGCACCCGGTCGGATCCCAGCCATGGTCCGGGGAGCGGATGTGGTGATCACCACCTACGGCACCGCCGTCCGGGACATGGACGCCCTGGAGCAGATCGAGTGGGGGAAGGTCATCCTCGACGAAGCCCAGGCCATCAAGAACCCGGCGTCGGAGACGGCCCGCCAGCTCCGCAGGCTGTCCGCTCGGACCAGGGTGGCACTGACCGGCACCCCGATCGAGAATGGGCTCGGCGACCTCTGGGCCATCATGGACTTCACCAATCCCGGGCTGGTCGGGGGTCGAGCCGCCTTCATCGCCCAGCTGTCCCAGAGCGACACGGGCCGCGACGCCGGCGAGCAGGCTCTCCGGGCCTTGAATGGCATCCTGGTCTTCCGCCGAACCAAGGCCGAGCCCCAGATCGCGGCCGAGCTCCCGGATCGAATCGACGAGCTCGACCACTGCGCCATGACCCCGGAGCAGATCGGCCTGTACCAGGCGGTTCTCGACAGCCTGGTGGTCGACACCGAAGCGGGGGAGACCGCCCAGCGCAAGGGGGCGATCCTGGCCGCCATCACCGCGCTCAAGCAGATCTGCAACCACCCGGCCGCCTACCAGCAAGACGACGATCCGCTCGACGGTCGGTCCGGCAAGCTGGCCAGGCTGAACCAGATCGTCGACAACGTGTTCGCGGCCAACGAGCGGGTCCTGATCTTCACCCACTTCGCCAGCTGGGGTGAGCGGCTCGCCGAGTACCTGACCGCCCGGACCGGACGGCCGATCCACTGCTACCACGGCGGCCTGAGCCGGGGGGCGAGGGATCGACTGGTCAAGGACTTCCAGGCCAACACCGAGGCCGGAGCGATGGTCCTGTCCCTCAAGGCCGGTGGCACCGGGCTCAATCTCACTGCAGCCAGCCATGTCGTGCTCTACGACCGCTGGTGGAACCCGGCGGTCGAGGACCAGGCCCGGGACCGGGTCTGGCGGATCGGTCAGACCAGCACGGTCATCTGCCACCGCCTGGTCTGCCCCGGCACGGTCGACGAGCGGGTCGAGGAGGTCGTCGCCGGTAAGCGCCGGATCGCGGACATGGTCCTGCCGAAGTCCAGCTCCGTCGGCGACCTCGACGCCGAGCAGCTCCAGGTCGCCCTGGGGATCGACCCCGACCTCCTGATCTCCGACCTCGACACCGAACCGGACGAGGACACACCGATCCTGTCGGACGACGAGGACTGGGACGGCGAGCAGGCGTCGAGCAGGCAACAGACCGAAGCGCTGGCCACCCAATGACCAGCACCAGGACGCTGGAGTCCTCGCCATGAGCAACCAACAGAACAATCGGGGCGGGTCCGGCCGCAACGCCGGCAAGGGCGGCCAGCGGGGTTCGGCCAAGAACGGCAAGGGCGGCAACCAGTCGAACGGCTCCGGTGACAAGAACCAGCAGAAGGGCGGGTCCCGCCGCCGCAAGTCGTCGAGAAAAAAGAAGGTCGACCCCAAGGTCTTCTGGGGCGATCCGGATCAGCTGGAGGCCATCGAGGCCCCGGAGGCGTCGATCACGACCAACCCGAGCGCGGTCGTCCAGTCGCTTGGTCGACCCCCACTGTCCGGCCAGCAGAACGCAGCCGAGCTGTACTTCGCCGCCGTGTACGACCGCTCGGTCAACCTGGCTGCGGCGTTGGCCACCGCCGGCGGCCTGATCGAGCCGGACGAACTCACCGAGGACTGAACACCGGCGACCGCAGCGGTCCCGAGCGCCCTGCCGCCCCGCCGGTGGCAGGCGGGGAGCATCCGCCGTCCGGACCGGCGGCGATTACAACCCGTTCCCCGGCCGCCACTACGGTTGGCGCCATCGCAGCACTGCGAGGTTCGGTACCGAGGGGGTGACCAAGCCGATGGACTTCGACCTGTTCGTCTACGGCACGATCGGCCGCCGGGCCGAGCTGGAGGCGGGAATGGCGGGCCGGCGGGGCGATCTCTACCAGCGGATGCTCGACGAGCTCGGGCGCTACGTCCGGCTGGCCGACGACGCCGGCTATGCCGGCTTCGGTCATCCCGAGCACCACCTGCAGCTCGAGGGGTTCGAGATCACCAACGACCCCGGGCTGTTGTCGATGTGGCTCGGCCAGCATCGGGAGCGGCTGAACATCATCACCTGCGGCTACGTCTCGACCACCCACAACCCGCTCCGAGTCGCCGAGAACATCGCCACCCTGGATCACATGCATCAGGGCCGATTCGGGGTCGGGCTGGTTCGGGGCTACCAGGCCCGCTGGGTCGAGAACTTCAAGGTCCGGGACGAGGTCGGCCCGGTCGGGCCGTGGAACAAGAACACACCCGCAGACGACCTGAACCGCCGGTACTTCGAGGAGTACGTCGACATCGTCATCACTGCCCTGACCTCCGAGACGTTCTCCTACGACGGCGAGTTCTGGACCTTCCCAAACCTGGACCGTAATCCCCACGATCATCCGGTCTACCACCGCTACGGGAAAGGGGTGGCCGAGGACATGTCGGTGACCGAGATCGGCATCGCACCCGGTCCGTACCAGTCGCCCCACCCCAGGATCTACTCCGGATTCACCGGCTCGGCCCGGACCGCCGCCTTCTGGGGTCGCTACGGCGGCAAGTCGATCGTGCTGACCGATCGGGCCGACCTGCTCCAGGCGATCTGGCGTGCCTACGACGAGACCGCGGCCAGATACGGCCGCACGGTTGCACCCGGTGACCAGGCGTGCTGGGGCGGATTGATGATCTGTGCCGAGACCGACGCCGAGGCCATGGAGCAACTGGAGGACATGGCCTGGTTCTGGGATCAGTGGCCGGTCCCGTTCGGCCAACCGATGCCAAAGCTGCTGGTCGGTAGCCCGGACACGATCAGCGCCGAGATCGAGAAGGCGGCCGCCATCGTGCCGATCAACGAGGTCATGATGCTGATCCCACAGGGGATCCATGAACCGGGCGCCATCACCAAGAGCCTCGAGCTGTTCGCCGAGCGGGTCATGCCCCGCTTCCAGTGACCGGGGCCGGCGAGTAGACGAGGAGCACCATGGAGTTCGGCGTACACCTACCCCAGCTCGGCCGGTCGGCCGACCGGACCGCCCTGCTGACCTGGGCCGAGGAGGCTGACCGCCTCGGTCTCCACTCCGGGTGGGTGAGCGATCACATCGCCTGGCCGAAACAGATCGAGCCGAACTATCCCTACAGTGAGGACGGGACCTTCCCCGGGGGGTTCGACATGCCATGGCTCGACCCGCTCAGCACGCTGGCCTTCGTTGCGGCCCGGACCGAGCGGATCAAGCTCGGAACGACCGTCCTCATCCTCGGCTACCGTCCCCCGGTACTCACGGCCAAGTGGATGGCCACGTTGGACGTCCTGTCCGAGGGCCGGGCCATCCTCGGGGTCGGCGTTGGTTGGATGCGGGAGGAGTTCGAGGTCCTCGGGATGCCGTTCGACAACCGCGGAGCGAGAGCCGATGAGCAGCTCCAGGTCTTCCAGACCCTGTTCGCCGATGATCTGCCGAGCTACGACGGCGCCTACTACCGGTTCCCCGAGGTCGGCTTCAGCCCGAAGCCGCCAAACCGGCGCATCCCGATCTGGGTCGGCGGCAGCTCGGAGGCGGCGTTCCGGAGGACCGCCCGGTTCGCAGACGGGTTCCATGCGGCGTTCGAGCCGGTCGATCGGGTGGCGGAGGAGTGGGCCGGCATCGAGGCCGCCTGCGAGTCGATCGGGCGGGATCGGGCCGAGATCACGCTGTCGGTCCGGCTCCACCTCGATCCGGCCGCCCGCATGGATCCAGACCTCGCCCTCCAGGGTTCGGCCGACCGGATGGCCCAGCGTGTCGGTGAGCTGGCCGCAATCGGCGTCGAACACCTGGTGCTCGACGTGGTGGCACCGGGCGGCTCCGACGGGCGGCTGGACGCCCTCCGGGGGTTCATGGCCGACGTGGCGCCGGGCGCAGCCTGACCGGCGCCGGTCGGGTGGGGCGGCCCGCCTCCGCCCGGTCGACCCAGCCCGGCGCCGACGGGCCCTCAGCCGGTTCTCGGTGGCGGCGTGCCGGTCCGGAGGTAGGCGGCCATCCGGTCCGGAGTCATCGGCGGTGAGATGAAGGTCCCCTGGGCCGCGTCGACCCCGAGCGACGAGACGACCTCGAGCTGCTCGGCGGTCTCGACCTCACAGGCGGTGACCAGGATCCGTTGACCGGCGGCGTGGGAACACAACAGCCGGACCAGGTTCCGCTCAGACGACCGTGTCGGCAGGCCGCGGACCAACTCACCGTCCAGGTTCAGCATGGCGATCGGCAGGCGCCGCAGGCGCCCGATCGACAGCGAGGAGGACCGGATGTTGTCCAGGGCGAGCCAGGCCCCGAGCTCCTGGAGCTTGTCGAAGATCCGGAAGAAGACCGGATCCTCGAGCAGCCGTGAGTCCGCGACCTCGAACCCCAGCGAGACCCCGGGATGGTTGCGGGACAGGGCGGCTACCGATGGCAGGAAGTCCGGATGGGCCAACTCGACCGGCGAGATGTTGAGCCACAGGCGATGGCTGCGGAGAATGTCCCGGTCGACCCAGTCCACAACGATCCCGGCCGCCATCTCCCGGACGTCGCGGCCGAGATCGACCAGCAGGCCCGAGCGCTCAGCGACCTGGAGGAAATCGAGGGTCGGCACCAGCCCCCGCTCGGGGTGGTGCCAGCGGGGAAAGACCTCAAGCCCGAGGGGCTCCATGCTGTCCGGGGTGACCCGGGGCTGGAACTCGACCGTGATCT
>JBCCFN010000261.1:0-7625 GCA_039029715.1 Actinomycetota bacterium | reverse complement strand
GTTGCCGCCAAAGCTGCCCGCGTCGCCACCGCCGAAGCCGCCTACGTCACCACCGCCTAAGCCGCCGCCATCGGCACTGCCAAAGCCGCCCGTGTCGGCGCCGGCCCCGGCCGAGGCAGCGCCCGCTCCACTGGCACCGCCCGCTTCGAGCCCGTCGGTCGGGGATTCCGCGCCGGCCCCGGCTCCCGCGGCTTCGAGCCCGTCGGTCGGAGATTCCGCGCCGGCCCCGGTTCCCTCGGCTTCGAGCCCGTCGGTCGGGGACAGCGCGCCGGCCCCGGCTCCCTCTGCTTCGAGCCCGTCGGTCGGGGACACCGCGCCGGCATCGCAGGCCCCGCCACAGGCGTCCGCGCCGTCGCCGGCCATCGGGACCACCGCCGAGGCGCCGGGCGGGGGCCCGCCTCGCCCGCCGGCCGGGCAGCGGCCCCGGTCGATCACGGAGACCGGCAAGATCGTCGAGGGCGTCGTCACCGCCGTGTCTGCCGAGAGCGTCGAGCTGACCCTCGACGACGGTCGGCCCGCAGTGATCAACCGTCGCAACTTCAGCCTGACAGACGAGGAGCCGTCCGCCGTGCTGTCGGTCGGCGATCGGGCCTTCGGTGCCGAGCTGGCTCGGGAGGACCCGAAGTCTCGGGTCGTCCTGTCCCGGACCTGGGCCCTCAAGCGGCAGGCGTGGGAGAAGATCGTCAAGCAGGCCAGTCAGGGTGAGCTGCTGACCGGCAAGGTGGTGTCGACGAGCAAGAAGGGTCTGGTCGTCGATGTCGGCGTCCGGGGCTTCATCCCGTCATCCCACCTCGAACTGACCCCGGTCGCCGACATGTCGGCCTACGTCGGCCAGTCTCTGGAACTCAAGGTCCTCGAGGTCGACCCCCGGCGGGAGAAGCTGGTGCTCAGCCGTCGGTCGCTGCTGCTGCGGGCCCAACGCAAGGAGATCCAGGAGCTGCTCCAGGCGCTGAGCCCGGGGGAGGTCCGGACGGGCACCGTGTCGTCCCTGGCCGACTACGGGGCGTTCGTGGATCTCGGGGGCGTCAGCGGGTTGGTCCACATCTCCGAACTCAGCTGGCGGCGGGTCTCCAAGCCGTCCCAGGTGGTGACGGTCGGAGACCAGGTCGAGGTCAAGGTCCTCGACGTCAAGCCGAAGAAGAAGCGGATCAGCCTGTCGATCCGTCAGACCACCACCGATCCGTTGCTCTCGATCGAGGTCGGCGCCGTGGTCAACGGTCGGGTCACCCGGCTGGTCGACTTCGGGGCCTTCGTCGCCATCGGCGAGTTCGAAGGGTTGGTCCACCTGTCCGAGCTGGCCGAGTACCGGGTCTCGACCCCGGAGGAGATCGTGGCGCCGGGCGACGAGGTCGGGGTCAAGATCCTGTCGGTCGACCCGAAACGTCGCCGAATCGAGTTGTCGATCCGCCGGGCCGCCGAGTACGGCGGCTGACGCTCCGAGCACAGCGGCCGACGCCCCGGGAGCGACGGCCGAACCGGCGTCGGCGCGGCCGGTGATGCCGCACCGGGCGCCATCGGCGTGGCAGTCTGGACCGGTGGGTACGGGCCGAGCGACACCGGATGAGTCTGACGAGGAGCGGCGGGCCCGCTGGGCCAGGGAGGACCAGTTGCTGGCCTCCTACGCCGAGGCCCTGGCCGACGAGGTCCAGCGGTCCCTGCCCGGCTGGGTCCGGGCCGCAGTCGCCGCCCGGCTCGGCGGTGCGGTGCCGCCACGGACCGAGGACGCGGTGGTCGCCGCCGGCGCAGCCGCGGCCGAGGACGTCGGCGGGCGGGTCCGAGAGTTGCTGGCCCTCGACATCGACGAGCAGTGGACGAACCCACTGACCCTCATCCGCACCGCGGCCCGGTACCCGACCGAGGTGCTGCGGGCCGCCGGGGCTCCCGAGGTCGACCGCGACCCCCAGGCCAGGAGGTTCCACCCGGACGACGTCTACGGCCTGATCCCGACGTCCTTCGGCGACCTCGGCTCCGACGCCCACGACCTCGGGCTGTCGTGGGGGGCGGCCAAGGCCCACGTCCATCTTCGCCGCCGCAGGGAGGAGGAGGTGGCATGACGATCGTTGCCCACATCCCGAACCTGTTCGACCGGTCCCGGTTCTCGGGCGAGGTGGCCTTCGTCGAGACCCCGGAGGAGGCGGCCGGTCACGACCCGACGCTGGTGCTCGTCGACCTCGACCGGTGCGACGATCCTGAGGGGTTCCGGATCGACGGACCGGCAACCGTGATCGGGTTCGGTCCCCACGTCGACACCGAGCTCCACCGCCGGGCCACCGAGTGCGGCTACACCGAGGTGCTGGCCCGATCCGTGTTCTTCAAACGACTGCCGGAGTTACTAGGCTCGGCGGAGTGAGCAGCTCGCGGACCCCGCTCCTCGTCGCACCCGAACTGAAGGGCCGGGACTTCGTCGAAGCACACGCCGCCGCCACCGATCGGTGGTTCCGGGAGTTGGCTGACACCACCCTGGATTCGCTCGACGGCATCGCCCTGCTGGCGGTCGGCGGCTACGGCCGGAACGAGCTCAGCCCCTACAGCGACATCGACGTGGTCCTGGTCCACGGCGAAGAGGTCGATGGCGGGGAGGTGGCCGAGGCCCTGTGGTATCCGGTCTGGGACCGCGGCCTGAAGATGGGCTACGTGGTCGTGACGCCGACCCAGGCCGAGCAGCTGCTTGCCGAGGAGTTCGAATGGGCGACCGCCTTCCTCGACACCCGGCTGATCGCCGGTGACTTCCGTCTGGCGGCAAAGATCGGTGACCTGGTCGACGATGTGTGGACCAGTCGGGCGGACGAGCTGCTCGACCGCCTGGCCGAGACGGTCGAGGCCCGGCATGAGGCCCGGGGCGACGTGGCCTTCCAGATCGAGCCGGACCTCAAGGAGGGCCGGGGCGGCCTTCGGGATGTCCATGCGCTGTCCTGGGCCAATCGGGCTCGGCCCGGCTTTGCCGAGGATTACCTGACCGAGCTGGCCCCGGACGTGGCAACCCTGCTGGAGGCCCGGGTCGAGCTCCACCGCTTGGCCGGACGGGCCGGCGACGTGCTGACCCTCGACGACCAGGATGGGGTGGCGGCCGCGCTCGGCGATACCGATGGGCAGCAGCTCATGTTGCGGCTGGCCCTTGCCGCCCGGCGGATCGCCTGGCACTCGGACGAGGCCTGGATGCGGTGGGAGCGATCGAAGCGCCACAACGGTCGGTCGACCGCCGAAGCGGTGGCCCTGGAGTCCGCTGCGGTGCCGGACACCTCGCAGTTCGAGGCGGTGTACGGCCTGGTTGCGATCCGGCCCGAGGTCGACGTGTCATCGGATCCGCTGCTGTTGCTGCTTCGGCTGGCGGTGCTTGCGGCCGAGAGCGGGCTGGTGATGAGCCGAAAAAGTCTGGATCAGCTGGCGGCATCGGGGGCCGAGTTCGAGCAGCTCTGGAACGAGGAGGCCAGGGGGCTCTTCGCCGCCCTGTTCCTGACCGGGCGGCCGGCCATCCGGGTGGTCGAGGACCTCGACCAGTTCGGCCTGATGGAGCGGCTGTTGCCGGAGTGGGCCAACGTGCTGTGCCGGCCCCAGCGCAACGTCCTCCACACCTTCACCGTCGACCGTCACCTGTGCGAAGCGGCGGCAAACGCCGCGGCCCTGGTCAGCCGGGTGTCCCGGCCCGAGCTGCTGGTGGTCGGCGCACTGCTCCACGACATCGGCAAGGGCTACCCCGGCGATCACACCGAGGTCGGGATGAGGATCATCCCGGACATCGCCGAGCGGATGGGCTACCCGCCGTCCGAGGTCGCGGTGCTGGTCGATCTGTGCCGCCACCACCTGCTGTTGCCAGACGTCGCCACCAGGCGGGACCTGTCTGACCCCGGCACGATCCGGGCCGTTGCCGCTGCGGTCGACTCCATCCCGTTCCTCGAACTGCTGGCCGCGCTGACCGAGGCCGACTCGATCGCCACCGGGCCCTCGGCCTGGGGGTCGTGGAAGGCCGGCCTGCTCCGCCAGCTGGTCAACCGGACCGCCTATGTCCTTGAAGGCGGCGACCTCGACGATGTGGCCTCCGAGTTCCCGACCCCGGAGATCCTGGCGCTGATGGCCGACGGGAAACGGGTCTTGAACGGGAATCGGACGACCTTCACCGTCGTCGACTCCGAGCGGCTGGGCCTGTTCACCACGATGGCCGGTGTGCTCGCAGTCTGCGGCCTCGAGGTGCTCGACGCCCTGGCCTTCTCCGAGGACGCAACCGATGATCCCTCGGCCATGGCGGTCTGCCAGTTCGTGCTCCAGCCCCCGCTCGACGGCACCGTCGACTGGGATCGGGTCATCGCCACCGCCGAGCGGGCCCTGGACGGGCGGTTGGCGTTGCAGGCCCGGGTGGCCCGCAAGGCCAGGGAGCAGAGCCGGTACCGCCGTCGCCTGGCGGCCGAGGAACCCCGGCGGGACGTCATCATCGACAACGCCATCTCCGACGTCGCCACCGTGCTCGAGGTCCATGCCCCTGACCAGATCGGGCTGCTCTA
Source organism: Actinomycetota bacterium (assembly GCA_039029715.1). Classification (GTDB taxonomy): domain Bacteria; phylum Actinomycetota; class Acidimicrobiia; order Acidimicrobiales; family SZUA-35; genus JAHELU01. The sequence continues at coordinate 3,129 of JBCCFN010000261.1, read as the reverse complement.
CCAGATCACCCAGGTCCTCCATGAGTTGAACCTCGACATCCGGTCGGCAAAGGTCCAGACCCTCGGCCCACTAGTGGTCGACAGCTTCTACCTGCTCGACGGGAGCGGCCAGAAGCTCGACAGCGACGGCGACCTGGTCGCCGAGCTCCGCCTGGCTCTCCAGGAGACGATCAGCGAATGATCGACGACGGCCCGGTCGACCCCGTCGCCGACGACGAACCGATCGATGCCGCTGCCCTCCACCGGTGGTCAGAGGCCCTGGTGTCGATCGCCCAGACCGGGCTCGGCTTCACGCAGAGCAACTACGAGATCGAGCGCTACGAGGAGATCGTGGCCATCGCCGCCGAGATCCGCCACGCCGCCGATGGGCTGTCGAGCGAGAAGACCGAGGCCGATCGGGTCGGGACGCACGAGCTGCGGGCGTCGTGGCTCCGGGCCGTCGGCTCCGGCGTTCCGGGGTACGTCACCCCAAAGGTCGCGGTCGGGGCCGTCGTCGGTGACGACCAGGGTCGGTTGCTGCTGATCCAACGCTCAGACTCGGCCCTGTGGCTCTACCCGACCGGGTGGGCCGACGTCGGCTACTCGCCGGCCGAGGTTGCGGTCAAGGAGGTCAGGGAGGAGACCGGCATCGTCTGCGAGGTCGTCCGACCGATGGCCATCATCGACGGGCTCCGGGCCGGGTTCAGCCGGGTCCCGCTGTACAGCCTGGTTTTCCTGTGCCGAGCGGTCGGTGGTTCGCTGGCCCCCCACCCCCAGGAGTGTCTGGACGCCGGGTGGTTCGCCAGGGACGAACTCCCGTCACCGATCGCCAACTTCGACCTGTGGGGCGAGCAGGCGTTCGCCGCCATCGCCGGGACAGACGAGCGGGTCAGCTTCGATCCGCCCCGGGATCCGGTCTGGCGAGGCCGCCCGGATCACGGCGACTGACCCGCCGCTACTCCCGGTCCCGGAGGAACTGCTCCAATTCCTCGATCAACTCGGCCCCGGACTCCGGCCGCATGGTCTTGTCGTATTCCTCTTCCAGCCGGGTGACGTATGCCGTGGTCTCGTCGTCCTCTTCGACCAGATCGTCGATCTGACGCTCGTAGGCCGCAGCCCCGATCTCCAGTGCGGTGCTCGGTATGGCCATGTCGAGCAGCTGGGCCACCCGGTTGACCAGGGCCAGCGCCGCCTTGGGGGAGGTGGCATGGGGGACGTAGCTCGGGACCGTGCCCCACAGCGAGACCGAGCCGAGCCCGGACCGCTGCAGCGCATCGTGGACAACGCCGACGATGCCGGTCGGCCCCTCGTAGCTCGACGGCTCCAGGTCGAGGCGCTCCATCAGCTCGGTGTCGTAGCCGGCGGAGTAGATGGTCGCCGGCCGGGAATGGGCAACGTCGGCGATCAGGGCCCCGAGCGAGATGACCATGTCGACGTCGAACTCCTCGACCATGGCCACGATCTGGTCGGTGTAGGACCGCCACCGGAGCTGAGGCTCGTGACCGACCAGGATGATCACGTCCCGACCGGCGTCCTCGGCCCGGATGGCGGCGAAGCTGTTCTCCGGCCACTCGATCTCACGGTCCTCACCGTTGAGCCGGACGTTCGGGCGGGTGGCCGTGAAGTCGTAATACTCCTCCGGGTCGATCGAGGCGAAGACCTCGCCTCCGAATCGGTCCCGGATGTGGCGGGCGGCGGTGGAGGCGGCATCCCCAGCGTCGTTCCAGCCCTCGAAGGCCAAGATCATCACGGGGTTGTCCAGGTCCGGCCGATCCGCCGTCCAGTGGATGGATTCCATCGACTCTACGTTACACCCGCCCGGCCCTCCGGTGCCCAGCGGTGCGAGAGCGCCGGGGATAGTCTGCAGCGGTGGAGATCATCGAGTTGACCGAACGGGCGGCCGTGACCGACGACGTCGTCGAGTCCTTCGCCCGGCTGATTCCCCAGCTGTCGTCCTCAAACCCTCCGCCGGACCGCGATGCGCTGATTCGCATGGCGGAATCGGAGGCGTCCCGGCTGCTGCTCGCAGTCGAGGACGACCAGATCCTCGGCAGCCTGACCCTGGTGCTGTTCGAGATCCCGACCGCAGTCCGGGCCTGGATCGAGGACGTCGTGGTCGACGGTGCCGCCCGGGGCAAGGGGGTCGGCGAGGAACTGAACCGGCGGGCCCTCGACCTGGCGGCCGCTGCCGGTGCCACCACGGTCGATTTGACCTCCCGCCCGAGTCGGGAGGCGGCGAACCGGCTCTACCAGCGCATCGGCTTCGAGGCCCGCGACACCAACGTCTACCGCTACAAGCTCTAGTCCCGCAGCGATAAGCCCCAGCGACAGGCCGCCGCAGGCGGCGCCGGGAGCCCTTAGCCCTGGTCGTCGGGATCGGGGTTCGGGATGACGCTGTTCTCGTCGATGTCGCCGCCGATGATCCGATCCTCGGAGTCCACCACCCTGGTCGCGGGTGGGACCCCTGGCCGGCGGATCAGCGACACCCGGCCGTTGGCCTCGAGGAGGTAGAGCTCGCCGTCAGCGTCCTCGCCGAACCCGATCACCTGCTCGGGGGTTCGACCGAGCAGCAGGTTGGCCACCGAGATCCGCCCGTCGGCGAACGCCTCAAGCCCGAACACCTCGCCGGTGCAGAAGTCGGCGAACAGGTAGACCCCGTCCAGCGCTCGGTTGAGGTCGCCCCGGTAGGTGTAGCCGCCGGTGATCGAGCATCGGCCGTTGCTGTGGTCATAGGTGAACACCGGCGGGACGTGGCCCGGCGGTGGCTCGTCGCCGTCGAAGAGCTGGTCGCCCTCCATGATCCGCCACCCGAGGTTGGCGCCCCGACCGGCCCGATCCTCGCCCTGGCGGAGCAGCGTGATCTCCTCGAGCGCGTTCTGGCCGACGTCTGCGATCCACAGGTCGCCGGTCTCGGCGTCGAACGAGAACCGCCACGGGTTCCGCAGCCCCCAGGTCCAGATCTCGTCCCGGGCGTCTGGGTCGTCGACGAACGGGTTGTCTGCCGGGACGGCATAGGCCGCCTCGCCGGTGGTGGCCGCCGGGTCGATGCGGAGGATCGAGCCAAGCAGGGTCTGGCGATCCTGGCCGTTGTTCTCCGGGTCACCCCCGGAGCCGCCGTCGCCGAGCGCCCAGTAGAGGAACCCGTCGGGG
>JBCCFN010000260.1:0-7636 GCA_039029715.1 Actinomycetota bacterium | reverse complement strand
TCAAAGTGTAACACACAGCATGTCGATGTGTCGATGCAGGGTGTGCGCAATGTCAGTTTCCATTTACATCCCATCATCCATCACCATTCAATCATACATCCCAGTCACCTTGTTTTTCCTTGGTTAAGTGTGTGTGTTCCGGGAAGCGTCCCTCTACCCCAGCGGCGTCGAGCGGTAGCCGGTCGGCCGAACCGACCGGTCAAGATCAGGCATCAGGGTTCGACCTGGACCGTGGATTCGGCCCGATCCTTGAGGGCCTGGTTCATGGCATCGAAGCCCTGCCGGACCCTGGTGTCCAGGCTCGAGCGTAGAAAGCGGACCAGCAGGCCGCCGAAGAACTCCCGATGGACCAGGCGGGTGCCGCCACCGGCGGTCGGCTCCAGGTCGAAGCGGTGCCGACCATCGAAGAGCCCGGGGATGCCGAGCCGCCCGAGCCACTCGAACGTCACTGCCGGCTCGGCGACGGTGACGATCGGCCGGAACGTCTGGGCCCGGCCGCCCGGTGGCTTGATCCGGTTGGTCAGCCGCTGACCGACGGCCACCTCCCCTGCGGACTCGATGACGAAGGGGTTCCAGCGGTGATAGTCGGCCAGATCGGTCAGCACCTCCCACACCCGCTCGGGCGTGGCGTCGATCACGATCTCGGTGTGGAGCTGATGGCGCATGATGAGGCGACTCCTCTTCTCGCAGCGTCTTGGTCCTCTTGCAACTTCTGTTGCGTTTGAAACGCTACGTCGAATCCGCTGTTGACGCAACATTTTTTGCGTTAATCTGTCGGCATGACCATGGATGACGCTCGGGTCGGTGCTCGCCGGCCAGGGGGACGGGCCGCTCGGGTTCGGACAGACGTGCTCGGCGCCACCGCCGAGCTGTTGGCCGAGCGCGGCTACGACGGGACCTCGATCGAGGACGTGGCCGCCAGGGCCGGTGTCCACAAGACCACGGTCTACCGCCGCTGGCCGACCAAGCCCGAGCTGGTCTTCGACGCCGCCCGCCAGCACAGCGCCGAGGCGGTCCCGGTGCCGGACACCGGGACCCTACTCGATGACCTCCGGGCCCTCGCCCGGTCGGTCGTGGCCAACATCGGTCCCGACGGCGGGGCGCGGCGGTCCCGGTCGCTCGTGGCCGCCGCCGCCAGCTCCGACGACGTCGGCGTTGCGATGCAGGCGTTCTGGGCGGATCGGCTTGCCGCATCCAGACCGATCATCGAGCGGGCGATCGAGCGGGGCGAGCTACCGACCGACGCCGACCCCAACCTGATCATCGAAGCGCTGATCGGTCCCCTCTGGGTCCGACTCCTCCTGACCGGCGAGCCGATCACCGACGACCTGGCCGACCGCGTGGCCGACCTGGTGGTACACGGCGCAGCCCGCCGACCGAGCTGATCCGACCGAACGAACGGCCTGGTCTGGCGTTCGACCATCACCCAACGAACGGCTCAGAGCACCGTGAGCTCTGCAGCTTCAACGGTGACTCGGCCATCTGAGCCCATTCGGCCCGAGAGCAACAGCACCCGACCCGGCAGATACTCAAGCACCAGCCGCCGGATGTTAGGGCGTCCAGGAGCTCGCAGCGGAAGCGCCTCGAACCGAGACCCCATCTCGTTGAGAGCGGGAAGGAGAACGAGCGCCAGAAGGTCGGCCTCTGGCAGCTCCGGCACGAACTCGACCGACTCGGCCGACGCATACGCCCCGCGGATGCTGGCAAACACTGCGGGCTCGACTCGAGGAAACAAGCCGGTAGATGGATCAGGCGGCTTGATCGCTGCGGCGACGGTCGGCATCGACCAACATGGCATCAAGGCGAACCCGAACCCCATCCGTCAGTTCATCAGGATCGAGGTACCGCCAACCAGCCTCCAGTTCCTCCCTGGTGTACCGGCGACGAGCTGAGTGGTTTGCTGCCATGACAAGAGCAAGGCTAGTCGATGGTTCAACACCTGCGCGACCGCCTGGTCGGGCGTTTCGACAGGCGGAGGTGGCACCGATAGCGTCGTTGACCAGCACCGGCCCGGACGGGGACTGGCCGGGCGGTGAATCGGGGGACGCACCATGGCCGGCAATCGATGGATCGAGGACAACGAGCTGTCAGACCGATGGCCGTTCTGGACCAGGGCCAACGTGGGCGAGGTGCTGCCCGAACCGCCCTCGCCGCTGGGCTGGGACCTGGTGTGGGAGAACGGCACGCTTGCCGGCTGGTACGACTGTGCGGTCGAGCGGCTGGGCTACGGCGACGTTGGACTGAGCCAGACGCGTCCCGAGGTGTCCGGGATGTTCGGCGGCTACGCCTACCTGTGTGCGAGCAACATTCGGCTGTTCGGCGTCCGAACCCCCGGCATGTCGGCGGCCGATATGGACCAGGCCTACTTCGGCGACCATCCGGACGTCCCGCCATACGTCCATGAAGACTGGCACGACTCCGAGGCCGGCACCGCGGTCCTCGCCGGCTGGCTCGGCTGGGTCATGGGCACGATGGAACAGGACGAGCTGGAGGCCGACCGGGCCGCCGGCTACGAGGCCCGTAACTCCCGCCCGGACCTGGCGGCGGCCTCGAGCCAGGAGCTGTTCGACCGGGCCCGGTCGTTCGAACCGCTGATCCGCCGGATGTTCAACCAGCACATCAACCAGAGCGGCGCGGCCTCGGTCGGCCCGGGCGTCATCGGTGCGGTCTGCGCCGCCATCGGTCAGCCGACCATGGCGATGCGGCTGTTCGCCGGGCTCGGCGGTGTCGACTCGGCCGCCCCGTCCTATGCGATGTGGGATCTGTCCCGAGCGGTCAGGGGCTCGGCCACCCTCGCCACCATGTTCGACCAGGCCGGGCCAGGGTCCGGCGGCCTCACCGCCGCGCTCCGGGACGCCGGGGCGTCCGGCGACGGTGCCCTGACCGCCTTCCTCGGCGGACTCGATCGGTTCCTGGCCGAGTTCGGCTCCCGAGGCCCGAACGAGTGGGACATCCACGCCCACACCTGGGAGACCAATCCCGACCTGGTCCTGGCCGCGGTCGATCGGATGCGGCTGGCCGAGGACGACCAGTCGCCGAAGTCCGAGAATGCGGCCACGGAAGCCGAGCGGGAAACCCTGTCGGCCCAGCTGGTCGAAGGACTGGCCGCCTCGCCGGACGTCGACGAGGAGACGCTCGGCCAGTTCCAGGCTGCGCTGGCGTCGGCCAAGGTATTCGTACCGGGTCGTGAACGATCCAAGACGACGATCATCCGGGTCATCCACGAGGTCAGGATGGCAGCGTGGGAACTCGGGCGGCGAGCGGTCGAGGCCGGCGAGCTCGACGATGCCCGGGACTACTGCATGCTGTTCGGCGACGAGGTCGAGCGACACCTCGCCGGCGATCTGCCGAACGTGCGGGCGGTGGTGGCCGAGCGGCAGGCCCACCACGACTGGCTCCGGACCCTGGAGCCGCCGTTCATCATCAACGGCTCGGTCCCGCCGAACACCGAGTGGCCGACCAGGAACGCCGATGACCTGGAACCGACCGAGGCCGGCGAGGTGCTGGTCGGCAACCCCGGCTGTCCCGGCATCTACCGGGGCACGGCCCGGGTGGTGCTCGACCCGGCCGATCCGGCCGGGCTGGAGCCGGGCGACGTCCTGGTGGCCCCGATGACGGATCCGGCCTGGACCCCGCTGTTCGTGCCGGCCGGGGCGGTGGTCGTCGATGTCGGCGCCGCGCTCAGCCACGCCATCATCGTCAGCCGAGAGCTCGGCATCCCCTGTGTGGTGTCTGCCACCGGGGCCAGCGGCCGCATCCCGGACGGCGCCGAGGTCGAGGTCAACGGCGACACCGGCGTGGTCACGGTGCTGTAGGGACTCGACCGGACGGCGAGCAACCCCGACGCCGATCTGGCGACCGAGGACGGTCCGAGGACGGCCGCTGATCAGGCGGTCAGCGGCTGGCGGTGCGGCGACGGGTGGCGTCGAGCAGGATGGTCAGGTCGTCGACCATCCGTCTGGCCCGCTCCTGGCCGAGTTCCTCGACGGCGATCTCGGTCAGCAGGTCGTTCTTGATGTCGAGTACCTGCTGGGCCAGAGCCTTCCCGGCGGGGGTGAGATGGACGATCAGCCGGCGACCGTCGTGGGGGTGCGGGCGCCGCTCGATGAGATCCCGCTTGGCCAGAGCGTTCAGCCGCCCGGTGATGCCGGCGGTGGTCAACCCGAGCAATCGTGCAAGGTCGGTCGGGGCGGCCTGTTGCTGTTTGCTGATCAGCACCAGGGACAGCAGATCCCCGGACACCTACGAGGGCCGAGGGTTCTACGACTTCACAGAACCGACGATCGGCCTGGTCCTGGGCGGCCTCGCCTCGTACTTCCTCACCGGGCTGATCGTGTCACTGCTGTACGGGCACGTCGCCGCCGTTACCGGCGGCGGCCTGTCGACCCCTCGGTACCTCGGGATGATGGCGGTGTTGTACTGGGTCCTCCACGACTTCTCCTACATCGGCCGACACGACACCGGGAGCCCCGCCCTCTACCTGGCGCTCGAAGCGGTGCTGGCCGTCGCCCTGTTCGCCACGTTCTCCCAGGTCCTCCCCCGGCTGTTTCGCCAGGCCGAGGTGCAACGTCCGGCGGCCGTTCCCGCATGACCGCCGCGGCCCGACCACCATCGGCATGTTCGAGGCGGTCCGGCGGCCCGGCCGGAATCAGCCGCTCGGCGATTCGGTGTGGGCCCGCTGGCCCTCGCGACTGAAGACCATCATCAGGTCCGCCGGGCCGTCCGTGGCCGCCAGCGCATGGGGGGTCATCGTTGCGAACTCGGCCGCCTCGCCGGCCTCCACGTCGATCTCACGGTCGCCGAGGAAGAGCCGGACCCGGCCGTCGAGCACGTAGAACCAGTCATGGCCGGGGTGGACCCGCTGCTCGGGCTTGCGGCGCTGAGGTTCGAGGTGCATGCGCAGCAGCAGCGTGGCGCTGGTCGGCCGGCTGAGCAGCCAGGTGGTGTGGCCCATCCCGTATTGCGGGGTCGGCCGGATGACGACGTCCTCGTCGTGGCTGGCCTCGAACAGCGAATCGAGATCGATCTGCAGGGCGCCGGCAAGCGGTACCAACACGTCGAGGCTGATCGAGCGTTTCCCGGTCTCGATCCGGCTGATGGTCGATGCGCTCACGCTGCTCTGGGACGCCAACTGGTCCAGCGACAGGCCCAGGCTCTGGCGGAGGGCTCGAAGGCGGCTCCGGACCAGGCGTTCGATGTCGGTTCCCTCATCTGCTGCGGTTCCCACTACGGCCTCCATTGCCGATCCGACGGGCTCGGGCGTGCCGGCCTTGCGAATGTCGCAAACACGTATGCGCAATCTGAAGAGCCAGCGTAGGGTCCAGGACATGAGCGAACAACCACACGCCCCCATCACCCGCCGCTGTGACGTCGCCATCGTCGGCGGTTCGGCCGCCGGACTGGCCGCCGGCCTGCAGATCCAACGCCAGAACCGGTCGGTCATCGTGATCGACAGCGGCGAACCCCGGAACGCCCCGGCGGCCCACATGCATGGGTACCTCGGCTACGACGGCAAACCGCCGAGCGACCTCACGGGAGCCGGCCGAGCCGAGCTGCGGCGATACGGCGGCGAGGTCCTCGGCGGTCGGGTCCTCGCCGTCGGCCGTGACGCCGATGGGTTCCTGCTCGACGTCGGCAACGTGGCGGTCCGCGCCCGCCGGGTCGTCGCCGCCACGGGCGTGATCGATGAGCTCCCGAAAATCGAGGGCGTCGCCGAACGCTGGGGCACCACCGTGCTGCACTGCCCGTTCTGCCACGGCTACGAGGTGCGAGGCCAACGCCTCGTGCAGATCGTGACCCACGCCGCCGCCCTCCACCCGGCCCGCCTGTTCGCCCACCTCAGCGATCAGCTCACGCTGGTGATCCAACCCGACCTGGAGGTCGAGGCCGCCGCGTTGACGACGCTCGAAGCCGGCGGGGCGGTGGTGGTCCGGGAGAACGTCCGCCGCATCATCGGCGAGGCGAGCACCGATCTGTCCGGGGTCGAACTGGCCGATGGTCGCAAACTCGACGCCGACGCCGTCATCGTGACCACCCGGATGCGACCCCGGATCGAGCCATTCATCGAGCTGGGTCTGACCGCCGAGGCCCACCCCATCGGGGTGGCCGACTTCGTGGCGACCACCGAGACCGGCGAGACCACGGTCGACGGTCTCTACGCCGCCGGCAACGTGACCGACCCGAGCCAGCAGGTTCTCGCCGCCGCCGCCAACGGCAGCCGGGTCGGGGCGATGGTCGCGTTCGATCTCGCCGCCGAGGACCAGGCGACCGGCGACGGGCAGTCGTCGGCCGAGGTCGAGTGGAACGCACGCTATGCCGGCGACCAGGTGTGGAGTGGCGAGCCGAACGGGACCCTGGTGGCCGAAATCGAGGCGGTGCCGCCGGGCACCGCCCTGGACGTCGGTGCTGGTGAAGGCGGTGACTCGCTGTGGCTGGCCGATCGTGGCTGGCAAGTGACTGCAACCGATGTTGCCCGGACCGGCCTCGACCGTCTCGCGGCCAAGGCCGAAGACCGCGGCGCCGCCATCCGCTGCCTGGCAACCAACGCCAATGCCAGGCAGGCCTTCGGTGACGACACCTTCGACCTGGTCTCGCTGTTCTATCCCGCCATCCCCCGAACGGCGGACGACCGGGCCATCACCAACATGCTGGGGGCGGTGGCCCCCGGCGGCACCTTCCTGATGGTCGGGCACGCACCGCCTTCGCCGGATGCCCCACCGCCGGCTGAGGGCCACGTCACCCCATGGGATCGAGCGTCGTTCGTCGGTCTCGACGACGTCGAGGCGGCCATTCGATCGACCCCGGGATGGACGATCGTCACCAGCGAAGCCCGCGACCGGCCACCCGGCTCGGCAACCCACCATCACCACGACAAGGACGTCGTGCTCCGGGCCAGACGAGACAGGTAGCGGCCAGGATCAGTTGCCGAACCGTACCGGCCGGCGACCTCGACAGCCCACCCCGCACCAACCGCGCTCGCACTACAGCGACAACCCCATCCCGCACCAACCGCGCTCGCATCACAGCGACAACACCACCCACACCCCACCCCGCACCAACCGCGCTCGCATTACAGCGACAAACCCCACCCACAGCCCGCCGCGAAGCGACCGCGCCCGCATTACAGCGACAACCCCACCCACAGCCCGCCGCGAAGCGACCGCGCCCGCATTACAGCGACAACCCCACCCACAGCTACGCCAGCCTCCGCACCGACCGCGCTCGCATTACAGCGACGACCCGCCCGGTGAGCCCGAGGCCCCGCCACCCGAAACTGTCGCTCCAACGCGAACCCACACCGACACCACGCCCCGGCCATCCAAAACTGTCGCTCCAACGCGAACCCACACCGACCACGCGGCGGAGCATCGTTGGCGGTCGCTGCGGCTTCAGCCGACTCCGCTGGGCCCCAGGATCGGCGGCACGATCAACCGGCGGAGAGATCGAGCATCATCGCCACCTCGTCCCGATCGTCTCCCTCGGCGATCCGCAACGCTCCGGGATGTCGCCCGATCTCCCGCCAGCCTCGGCGGGAGTAGTAGTCCTCGAGTCGCTCGCCACTACGGAGCACCAGTCGGAGATGTTCGAGACCGATCGACGCCGCATGCCGTTCGAGCGCGTCGAGCAGGCGGGCACC
>JBCCFN010000259.1:0-7715 GCA_039029715.1 Actinomycetota bacterium | reverse complement strand
GTTCGCCTGGATCACGTCCCGCTGGGTCGAAAAGGTGGCAGCCCAGACCGACTACAAGGTCGATTGGCGATTCATCTCGCTGCGGATCCTCAACAAGGACAAGGACTACGCAACCGAGTTCCCGCCGGAGTACGAGCAGGGCCACACCGCCGGGCTTCGGATGCTCCGGGTCGCAGCAGCCATCCGGACCGAGCAGGGTCGGGACGTCCTCGGGCCGCTGGTCACGGCCTATGGCGAGAGCTACTGGGACAGGCCGAAGGGCTCCGGCATGCGGGACCACCTCTCCTCGCCGGAGCATGCGGCCGAGGTCCTGACCGCCGCCGGACTGTCGACCGACTATGCGTCCGCCCTTGACGACACATCATGGGACGAGCTCCTCGACGCCGAGACCGAGTTGGCTCTCTCCCGCACCGGAAGAGACGTCGGCACCCCGATCATCACCTTCCACCGACCGGACGCCGAGCCGATGTCGTTCTTCGGGCCGGTGATCTCCCGGATCCCGTCCGACGAGCAGGCGGTGCCGCTGTGGGATGCGGTCACCACGCTCGCCACGTTCCCCGGCTTCGCCGAGATGAAGCGCAGCATGCGGGAGGTTCCGCAGCTCAACATCCTGGGCGGGGTCACCGAGCGCCCCGAGTCCGAGGACTGGACCGGGGGGCATCGCCGGGGTCATCTGGCCTCGGACCGGGCTGCGGACTGACCGCTCGGGCCGGCCGCTCAGGCCGGCTGGGCCGAACCGGTGGCCGAGCGAGCAACATGCGCCTAGGATCAGCGCCATGCGCGTTCGCAGCCTTGCGGCGATCGCGGTCACGGCGGGAATAGCGGCCAGCGCCTGCGGCGCTCCACCACCCGGTGATGACCAGCGCGCGGTCGGTGTCGATGCGCCGATCGCCGCCGAGACGATCCCGTCGAGCCCCGACACATCGATCGAGCCGCTCGCCGGCCCGGCGACCCTGGAGGTCCAGGTCGACGCCGCCGGCCAAAGCGGAGCAACGACCCCGCCGGCGACCGGGGACGCAGCCGCGGACTCGACCACCACGCTGGCACCGACGGCCACGACGGCGGCACCGACCGAGGACCAGACGACAACGAGCGCCGCCGTCGAAACGACGTCCGCGCCGACGACCGAGGCACCGGCAACCACGGCCGCCCCGACCACCACCGCAGCACCGACCACCACCGCCGCGCCAACCACCACTGCCGCACCAACCACCACCGCCGCACCGACCACCACGGCCGCGCCAACGGGCGGCGTCGAGACCCGCCCGATCGTGCTGGAACTGGCGCTCCCGGTCTTCGGCGGCGGTACGTTCGACCCCAACACCCTGGCTGGCAAGCCGATCGTGCTCTGGTTCTGGGGCGCCCATTGAGGCGTCTGCATCAGGGAAGCCCCGGTGGTCACCGAGGCAGCGGCAGCGAATCGGGATCGCTACGTCATGATCGGGATGCCGGTCGACAGCAACGAGGGGACCATCCGGGACTTCGTGGAGGGTCGCGGCGTCGGCGGCTTCCCCCACCTGATGGAATCCTGGGGGCTGTGGAGTCAGCTCGGCGTCAACGCCACCCCGACCTGGGCCACCATCACGGCAGACGGCCAGGTCAACCGCGGGGCCGGAACCATGCCGGCGTCGGTCCGCAACGGCGACTGGATCAGCTGATCCGGCCGCTTGGGCCGGTCAGACCTCCCCGCACCGGGATCCGAGGATCCCGACGATGTCATCGCCGACCTCGCCCCCGGAGCGGAGGGTTGCGAGCGCCGGGCAGACGCCCTCGGTGATCCGGTCCGAATCACAGCCGATCTCGTCCGCCCGTCGGCTGATCAAGCGACCGTCCATGACCGGTGACTCGAAGGCGAGGTCGATGGCCCGGGTGTCGGCCCGGCCGGCGTCACCCAGTTCATCGAGCAGGACCTGGTACTGACCGAGCACGGTGTCGACGAGGCCGTCGCAGTCGTCCTGGGCCAGCACGTCGAGATCGGCCTCCTCTGCCACCTCGAGGTAGCCGGACTCCGCCAGCTCCTCGCCGACGTCTATCAAGTCGACGTCCGGCTCCTCATCGAGGCTCAGATCGATCGTGGTCGTCGACATCTCGTCGGCGGCCACCGCCTCGGCCGACCCGACCGGCGGTTCGGTCCAGTCGGCTGGTTCGGCCTCGTCTGAGGGCAGCGACGACGGAACCGCCTGGTCGGCGTCGTCGGTTGCCGAACAGCCGACGGCGATCAACAGGATGGCCAGCAGCATCGCCGGAAGCGCGGCGATGGTGCGACCCGGGCGGGGGCGATCAGTGGTCACGGGTTGCTCCGAATCTCGACGCCGAGCCGCAGATCGCGGCTGTCTGGGTGGGCTTGATGGACCTCGACCGCCAACACGTTCCCGGCTTGACGGAGGGAGCCGGCCGGGATGGTGAATCGGACCGGATCGGACTCTGCGGCTCCCCACAGGAACCGGGTCGCCCTGGTCTCGAAGTCGATGGGACCGTCCGGCATGGTGTCCCGGCCGATCTCGGCGCCGTTGAGATAGACCACGACGCCGTCGTCACGGGTCAGCTCGACCAGGGCCGCACCGGCCACCGCATCGGCCGGCGCATCGAATCGGGCCCGGAAGTAGTAGGTGGTCGCACCGGGGGCGGCCTCGGTGGTGACGATGCCGTCCTCGCCGAACCCGAGCACGCCGGATCCAGCCGTCCACGCGCCATCATCGTGGGCCGGGTCGGTCCAATCGGCCGGCGGGGCCGAGGTCCCGACCAGATACCGATACTCGTCATCGACGGCACGGAGCACGGTCACCGCCGGCGGCGGTGCAGCGAGGGTGACGGCTGGGGTTGGGTCGAACGAGATAACCCGGTCGGTCGAGCCGGTCAGCGCCAGATCGAAGCCGAGGTCCCGACTGCCGGTCGTGCCCTGGTGCACGGTCACGGCGATCACATTTCGGCCGTCGACCAGGAGCGACGGATCGAGCCGGAACGTGTGCCACTGCGTCTCCGCTCGGCCCCAGACCCCGGAGGCAGCAAGCGTCGTTGGACCGACCTCGCCGTCGTTCATGTTGTGGGCCGCGGCGATCGCTCCGTTGATCCAGACCGTGGCCCCGTCGTCGACCTGCATGTCCAGCTTGAGATGCTGGAACCGGCCGGGATCTGAGACATCGAAGCCGGCTCGGGCCACGACCGCGCCCGGCCGTCCGGCGTCGTCGATGGCCGTGGCCTCGTCACCGTCGCCGTAGCCGAACTCGGCCTGAGCCGGGGTCCAGCCGGCGGCCCTCGCATCGAAGCCGGGCTCGGTCCAACCGGCGGGCCAGTCGGTTGCCGTCGATACGTCCCAGGTCGAGCCGGCATCGACGAGCACGTGGTCGGTCTGAGGCGGTGCCGGAGGACCGCCGGGCGGGCAGAACCGGGCGAACCGACCGACCCATCGCATCGTCCCGTCGACCGGAGCGCCGTAGAGCGTCCTGGTGCCTCGCAGATCGCCACCCATCCACAGACAGCCATCTGGCGCCATGGCGGTCGCCCACACCCCGTCGCCGCCGGCCATACCGCTGGTGAGGGTGCCGGTGATCTCGTCGGTCACCGGGTCGATGTCATGGTTGGCGTAGCCCCGGTGCCGCAGGCAGTGGCAGCCGATGTAGACCTTGCCGCCCTCCAGTTCTGCGACCTGGGTGTCGTTGAACCATCGGCCCTGATACTGGAGCACGAGGCTGATCGACGAGCCGTCAGACACCGATCGGGATTCCCAGAAGTGTTCGGCTCCGGCCAGGAAGACCTTGTCTCCGGCGACGGCCAGGTCGTAGATGACCCCGCCGAGCGGCCAGGCCCGGTGGCGGTTGACGTTGAATCCGTTGTCGAAGCCGGGAATCAGCGCACCGGCGGTGGCGTCGACGGCGGCGAACAGGTCGGTGTCTGCGACCCCGTTGACGTAGCTGAACTCGCCGCCGAGGAAGACCCGGCTCCCGTCGACGCTCGTGTCGACCGCCCATGCCGACCGGCCGGCGATCACCGGGGTCCAGGCACTGTCCGGTGCACCGGTGGCGGTGTCGAAGCGAACGGCCTTGGCCGCCGCCATCGAGGTGCCACCGCCGGCGGCATGGGAGAAGTTGCCGACCACGTACAGCCGGTCGCCGTCGACGTGGAGATCACGGACGACGGCCTTCTTGTCCGAGAACCGTCGCTCGACCGAACCGGTGAAGCGGCCGTCCGTGGCCCCGGTCAGCGGATCGAGCCCGACCACGCCGGCGCGGGCCTCACCGTTGACCGTGGTGAACTCTCCACCGGCCAGCAGCATGCCGTCGGCCTGATCGAGTGCCCACACCGGCCCATCCAGCACGGGGCGGAAGTCGGCCTCCCACTGGCCGGTCGATGCGTCGAAGGCGGCCAGGAACGGCTGATCGATACGGGCCCAGTCCGTGGTGGCCCGGATGACCCGCAGGAACTGCCCGGCCACGTATGCGGTGTTGCCGACGAACTCGATGTCCCAGACATGGGCCGTGATCTTCGGGTTGGCCTGGGAGACGACGACCCCCTCGACCCCGTCGGTCCGGATCACCTCGTTCGACAGCTCGCCCGGATCGGGGGCCTGGGCCTGGGTCGGTGCCGGGCCGGCGACGGCGACGGCGACGGAGACGAAGGTGCCGATCACCAACGCCGCAACGACGGCCCGCCGAAGGCGGGCCGTCGTGTGGCGAGGACGCGGAGAACTATCCATGTCCTCCTGATCGACGGGCGGGGCCGGCAGTTGAGCGGCCCGCCGCCGGGTGATGCGGAGGGTCAGCCGGCGATGCTGTCCGGGGTGCAGCAGACGGTTGCATCGCCGACGACGTCGCCGGGCGAGACGTTCTCGTAGGTTGCAACCTCGACGTCACTGGTCTTGACGTACCACTCCCAGCGGGTGTCCGGACCCTCGACCCAGGTCTCGGTCTTGCCGGCGTAGCAGCACAGCACGTCATCGACGCCGGTTGTCGACAGACCGGTCCCGGCGATCCGGGCCTCGGCCGCTTCGACCTGGCTGGAATCCTCGACCTCGACCCCGAGGTGGTTGAGGGTCCCGCCGTTGCCGGCCTGCTCGAACAGCACGAGCTTCAGCGGTGGCTGGGCGATGGCGAAGTTGGCGTAGCCATCCTTCACCTTGTAGGGCTCGGTATCGAACATCTTGGAGTAGAACTCGATCGACTCATCGAGGTTGTCGACGTTCAGTGCCAATTGGACCCGCATCGGGACGCTCCTCTGCTTCGGTGTCGCCAGATCATTTCGACGACTGTCAATATGTACGAGAACGAACGTAGCAGTCAAATCGACGAACATCAATGTGACAGACGTCAATATGATGAGGTGACCGAGGTGGCCGTGGTCGTGCCACACTGGAGTGATGGCGACACCGGCGACCGCAACCGATTCCTCACCAAGCGCTTCGTCCCTGCCCTCGACCGCAACCGGAACGGCCGAGGCACTGTGTTGCCCGCCGCTGCTCGGACCGTCCCTCAGCGATGATGCGGCCGACCAGCTGGCAACGACGCTCAAGGCCCTGGCCGACCCCGTCCGACTCAAGCTGGTAAACGTCGTGGCCGCAGCGGGCGAGACCTGTGCCTGCGACCTACCGGAGATCCTCGACCGCTCGCAGCCGACGGTCAGCCACCATCTGTCGATCCTGGTCAAGGCCGGGGTGTTGGAGCGGGAGCAGCGTGGCAAGTGGGCCTGGTTCCGGCTCGACCGCGATCGCCTGACCCAGATCTGCGCCGCCCTCGGCAACCCCGACTGCTGAGCGGCCGGTCGGCGTTGCCGATCAGTCGCCGATGACGCCGTCGGCCCGAAGCTGCGCCACCTCATCGACCGGGAGTCCGAGCTCGGCCAGGATGTCGGTGGTGTCGGCCCCGAGCGCCGGCGCAGGACCCCGCGGCATGATGTCCGCCCCTTCGATCCGGATCGGTGCGGCCAGGGTCTCGAAGCTCCCGGGGGCGTCCGGGAAGTCCTGCGCCACGAACAGGTCCATCGCCCGGACCTGAGGATCGTCGACGATCTCGGTCAGGGTCTGGATCGGGCCCCAGATCAATCCGGCATCGTCGAAGATGCGGCCCCACTCGGCTGCGGTCCTGGTAACCATCACCGCATCGATCCGATCGACGATCTCGGGCATCCGGTCGTACCGCTTCTTCGGGGTGTCGAAGTCCTCGTCCGCCCCCCAGGCCGGCTCACCGATCGTGTCGCAGAATCGTGGCCACCAGTGCCCTTCGGGCATGTTGAGGATGATCCAGGTGTCCTCGGCACACGGATAGCGGTTGGTGAGCGCGTTCACCTGGTTGCGACGGTCTCGGGGACGGGGCTGGCGGCGATCGACCAGGGTCGGGGCGATCTCGGTTGCCATCGACCACAGCGCAGTCGCCAGCAGGCTGACGTCGACCACCTGCATCTCACCCGTCCGCTCCGCAAGCCGGAGGGCGGCCAGGATGGAAGAGACCATGGCCAGACCCGTGGTGTGGTCGCCCTGGGCGGTCGGGGCCCGTGGTGGAGCGCCCCCGGGGTCGGTGATGGTGTGGCTGACCCCGCCCCGACCGAAGAATGCGGTCACGTCGTAGCCCGGACGGGTCGCTTCCGGGCCACCCCGCCCGTACCCGGTGAGGGTGGCGTGGACCAGGCCAGGCTTGATGGCGGCCAGCGCCGCCGGGTCGAGTCCGTATCGCTCCTGCCGGTGGGTCAGCAGGTTGGTCAGCAGGACATCGGCGTCGGCGACGAGGCGCCGGACGAGGTCTGCACCTTCCGGCCGATCGATGGCGACCGTTATCGACCGCTTGCCCCGGTTGTCGACATTGAACGCGGCGTCGATGTTTGGCTCGCCCTCGGGGACCTTTGGCTGCCGGGAGATCCCTCGCAGGGGGTCTCCACGGGGTGGCTCGACCTTGATCACGTCCGCCCCCATGTCGGCCAGGATCGCACCGGCGCTCGGGGCCGCCATCCACGACGTGAGTTCGACCACCTTGATGCCGTCCAGGGGTTTCACGGAGGCGATTATGGCAGCCGGGACCGCCGGCCCCAAAAGGGCGGCGTGCCGCCGGGCGGAGGAAGTGGCTCACCGGCGGGGACGACCCCTACAGTCGTGACCGCCGGCCGGCGGGGTGCCGATCGGGACCGACGGGAGTGCGCCGATGAGTGAGCCGATCCGGATCGCCAACTGCTCGGGCTTCTTCGGGGATCGACCGTCCGGGGCGATCGAGATGGTGGACGGCGGCCCCATCGATGTCCTGACCGGGGACTGGCTGGCCGAGCTGACCATGTTGATCCTCAGCCGAATCCGGGCCAAGCGGCCCCGTGGTGGCTACGCCAGGACCTTCGTCGCCCAGATGGAGGAGGTGATGGGAACCTGCCTCGATCGTGGGATCAAAGTCGTGTCAAATGCCGGTGGGCTCGACCCGGACGGTTGCGCCGAGGCGGTGGCCGAGGTGGCAGACCGGCTCGGCCTCGCCCCAACCATCGCCTTCGTCACCGGCGACGATCTGATGGATCGGGCGGTCGAGCTGGCAGAGACCGGGAGCCTCCGCCCGTTCCAGGACGGTGGCGAGCTCGGTGACCCCGGCGCCTACGTGACCGCAAACGCCTACCTCGGCTGCTGGGGCATCGTCGAGGCCCTGACCCAGGGAGCGGACATCGTCATCACCGGCCGGGTCACCGATGCCGCCGTGGTGTGGGGGCGGGCGGCGTGGCGGCACGGCTGGGCCCGCACCGACCTGGACCGACTG
>JBCCFN010000258.1:0-7747 GCA_039029715.1 Actinomycetota bacterium | reverse complement strand
CCTTCGCCAAGGGGGAGGACATCGGCCCGATGATGACCTTCATCCGCAACGGGGCCAGCAAACCCCTGATCGGGGCGATCGAGGGCTTCGCCCTCGCCGGCGGGCTGGAGCTGGCCCTGAGCTGTGACCTCCTGGTGGCGGCCGAGGGGGTCAAGCTCGGGAGTCCCGAGGCCGGAGTCGGGCTGTTCGCAGCCGGCGGCGGGCTCCTCCGCCTGCCGAGCCGGGTCGGCTACGGCAAGGCGATGGAGATGGCGATCACGGCCGACCCGATCACCGCCGAGGAGGCGGCCGAGTACGGCCTGGTGGCCCGGGTCACCGAGAAGGGCAAGGCGGTCGAGGTGGCGATGGGTCTCGCCGAGCGGGTTGCCAAGAACGCACCGCTGGCGGTCGCTGCGTCCAAACAGCTGATCAAGGCGACCCAGGGCACGACCGAGGAGGAGTTCTGGAAGCTGCAGCAACCGCTCCAGGCGTCGGTGTTCACCTCGGAGGACGCCAAGGAGGGCCCGCGGGCGTTCGCCGAGAAGCGGTCGCCGAACTGGACCGGCACCTGACGCAGCGATGAACCCTCGCACCCCGATCCGGGCCCTCGCCGCCGAGCTGGCGGCCGGGACGCTGACCGCCCGAGCCCTCCTGGACGCCTGCGTCGGCCGCATCGACGATCCGTCCGGCGAGGGGGCCCGGGCGTTCCTGACGGTCGATCGGGCTGCGACCGCAGCGGCGGACGCGATCGACGCCTTCCGTGCTGCGGGCGGCACCCCGACGCCGCTTGCCGGTCTCCCGATCGCGGTGAAGGACCTGTTCGATGTGGCCGGCCAGACCACGACCGCCGGTTCGGTGGTGCTGGCCGATCGACCGGCGGCGGTCCGGGACGCCCCGGTGGTGGCCCGGGTCCGGGCGGCCGGAGCGGTCGTGGTCGGTCGAACCAACATGACCGAGTTCGCCTACTCCGGCCTCGGGCTCAACGCCCACTACGACACGCCGACCAGCCCGTGGGATCGGGCCACCGGTCGTATCCCGGGCGGCTCGTCCTCCGGCAGCGCAGTCGCGGTGGCCGACGGGATGGCGGCGGTCGCCCTCGGGACCGACACCGGAGGCTCTTGCCGGATCCCGGCCGCGTTCTGCGGCATCACCGGGTACAAGCCGACCGCATCGAGAATCCCCCGACAGGGGGTGGTCCCGTTGGCTCAGTCGCTCGATTCGGTCGGCCCGCTCGGCCCAACCGTCGACTGCTGCGCCATCATCGACGACATCCTCGCCGGTGGGACCGGCGACGTCTCCCAGGGCGCGCCGCCGCCGGACCGGCTCCGCCTTGCCGTGCTCGGCGACCTGGTGACCGATGACCTCGACGCCGAGGTGGCCGCGGCCCATGAGGCGGCACTGTCTGCGCTGTCGGCGGCCGGTATCGAGCTCGTCGAGGTGCCATTCCCGGAACTGCTCGAGCTCCCGACGATCAACCGGGCCGGGGGGTTGGCGGCGGCCGAGGCCTACGCCTGGCACCGGTCCCTGCTGGCCGACGATGGTGACCGCTACGACCAGCGCATCCGGGTCCGGATCGCCGCCGGGGCCGAGATCGGCGCCGCCGACTACCTCGACGTGTTGGCGGCCAGGGATCGGCTGATCGCTACCGCTGCCGATCGTCTGGTCGGCTTCGACGCCTTCGTGCTGCCGTCGGTGGCCATCGTGCCGCCCCCGATCGGTGCCTTCTCCGACGACGATCCGGCCCACTACTCCCGGCTCAACCTGCTGGCGTTGCGAAACACCTCCGTCGGCAACTTCCTCGACACCTGCGCCATCTCCATGCCGGCCACGCCGGAGGGAGCGGCGCCGGTGGGTCTGATGCTGATGGGTCGTCCGAACGGGGATCAAGAACTGCTCGCTGCGGCCCGGACGGTCGAGGCCGCGCTTGGCGCGGTCACCGCCTGAGGGATCGTCGTCGAAGTATCGCCCTGGTCTGTCAGCCCGCTGACAGACCGATGGGCGGACCGGGGCCACACTGACCTCCCGACCGAGGAGGGACGACGATGGCGCTTGCGAGACGATCACGAGGTGGCATGACCGGCTGGATCGCTGCGCTGCTGTTGGCGCTCGGGGTCTTTGCCGCCGTCGCCGATGGTGGCGAACAGGCGCCGTCTGCCGAGCCGACGGCCGAGGTCGCGACCGTGTCCCTGACCGATTGAGCGACGCCGCCGGAGCTACGCTGAGCCGGTGACACGGACACGATCGTTGCGACGGTTCCTCGGCCCGCTGGTCATTGCCATCGGCCTGCTCGTCACCGCCTGCGGTGACGACGACGCCGGCGACACCGCAGCCGAACCGATCACGACCGGGACCGAGGCCGCAGGCAGCGATTCGGACGCCGCAATCGACAGCGATGCCGGTGCCGACAGCGATGTCGATGCCGAGGACGCCGATGCGGCCGGTGGCGAGGCGGACGAGCCGGCCGAAGCGGGCACCGACGGGGAGCTGTTCCCTGACGTCATCGGGGCGACCGCGACCCAGGACGCCGACGGCAGCTGGACGTTCTCCGCAACCCTCAGTTCGCCATACGACACGCCGGAACGGTACGCGGACGGCTGGCGGGTGCTCGGTCCGGACGGGGAGGTCTATGGGGAGCGGCCCCTGGCCCATGACCATCAGAACGAGCAGCCGTTCACCAGGAGCACATCTGGCGTGGTCGTCCCGGATGGCGTCGACCAGGTCACCATCCAGGGTCGAGACCAGGTCTCCGGTTGGGGAGGCGCCACCTTCGAGCTGACCCTCGAACGCTGAGGCACCCACCGGTAGGGTGACGAGATGTCCATCGCCGAAGAGAAGTACGTCTCGCTCACCACGTTCCGCCGCAACGGGGAGGGGAAGGCGGTCCCGGTGTGGATCGTCGACCTCGGCGACGGCGCGGTGGGTTTCACCACGAGCCGGGATGCCTGGAAACTGAAGCGGTTGCGCAACGACCCGAGGGTCGAGCTCCGGCCATGCGACCGCCGCGGGGTGGTCGCCGAGGGGGCGCCCGTCACCACCGGCAGCGGCCGGGAGGCGACGGCGGAGGAGTACACCAGGGTCAAAGCCGCAGTGGCGGACAAGTACGGCCTCATGCTGACCCTGATCGAGTTGCCGAGCAAGGTGATGCGGCTGTTCGGTCGTGAGGCCCCGAGCTCCAATGCGGCGGTGATCATCACATTGGACTGACCCGGTTCCGCGGTGTCACACGGTTGCACGGTGTCACACGGTTGCACGGTGTCACGCCGCTTGCACGGTGTCACACCGGTGGGCGAACATATGTTCGATGACCGGTCGAAGGATACTCCACGCCGACCTCGATGCGTTCTACGCCTCGGTCGAGCAGCGGGACGATCCGTCGCTCCGCGGCATCCCGATGGCGGTCGGTGGTGGTGTCATCCTGGCCGCCAGCTATGAGGCCCGGCGGTTTGGGGTCAGGACCGCCATGAACGAGCGGCAGGCCCGGGTCCGGTGCCCGGCACTGACCGTCGTGCCGCCTCGAATGACGGCCTACGCCGAGGCCAGCGATGCGGTCTTCACCATCTTCCGGGACATCTCGCCGGAGGTGGAGCCGCTGTCCATCGACGAGGCGTTCATCGATGTGACCGGCCTCCGTCGGCTCGCCGGCTCCGACGTCTCGATCGCCGCCAGCCTGCGGGAACGGGTGGCTGCCGAGGTCGGCCTGGCGGTGAGCGTCGGCGGCGGCTCGACCAAGTTCCTGGCCAAGGTGGCAAGCGCGGTCTGCAAGCCGGACGGGCTGCTCGTGGTGCCGGCGGGGGAGGAGTTGGCCTTCCTGCACCCGCTGCCGGTCGGTCGACTGTGGGGCGTCGGCCCCGTGGCCCAGGAGCGTCTTGCCTCCGCCGGGCTCCACACGGTCGCCGACGTCGCCGCCCTCGACGTCGAGGTGCTCCAGGACCGCCTTGGCGTCGCCTCCGGCGCTCATCTCCACGCCCTGGCTCACAATCGGGACCCGCGGCCGGTGGAGACCGGACGCCGCCGACGGTCGATCGGGTCGCAGCGGTCGTTCCCAGCCGGCTCGGTCGACCGGGAGGGAGCGGCCCAGATCGTGGTCGAGGTGGCGGACCGGGTTGCCAGGCGGCTTCGGGCCGGAGCGCGCGTCGGTCGGACGGTGACCCTCCGGCTCCGGTTCGCTGACTTCGCCGCCGCCACCCGGTCCCGGACGCTTCGGGAGCCGACCGCCTCGACCGAGGCCATCCTGTCCACCGGTCGGGCACTGCTGGATGACGCATGGCCGCTGATCGAACGGCGAGGTCTGACGAAGGTCGGTCTGGCCATCTCCGGACTGGCAGACGATCGAGCCGTCCAGTTGTCCCTGCCGTTCGGGGCGGCGGCCGCCTCCCCGTCGTGGGATGCGGTGGACGGTGCGGTCGACCGGATACGGGATCGATTCGGGACCGGGGCGCTGACCCGGGCAACCCTGGTCGACCGTCAGCCGGTCGAGGTCCCGCTGCTCCCGGACTGACGAAGGGAACGCCAGAGCTTACGGAATCGGCCCTCCGGGACCCGGGACAGGGAGAACAGCTTCATGTCGCCGATGAGCCGGAACCCCCGGACCCGAACCACCGGGCCGTTGGCCCACGGGTCCGCCAGGTCGACCCGCCGGTCGCCGATGGCCACGAACCCCTCCTGGGCGGCTCGAGCCCCATCTGGCAGGATCACCGTGGTGTCGCCGATCAGGCCCCACACCGTGATCTCCACCTCCTCCGGCATGGTGGCAGACGACAGGTCGATGGTGACATCGCCGATCAGGGTCCCGTAGGTCAGGTCACCCCGGACCTCGACCCAGCCGCCGACCTTCAGATCACCGATCAGCGAGGTGTTGTTCCGGGGGACCGGGTGGCCCGGCGCGCGGGGAATCGGCGCCGGCGGTGCCGGCAGGTCGGACACCACCGCCTCCAGCTCGGACCGGGTGCCGGCCCGATAGGTGGCGTCGAATCGCTCGTCCAGCTCCTCGAACGGGATGACCTCACGGTTGAGGGCGTCCTGGATCCGCCGGATCGCCACCTGCCGGTCCTCCTCGGTCACCGGGTCCTCCGGCCGGGGTGACGGTGGTGACGGGAGATTGCTCATCGCCCCAGCCTACTGCCGGCCCGGTACGGGAATGCCCGGCGACGGCCCGGTGCGGTAGTGTCCGGCCAACACCGGACGCCGTGAGTGAGGGGGATCGTGATGGCCGATCGGATGAGCTTCTGGGCCTGGGGCCTGGAGTCTGAGGAGCCGACGGACGCCCAGCGGGCCGCCCTGGCCAAGCAGCTGTCCGAGCGGTACGGGGTGGCGGTGACGCCGCGGCCGATCCCCGACCTGGCAGACGCCGAGCTCCGCCCGCCCCGGGTCACTCCACCGGACGCCCTGGCCGGCTTCTGTTCCACCGACACCTACGAGCGGGCCCGGCACGCCGGCGGGGCCCACGTGACCGACCGGACCGCAGCGTTCAACCTCGACTTCCCGAACCCGCCCGACGTCGTCGCCCACCCCTCGACCGAGGCCGAACTGGAGGCGGTGCTCGACTGGTGTCACGACGGTGGCCATGCCGTGGTGCCCTTCGGCGGCGGGTCCTCGGTGGTGTGGGGGGTCAACCCGCCGGACGACGCCGGGACCTGCGTCACGGTGGCGATGGATCGGTTCGACCAGGTGCTGGAGATCGACGAGGTGTCCCGGGCAGCCCGGATCCAGGCCGGCGTCTTCGGCCCGGCCCTGGAGGCCGCGCTCAAGCCGTCCGGGCACACCCTCCGGCACTTCCCCCAGTCCTTCCGGTTCTCGACCGTCGGCGGGTGGGTGGCCACCCGCTCCGGTGGCCACTATGCAACCAACCACACCCACATCGACGACTTCGTCGAGTCGGTCCGGATGCTCACCCCGGCCGGCTGGTGGGAGTCACGGCGACTGCCGGGCAGCGGCGCCGGCCCGAGTCCCGACCGGATGGTCATCGGGAGCGAAGGGATCCTTGGCATCATCACCGAGGCCTGGCTCCGGATCCAGGCCCGCCCCCGGTTCCGGGCGACGGCCGGCGTGGTGTTCGACTCCTGGTCCGCCGGGACCGAAGCGGTCCGGGCGGTGGTCCAGGCAAAACTGTGGCCGGCGAACCTCCGGATCCTCGACCCGGTCGAAGCCGGCCGAGCCGCCGGACTCGACGGTTCCCAGGCCCTGGTCATCATCGGCTTCGAGTCGGCCGAGCTGCCGCAGGGAGACAACATCCGGGCTGCGGTCGGTTTGGCCAGGGATCAGGGCGGGATCATCGACGACGAGGACATCCTGATCGACGACGGGACCGGCGCGCCGACCGGGCGGGAGGGTGCGGTCGGGCGATGGCGGAACAGCTTCATCGGGGTCGACCCCGGGACCGCAACCAGCCTCGGCCTCCTCGCCGACACGTTCGAGACGGCGATCACCTGGGATCGGTGGCCCGAGTTCGACGCCGCAGTCCGGGAGGAGTTGAACCGAGCCCTCCGAGAGGTCTGCACCCACGGCGAGCTGAGCTGCCGGTTCACCCACGTGTACCCGGACGGGCCGGCGCCCTATTACACCTGGAGTGGGATGGGGCGGCAGGGTTCGGAGACGGCGATGTGGCAGGAGATCAAGGATGCGGCAAACGAGGTGGTGGTGGCCGCCGGCGGCACCTCGACCCATCACCATGCGGTCGGTCGCATGCATCGGCCGAACGCCTACGACATCCAGCGGCCGGAGCTGTTCGCCAGATCGTTGCGGGCCGTGAAGCAGACGCTCGACCCCAACGGCATTCTGAACCCTGGAGTCCTGATCGATCCCTGAGACCGTCGACCTCAGACGGCTGCGTGGTTGAGCGCCGCCTCGGTCACCGGGTCGCCGGCGATCCGGGTGTGCCACATCCGGCGGGGCTCGGTCAGGTCATACGGTGTCGCCCGGTGGAGCAGACACCGGTTGTCCCACAGCACCGCATCGCCGACCGACCACCGATGGTGATGGACCCTCGGTGGCCGGCACGCCGCCTCGACCAGTCCATCCAGGAACTGCTCCGACTGGCCCCGATCCCACCCGATGATGTCGTGGGCGTGCCTCCCGATCACCAGGTTCGGGCGGCCGGTCTCGGGATGGACCTTGACCAGCGGGCGGAGCGGCACGTCGAGTTGGTGGTATCCGTACTGGTCGTAGCCGCCCTCCGCGTTGCGAGTCGGGAGATAGCCGGCCCGCTCCTGGCTGTAGTAGAGGCTGTGATGAGCCCGCAGGTCCTGCACGAGCTCCCGGGTCTCGGGGGCGAGGGCATCGTAGGCGGCCCGGAGATCGGCCCAGCCGGTGGTGCTGCCGGACGGCGGCAGGATCTCGGCGCTGAACACCGCACCGAGGGCCTGGACCGGCATGTAGGTGCTGTCCATGTGCCAGCCCTCGTTACCACGGATCGACTTGATCGTGTCGTGGTCGGTGTCGGACAGCACCGTGCCGTCTCGGCGAATGTTCGAGATCGGGGACGCCCGGAACTCGAGCGGCCCGAACCGGGCGGCGAACCGGTCCTGCTCCTCCCTCGTCAGGTGCTGGTCGGGAAAGATCAGCAGGGCGTGAGTGAGCCAGGCCCGTCGAATGGCGGCGAAGGTCTCGTCGTCGAGCGACCGGAGCGACACGCCGGTCACCGTCGCGCCGAACGTCGCCTCCAGCGGCTCGATCTCCAGGGTGACCTGCGCCATGTCCCGAGGCTACGGTCACCGGCCGCTGCGGTCCAGATCCGCTGCCGTCACCGGCGGTGGCCCATCTGCTCCAACGG
>JBCCFN010000257.1:0-7764 GCA_039029715.1 Actinomycetota bacterium | reverse complement strand
GCCTGCGACGGCAGGTTCTCGAAGTCCGTCAGCCGCACGCCGTCGGGAGCCACGAGCACCCGTTCGCGCGGCACACCTCTCTCGATCAGGAGCTCGGCCAGCCCGACGGTGATCGCAACGATGCCGGCGACGCCGCGGAACAGGCGGCGGTAGAGCGCGGGTGCTCCCTCGGGAAGGCGATGCGCTTCGAAGACGATGCGCCGGCCGGCGCCGCGGGCGTTTGTTTTCACCGGACTAGGTGCGGGGGGCCCTTTGGCTCCGCCCACGGCCGTTTTTGCCGAAGGTGAGGGGTGCGTCTGGTCAAGGCCGCCTTGGGCGCGGCAATCGTGTTCGGTCTGGTGTCGATGTGGTCCAATCGGGCCGTCGTCGTCGATGCCTACCGAACCGAGACAGACCCTCCCCAGATCCGACTGAGCGGCGTCGATCTGGCCGTCGCCCGGACCGAGATCGACCCGTCGCCCTTCGCCATCCCGGCCGCGCCGGACACCCGGGCCCACGTTCCCCCGGTGCTGGCCTTCGCCGAGGTTGACGACCCCGTACCGGCGGTCACCCTCGACGGTGGCCGGGCAGCCCTGTCAGGAACGGTCGCCGGCCCGGACGGCCCGATCGCCGAGGCCATCGTCGCCGTCGAGCGCCACACGGCTGCCGGCACGGCGACCCGCCGGCTGACCACAGACGAGGACGGCACCTGGCGGACCACCGGCCTGGTCGGTGGCCGCTACCGGGTCAGGGCCTGGGTCCCGGCTGCGCTGACGATGGGCACTTCTGCGGTGCTGTTCCTTGCCGACGATGGCCGCGAGACATTCGACTTCGAGCTCTGGGGTATCGACCCCGAACCGTTCCTCGACTTCGTCCACAGCGGCGAGCTGTACCACGAGTCCCCAGGGACGGTCGCTGCGGTCGTGAGCCGCCGGATCATCGACGACGACGGCGTGGTGGTGACCGTGCCGGTAACGGGGGCGCCGGTGACGATCCAGGTGACGCCCCAGCTGGCCGTGCTGTCTGCCACGTCCCAGGTGACCGGGGAGGACGGTGCGGCCCGGTTCGCCGTGGTCTGTCCCCCGCCCGGCGCGACGCCGGCCGACGGGCTGGTCGTCGGTGCCGCCCAGGTCGGTCCCGATGCGCCGGCCATCGTCGCCCCCGCCGATCCCGTGGACCCGATCGAGTCGGGCCGAGCAGAGCCGGCCGGCGAGCCGACATCCGACACCGGGGACAGCAGCGAGCCGGTCGACACCGGCACCGCCGTGATCCGGTCCGGAACCCTGGTCGGCGCCTTCGCCCTGCCGGCCTGTGTCCCGGTGCCGCCACCGGAGCCGGAGGGCGACCCGGTCGAGGGAGCCACCGATGGGTGAGCCGGGTGAGCCGCACCGCGACGGGTCCGGCCCGATCGTGATGACCGCCCGGGTCCTGGTGGCCACGGTGCTGTCGCTGATCATCGTTCCCCCGGTTGCCGGCGCGGTGGCCGTCGCCACCCTGGTCCGGGGGCCGCTGCCGGTCGGCGAGCTGCCGGAGGAGCGGCGAACCGTCACCGCCGAGCCGTCGGTGGTCGTCGACGCGTCCGGTCGCGAGATCGGGGTGTTCCGGGGGTTCGACCAGACGGTCGAGGTCACGATGGCGGAGATCCCCCAGGTCCTGAAGGACGCGGTGGTTGCCATCGAGGACCAGCGGTTCTGGACCCATGACGGCGTGGACTTCGAGGGCATCGCCCGGGCCGCCAGGACCAATCTGGAGGTCGGCGAGGTGGTCCAGGGCGGCTCGACCATCACCCAGCAGTTCGTCAAGAACGTCTACCTGTCCGGGGAGCGGACCTTCGAACGCAAGATCGAGGAGGCGCTCCTGGCCACCGAGGTCGAGAAGCGGCTGTCCAAGGAGGAGATCCTCTTCGGTTATCTGACGTCCTCGTACTACGGCTTCGGGGCCTACGGGATCGGGGCCGCAGCCGAGATCTACTTCGACAAACCGGTGGCCGACCTCGACATCTCCGAGGCCGCGGTCCTTGCTGGCGTGGTCCAGGCGCCGTCACGGCTGTCCCCGTTCGTTGATCGGGAGGCGGCCGAAGAACGGCGACGCCTGGTGCTGGAGGCGATGTGGGCCCAGGGGCTGCTCACCGACGAGGAGCACGAGCGGGAGATGCAGCGGCGACTGTGGTCCCTGGCCGATGGCGACCCGCCTGGCGGCCCGGTCACCGTGCTCATTCCCCGGGCCGAGAAGGGGGCGATCCACTATCCGTTCTTCGTCGACTTCGTCGAGGCCGAACTGTTGGAACGGCTGGACCCCGACCAGGTCTACAACGGCGGTCTCACCATCGAGACCACGATCGATCCGATCCTCCAGGACGCGGCGGAAGCGGCGGTCGCCGAACGGCTTGGAGACTCGGAGTACCCGGTCGAGATGTCAGCGGTGACGATCGACCCGTCGACCGGCCACGTCGTTGCCATGGTCGGCGGTCGGGACTACGAGGCCAGCCAGGTCAACCTGGCGACCGGCGGCACGACCGGGTTCCAGCCGGGCAGCTCGTTCAAGCCGATCGTCATGGCTGCGGCATTCGAGATGGGGTTGTCGCCCGAGGTCGTGTACCCGGCGCCGGCCACCTGGTCGATGCCCGGGTGTTCGGGGTCGCAGTGTTCGGTCTCGAACTACGACCATGCCGGTCGGGGCAACATCACCCTCCGATCGGCCATGCACGCCTCGGTCAACACCGTGTTCGCTCAGCTGGTCCTCGACGTCACGATCGCCGAGACGGTTCGGTTGGCCCGCGAGCTCGGGCTCGATCGGCTTGACCCCGATCGAGCCTACGGGGCATCCCTGGCCCTGGGGGCGGCCGAGTCGTCGACCCTGGAGATGGCATCGGCCTACGGGACCTTCGCCAACCGTGGTATCCGGGTCACCCCGACCGGGATCCTCCGGGTCATCGACCGGGACGGAAACGTGCTGGTCGACAACCGGGCCCGGCCCGGAACCAGGGTCCTCGACGAGGCGGTGGCCGACAACGTGACCGACGTCCTGGTTGGCGTCATCGAGGACGGGACCGGCACGCGGGCCCGGCTCGACCGCCCGGCTGCCGGCAAGACCGGCACCGGTCAGGACTACCGGGCGGCCTGGTTCGTCGGCTACACGCCGGACTACACCACCGCGGTCTGGATGGGGCACGCCGATCGCCTGGCTTCGCTTCGGGGCATCAACGGGGTTCGGGCGGTGACCGGTGGCTCCCACCCGGCGATCGCCTGGGCCGAGATCATGGCGGTGGCCCACGAGGGGCTGGAGCCCGGGGCGTTCCCGGTCCCGGCCGAGATCGTCCCGATCGCCGAGACGGCGGACGAGGTGGTCCACGTCCGCCGCCCGGAGTTCACCCAGGCCGCGGCCAGGCGGGACCCGTTCGAGCTGGCGGCCGACTGCGGCGGCACGGCCTGCGCCCGCCGGTCGACGCCGATGCCGACGGTGCCCCCGCCGATCACGCCTCCGTCGACGGTGGCACCGGACCAGATCGATGGGGCGGATCCCATCCCCGGTGACACCGGCGGCTTGCCCACATCGACCACCTCGCTGCCTGCGAACACCGCGACCTCTGCCGCCTCCGCCACCTCCGCCCCGCAACCCTGACCACCGACGTCCGACCGCCCACGCCCCCGCACCAGTCTCCGGAGACCGACATGCCTGCCCCGACCCGAAACGACCGCTCAACGACCAAGCGTTCCTCCGCCAGCTCTGGCGGCTCAGGCTCCGGCCGGCGAACCACCGGTACCCGGCGGGCCGAGGACCGGACGACCGGGGGTCGGAAGGCCGAGGCCCGTTCGACCACGGACACCCCGGCCAAGGGCAGGTCGACCAAGTCCGGGTCGACGAAGGGCAAGTCGGCCAAGGGCAGGTCGACGAAGGGAAGCGGCGGCCGGACCGGGACCGCAACGGTCGCCGGTCCCTCGGCGGCAGAGGCCGCAGCCGCCGCTGAGCAGGACGGGGCAACGGTGAAGATGAGCGCCGACCGCCTGCGGTCGGCCGCCACCCCGCGGGTCGTCAGGGTCGGCGGATCGGACGCCGGCACGGGGGCCCGCCTCGGGCGCCGGTTCGCCGGTCTGGGGTCGGGCGTCCCCCTGATCGGACGTCTGGGCGGTGGCCGGGTCGGTGGGGTCGCCCCGTTCGTGCCCCCTCGGAGCCGCCTCGGGCGTCGGCTTCGGATGCGGGAGTGGAGCCGGGTCGGGTTCGTCCAGCTCAGTCCGGGGAAGCAGAAGCTCCGGCATCGGATCCTGCCCCGGACCGTGATCGGGATCTCCGGGCTGCTGATGGCGGCCGGGATCGGTGCGGCGTTCAGCGGTGCCGCCTTCTACGCCTACTACGACGATCGATTGGCCGAGAACGAGCGGACGGTCGCCCGGTTCGTCGAGGGCTTCGACCAGCAGTTCACCGACGCCTCCGGCGCCCTCGACGAGATCCGGACCGAGGCGGTCGACACGATCCGGACCGAGCTGGCGCCGCTGGAGAGCTACGTTGCAGATGCCCAGGGCGTGGTCGGGCTGCCGGCGACCGCCGGTCCCTCGGTCTGGCTAGTCGAGACCAGGGGCGAGGACGGCTCGGTCCGCCACGGCTCGGCCTTCGCCGTCGTCGGCCACGAGGGTGGCACGGCCCTGGTCACGTCCCACGAGGTGGTGCAGGCCGCAACCACCAATCCGGCGCCGGCCATCGAGCTGATCAAGGACGGCCGCCGGATCCCGGCCACGCTGTGGTCCTGGGACGCCCAGCGGGACCTGGCCCTGTTGGTCGTCGGTGACCAGATCCCGACCCTCGACCTGGCCGACCCGTCGACCAGGGTTCGGGCGGTCGGCGGTCGGGTCTTCGCCATGAGCGGGTTCGGCGGCCAGGGGGCGACGGCGTCACCCGGCCTCCTGCTCGACCAGTCCCAGATCGGGCTCCAGCACACCGCCCCGGTCGGCACCCTGTTCGTCGGGGGGCCGCTGCTCGACGCCGAGGGTCGGGTCCTCGGGGTTGCGGCCCAGGCCTACCGGCCGCTCGGCATCGAGCCCGGGCAGGTGGCCCACGCTCCCGATGTCACCGTCATCTGCGAGTCGATCCTCCGCTGTTCGGAGCAGGACGGAGGCACGGTCGACATCGAGGTCGTCGAGGGCTGACCGCTGGAGCGGCCAGACCACCCACACTAGGGTCCTGACCAACACCACCGTCCGACCTCGCCCATCGGGTCGGGCGACCACGTCGGTCATGGCCATTCCACCACCACCCCGAGCCGTCCGCCTGGACGCCGTCGGGCCAGACGGCCCGAGGTTCCGGCCAGGGCGTGCGCTGCGGATCCTCCTCGGCACCGTGCTGATCATCGTCGGCGTCCTGGCCATCGCCCCGTTCCTGGCCTACCTCGGGCTGGTCGTGGTGTTCCTCGTGATCGGGGACGAGCCGCCGGCGATCGAGGCTCGGGCCGTCGCCACGTTCGGTGCCATCGCCCTCGGCGGGTTGATGGTGTGGATGATCGGGACCCGGGTGGTCCGGGGCCGGACCAGGGTGGTGCTGTTCCTCCGCAAGTTCGGTTACGACGAGGCCAAGGACGTGGTGTCCCACGCCGCAGCTCAGGCGCTGGGGCGCCGCTGGCGCCTGGTCACGCTCGACGACCTGGACACCACCCCGGTCGGGAGCGGGACCAGGGTTCGGGCCGGGCTCAGGGTCGGTCGCC
The DNA here is from genome assembly GCA_039029715.1 of Actinomycetota bacterium. Classification (GTDB taxonomy): domain Bacteria; phylum Actinomycetota; class Acidimicrobiia; order Acidimicrobiales; family SZUA-35; genus JAHELU01. The sequence goes on along the minus strand of JBCCFN010000257.1, from coordinate 2,093 downwards.
TGGTCCTGGTCGTGATCGTCGCTGCGCTCGGCTACCTGGTGTTCCTGTTCTTCGCCGACGGATTGGAGAACGCCATCTCATCGGCCTCGGATCAGGCCGCCGACGATGCGGACAACCCGGTGGCAGGGCTGATCGGTGCGGTGATCGCCGGCCTGATCGTCGGTGTCATCGTCGGGCTGGTCGGGATGGTGTTCATGCTGGCGGTTGCCGTGTTCGGGTCGCTCGGGCTCTTCGCCTTCGTCGCCCATCGCTCGCTGCGGAAGGCGGAGCGGGACCAGCTGACCGTCGTCCAGACCACGGAGCAGGTCCGCCACCTGTTGCGCCAGGTCCAGGCGAGGCGCAACCGGTTCTTCTCGCCGAGGATCGCCGTCGTCCGGTCGGCCAATGCGGTCTGGCGGGATGCGGTGCTGGGGCTGGCGGACATTGCGGACGTCGTGTTGGTCGATGTCTCCGATCCGACCGAGTCGTTGCTGTGGGAACTCGACCAGCTGTTCCGTCGGCCGGATCTCGACGTCGTGCCCATCGGCTCCGGGGCCCGGCTGTCTGCCATGATCGGCGGCGCCGGCGACCAGGTGGACCGGACCGTCCTCAACCTCCTGGCCGGGCGGACCGTGCTGGTCTACGACGATGCGACCGACCGGTTTGCCGGGGCGTTGAAACGTAGCTTCGAGGCGACCGAGGACTGAGGCGAGCGGCTGGCGCCGTACTAGTCCTCGTCGCGCCCGGCCCGGCCGAGCACCGCCAGGACCACCAGACCGGCAAGCGCCTTGCCGAAGCCGAGCACCCGGTTGCCGCCCCCGTCGGCGCCCTGGCCACCACCACCGGGCGTGGCGGTCGCAACGGCGCCGGCCGGCACCAGGGCCGCGGTCGAGCCGGGGGTGGAGCCGGCGCGGGCCGGGGTCGGGTCCGCCACCGCGCCGACCTCGATTGCCCCGTTGACCTCGGCGCCGATGATCACCGCCAGCGCGGTCAGCTGGAGGAAGATCATGAGGACCGCAATGCTGCCGAGGACGCCGTAGGACGCCGGCATGTCTCCCACCCGGCTGGTGTAGATGCTGAGGGCGATGGCGAAGAACACGAACAGCAGCGTCCCCACCAGGGCGCCGGGATTGCGCCACGGGGTGCGCGGTCTGCGGTCCGGCCCGTACCGGTAGAGGATGGTCAGCCCGAGGGCGAATACCACGGCCAGGACCGGGAGCTGGAGGATGCCGATCACCGATTCGGCCGCGCCGATGTCGACCCGGTCGAGGATGGCCGGGAGGACGCCGAGGGTGAAGCCGATGGCGGCCACCCCGACGATGGCCCCGGTGGTGAAGCCGTAGGCCAAGAGCCGCTGCAGCCAGCCCGGCCGACCGTCCGGTGCCTCATAGGCCACGGCGACGGTGGCGATCAGCTTCTGGACCGCACCGGACGAAGCGAACAGGGCCAGCCCGATCCCGAACGCCAGCCCGCCGATCCGGGCTGCGGTGCCGGCGATCCCGTCGTCCTCGGTCTCCTCGTCGGCCGAGGTGTCGGCGCCGATGATGTCGTTGAGCTGGTCGCTGATCAGCTTCTGGGTCGACTCGTCGAGGGAACCGGCGTACTCCTCGACCTGGTCGGCGATCTGCTCCGGCTCGGTCACCAGACCGTAGATCGAGACCAGTGCGATCAGCGTTGGGACCAGGGCCAGGATCCCGTAGAAGGCAATACCGGCCGACGCCACCACGATGTTGTGGGCGGTGATCCGCCGCCGGAGTTCGGTGATGTTGGCCATGATCCCGCCGGGGGTCCGGCCGGCGTCGGTCACCGGAACGGGTCCTCGTCGACGTCGAGGATGTGGGCGCCGGTCCGGTCCCTGGTCACGCCCCGCTCCGAGGGCTTGATCTGCTTCGGCCGGAACCGGGCCTGTGGAAAGTTGAGCCGGTCGACCAGGACGGCGATCAGGGCCAGGATCAGCGCTGCGGCGCACAGCAGGAACACGGTGTTGCCGGTGAGGCTCATCGGCGTGGTCCGTCGGGGTCTGTCACAGCGGTCACGGCAGTCACAGCAGTGCGTCTCCTAGGGCCCGCCACTGGTCGACGGGGATGGCTCCGGCTTCGGCTTGGAGGACCTGG
>JBCCFN010000256.1:0-7765 GCA_039029715.1 Actinomycetota bacterium | reverse complement strand
GAGTTCGGCGACGGCGACCCGGGCCAGAAGCTCCACGGCGAGCGCAGCAGCGAGCAGGACAACTTCGGCGCCGCCATGGACGCCACCGATACCGAGGTGGCGGTCCTCTCCCCCGGCGCTCGTACCACCCGGGGCCTGGTCGGTGGCTCGGTCGAGATCTTCTTCCAGGGCGAGGGCGACTGGATCTCCGACCAGATCCTGGTCCCCCGGGACGACTTCAACGAGTCGTTCACCCGCGACGTCGCCATCGCCGGCAACACCCTGGCGGTGGTGACCGAGGACGTGTTCTACACCTTCACTCGGCCGAACGCCTCGACCGACTTCGGCACCGTTCCGGTTGCGACCTCGGTCGTCACCGACGCCACCTTCGTCGACATGAGCGAGACCAAGCTGGTGATCGGCACCACCGGCTTCATCCACGTGTTCAACCACAGCGCCGGTGCGGTGACCGAGATGGCCGGCTCGCCGTTCGCCGCGAACCACGGCGCCCTTGCCGTCGACGGCGAGACGTTGATCATCGGCAACCCCCTGCCACCGTCCGGCGGCACCGTCACCGTCTATGACCTGTCAGACCTGTCGGTGATCGACACATTGACCGGGACCGATGGCAGTTTCGGCCTTGCGGTCGATGTCCACGAGGGGACCGACAAGATCGCCATCGGCGACGACGGCGAGTTCGGCATCTACGTCTTCAATGGCACCGAGTACGTCAACGACCTGCTTGCGGTGGCCGGGGTGTCCCCGTCGGACGTCGGGTTCAACCTGGCCCTGACCGAGGACCGGTTCGTGGTTGCCCGAAACGCCGACACCGAGGCCGACCCCGGTGATCTGCAGGTCGAGTCCTCGGTCCTGTACTGGACCTTCGACGGGACTTCGTGGAACAACGTCCTGGCCGCACCACAGCCAAACCAGAAGCAGGACACCACCGCGGCCGGGATAGACGACGACGGCTACGGCTTCGCCCTTGCCATCTCCGGCGGCGACATCCTGATCGGCGCCCCGTTCGAGGACGAGGCCGGCGAGGACGCCGGCGCGGTGTTCGCCTTCAACGCACCCGAGCCACCGGAGCCGCCGTCCGGCCCGACCAGCCTGGTGGTGTCGGTCGAGGCCGACACGGCAAACGTCCCGGTCGGGGCCAGCGCGGTGGCGACCGCCAACCTGCCACCCCAGGCCACCGAGGGCTACGGCGGCGGCAACCGCGGCATCGCAGACACCTCGCTCAGCGTCGCCGCCACCAGCACCGGTGGCGAAGACCTGCTGGAGTCGATCGACGTCGACGAGCTGAACCTCACGACCGCGCTGCTCGACGCGGTCCTCCTGTCTGACGTCCCGATCGAGGGTGGCTGGGGTCCGCTGCTCGCCGGCACCCCATTCGCCAACATCCCGATCCAGAACATCACCCTCGGCGACGTGATCGAGGCTGGCATCCTTGACGGCGTCCCGCTCGACCGGCTGGACCTGTCCGCCACCCCGGTCGGCGCGGTCCCGGTCGGCGCGGTGGCCATCGGCGACACCCCGGTCGGTGCGGTTGAGCTGCCGTCCGGCCAGACGATCTGTGACTTGGCCGAGGACCTCGTGCCGGGCTTCATCTGCCTCGACAGCTACTCGCTGATCGACCTCGGCATCCGGGGCGTCCCGGTCGGGGCCGTCCCCGTCGGCGCGGTCGGCGTGGTCGCCAACCCGGTCGGCGCCGTCCCCGTTGGCGCCGTCGACATCGCCGGTACCCCCGTCGGGGCGGTCGACATCGGCACGATCACGATCGCCGGCACCCCGGTCGGCGCCGTCCCGGTCGGCGCGGTCGACCTGGCCGCCACCCCGGTCGGCGCCGTCCCGGTGGGGGCCGTCCCCGTCGGGGCCGTCCCGGTCGGCGCGGTCGAGTTGGCCGCCACCCCGGTGGGCGCCGTCCCGGTCGGCGCGGTGACCCTGGGCGAGTTGGCGAACATCGCCGGCACCCCGGTCGGCGCCGTCGACATCGGCACCGTCCCGGTCGGGGCGGTCGACATCCGGACGCTTCCCGTCGGGGCTGTCCCCGTCGGTGCGGTCGACCTGGCCGGGATCCCGGTCGGCGCCGTCCCGGTCGAGGCCGTCACCGTCAACGGTGCCCCCGTCGGCGCCGTGACCCTTGGCCAGATCGACATCGCCGCCTCACCGGTCGGTGCGGTTCCGGTCGGCGCCGTCGACCTGGCCGTCGCCCCGGTCGGCGCCGTCCCGGTCGGGGCGGTCGACATCGGCAGCATCCCGGTGGGCGCGGTCGACATCTCGAGCCTCCCGGTTGGCGCCGTCGCCCTGACCAGCATCGACCTCGCCACCTCACCGGTCGGGGCCGTCCCCGTCGGTGCGGTCCCGGCCGCGCAGCTGGCACTAGTTGTCGACTGCAGCCTGGTCGACTGCAACGACCCGACCCTGACCCTGGCCGAAGCGGCCGCAGCCGGCGCCCTGCTGGACACCGGCACCCTGGCGGTGTTCCAGGGCCAGGCCACCGGCGTCCGGATCGGTGACCTGGTCGGGCTCGACGGGCTGACCGCCGAAGCCCTCCGGTCCCAGATCGACAGCCTCGGCGAGTTGACCTTGGCCGACTTCCTGACCTTCGACGACCTGACCCTGGCCGACCTGCCCCAGAACACGGCGGAGTATCGGGAGACCACGCTCGATCAGCTCGGCCAGGAGGCGCTGGCGCTCATCAGCCTCCAGGACCTGATCGACGGGCTCAGCTCACTGACCGAGACGGAGTTGCGGAACCAGCTGAGCGGCCTCACGATCGCCGATCTGGTCAACCTCCAGGGCATGACCCTGGAGGACCTGATCCCCGACGCCGGAGACGAGTCGTTCAGCCAGCAGACCCTGGCTGCGCTGCTGCCGTACATGGTCGACGTCCGGGTCGGTGACCTGCTGGCCCTCTACCCCGAGCTCCAGCTCGACTGGACCGGGGTGGAGCTGGAAGACATCGACGCCGCGCTGTGGGCCGACATCACGCTGGAGGAGCTGGCCAACTACGGCGGCACCACCCTGGAGCAGCTGTTGGAAAACATGACGGACGAGGCGCTGGCCACGCTGAGCCTCGGCGACCTGCTGCTTGCCCTGCTCGGCATCGAGACCTACGACTGGGCCGAGCTTGAGCTCGCCGCCCTCGACCTCCCGCCGGAGGCGACGGTCAACATCAGCACCTTCTTCACCGTGACCGGCGCCGACGCCAACGTCCGGCTCCAGGTCATCCTCCCGGCCGGCAGCAGCTACGTGGAGGGCTCGGCCACCCTGGACACCACGCTGGTGCCCGCGGTGGCGGCCTTCAACCCGGACGACACCGCGATCTTCGGAATCACCGGTCTGTACAACCCGATCGTCAGTGACAACCAGGTCGAGTTCCAGCTCGGTGGCGTCCCCGAGGACACCGAGATGGTCCTGACCGTGACCGCCACCACCGGCCTGCAGGTCGGGACCCGGACCATCGAGTCCCGGGGTCGGGTGGCCGGCACCTCGATCGAGGACGGTCAGCGGACCACCCTGGCGGTGGTCGAGGCGTTCGAGCCGAACGACACCGTCCCAGACGCCACCCCGGCGACGACCGACACGGTCTACGTCTCCCACCTGTCGTCCGCGGACGACGTCGACCTCTTCGCCATCGACCTGGAGGAAGGGGCCCGGCTGGCCCTGTCCCTCAGCGACCTCCCGGCCGACTACGACCTGGCGGTGTTCGGGCCGACGGACGACGAGCCGCTGGTCCCCCTCGGCGAGCAGCAGATCGACCCGACCGAGCCGCCGACCAGGGTCGGCTTCGCCGGCTCCGAGAATGCAAACAAGCCCGGCTCGCTGGCCGACCTGCCGCGGCAGGGCAACCTGCCGATCATCTCGGTCTCAAACAATCCGGACACCGAGACCGAGGTCATCGACATCCCCCGGGTCCGCCGGACCGGTACCTACTACATTCAGGTCTCCGGCCACAGCGGGGCGTTCGACGCCGACCCGTACGGGCTGTTCATCAACGTGGTGGACCCGCCGCCGCCGGTGACCTGCGCCGCCCAGGACTACCAGGTCGAGGGCCAGATCGGATCCATCCCGTCGACCGCCGAGCTGGCCGGGGTCAACACCCTGATCCTGACCAACCGGGAGCGGCTGTTCGGCAAGTACGGTCCGGACGCCACCACCGCCCTCGACGCCATGGACGACCTGGTTGACTACCTGGCCGCCAACCCGGTCCTGGGGCTGTCGGCTGCGGTCATCCCGGTCGACGGTGACCCGGACATCCGGTCCAGCTTCGCCGCCCTCGACGCAGAGGCCTGCGACCCGGACGTGGTCAACGACACCGTCCGGGAAATCGCCTCCCTGATCGCCGAGCTGAAGGCGGCAGATCCGGCGACAGACATCGAGCACATCATCATCGCCGGCGACGACGACGTGTTGCCGTTCGCCCGGCTCGAGGACGACACCACGATCGCCAACGAGACCAGCTTCTCGTGGACCTTCGCCGGTGACGACCCGACCGAGGCCAACACCCTGTTCGGGGTGGCCGAGGGCGGCTACTACCTCAGCGACGAGCCATACGGTGACGAGGACCCGATCAAGTCCGGCCGCCGGACCCTGTTCGTGACCGACATCTCGCTCGGGCGCCTGGTTGAGGAGCCGGCGGACATCGCCGGCCAGATCGCCACCTACATCGCCTTCGACGGCACGCTCGAGCCGAGCACCGGCTTCGTCAGCGGCTACGACTTCCTCGACGACGGGGCCGAAGCGGTCGCCGCCGCCCTGGACGCCCTGCCGGACGTCGACCCGGTCGACCGGCTGATCAGCGAGGACTGGGGTCGGGCCGACCTGGACAATGCCCTGTTCCCGGCCGGCGACTCGCCGGGCATCGCCGCCATCAATGCCCACTTCGACCAGTACCGGGCGCTGCCGGCGGACCAGAACGCCAGCGGTCAGGAGACCGATCTGTTCTCGACCGCGGACGTGGCCCAGGCCGGCCGGATCGATGACCTGATCGGCACGATCATCCTGTCGATGGGCTGCCATGGCGGACTCAATGTGCCGGACCACCTGTTCGCCGATGCCGATCCCCGAGCCCTCGACTGGGCCCAGCAGTTCGGTAGGAGCCGGGCCGTCTACGTGGCGAACACCGGCTACGGCTACGGCGAGACCGAGGGCGTCGAGTTGAGCGAACGGCTGATGGCCCTGTTCGCCGAGAACCTCGATGGCTCGATCAGCGTCGGTGAGGCCCTGCTGTACGCCAAGCAGACCTACCTGGGAACCAGGCAGGCCGAGTACGGGCCCTTCGACGAGAAGGTCCTCCAGCAGGCGACCCTCTACGGCCTGCCGATCTACCAGATCGGGGTTGCCAACCCGCCGGCTCCCGAGCCGGTCCCTGACCTGCCGAACCTGGCGCCGCTGTCCGGGACCGACCTCGATGTCGACACGATCGACACCGACCCCGCCTTCCAGCGGGTCGACGGTCCGGAGGGCACCCGGTTCGAGGCATCGCTCCCGGCCGGCGACGAGGGCACGACCCGGCAGCAGTCCACGCCGTTCGCCCCGATCCTGCCGACCGTCAGCTACGAGGTGACGGCGGTGACCGAGGACGGCGAGCAGCCGGTCGCGGTGGCCCAGGGGGCGTTCATCACCCGGCTCCGGAGCCGAGATGTCACCAACATCGAGCCGGACATCGCCCGGCCGATCGTCGACCTGACCGCAAACGAGGTCGAGCCCGAGGTCGGCGACATCGGGACCGAACCGACCGTGTTTGTCTCCAACTACCGGACGCGGAACGGCCCACGGCAGCAGCTGAGCGCCCTGGCAGCCACGTTCCAGACGACCGACCAGGACGGCACGGGGACCACCAGGCTGTTCGAGCAGATGGAGTTCGAGGTCTTCTACCGGGACCCGGGCAGCGGGGCCGACCAGGCGCCGCCGGTGTTCTCCGGCATCAACTCCAAGGTCCAGACCGCAGCGGACGGCCGGACGTTCCTGGTTATCACGGCCCGGGTAGAGGATCCGTCCGGGGTGGAGCGGGTGCTGGCCCAGGTGGCCGAGGACCCGGACGCCGACACCCCATGGACCCCGGTGGAGTTGACCCAGCAGGGACCGAACACCTGGAGCGGGGCGCTGCAGATCACCGGCGATCTGATCGAGTTCCTGGTCCAGGCGGTCGATGGCAACGGCAACGTGGCCCTCAGCACCAACAAGACCCGGTCCTACCTTGACGACGACGAGCCGGAGCCGGAGGTCGAAGAGATCGCCGCCGCCCCGGTCCGCCCGCCGGACAGCGGGGTGTTCCACACCAGCTCGGTCTCGGTGTCTGCCTCGGCCGGCGGCGCCGAGCTGCAGTACCGGGTCAACGACGGGCCGCTGGTGGACGGCGGGCCGAACCCATCCGTCGTGCTGGATCCGGCGGTGCTCGGCGACGGTGCCCACACCGTGACGTTCCTCCTCCCGGACGGGATCGAGGAATCGGTGACCGTCGTGTTCGACACCACCGGGCCGGAGATCACCCTCTCCCCGGACGGTGGCGAGGTCCAGTCGCCGGTGACGATCCGCTACAGCTGCGGTGACGCGGCATCCGGCACGGCGAGCTGCACCGGCACGGTCGATGGGACCCCGGTGGCCGACGGCGACGTCGTCTCGCTGGATGCCGGCGAGCACGTCCTCGACGTGTCGGCAACCGACACCCTCGGCAACGGCAGCACGGCGAGCTCGACCTTCACGGTCCTCACCCCGCCCCCGTCCGGTGACGACACCGACGAGGACGGCGTGCCCGACGTCGACGACAACTGCCCGGCGACACCGAACCCCGGTCAGGAGAACGGTGATGGTGATGCCGACGGCGACGTCTGCGACCCCGAGCGGTTCGACGGCCCGACCGCCGATCCAGACGCCGACGGTCTGACCAACCAGCAGGAGGCCGACGCCGGGACCAACCCGAACTCGCTCGACACCGACGAGGACTCGATCGACGACGGCTCCGAGCTGGCTGCCGGCTTCGATCCGCTGGATCCCTCCGATCCCGGCATCGAGTGCACCATCGTCGGGACCGCACGGGGCGAGGTCCTCCGAGGCACCAACGGTCCGGATGTGATCTGTGGCCTCGGCGGCAACGACCGGATCTTCGGCCTCGGTGGTGACGACATCATCTTCGGTGGGCCAGGCAGTGACCGGATCCTCGGGGCGAACGGCGACGACATCATCATCGGCGGCTCCGGAAACGACCGGATCGGTGGCGGCCGCGGCGATGACGTGGCCATCGGCGGCACCGGCCGGGACAACATCCGAGGCGACGACGGCGATGACCACCTGGAAGGCAACGCCGACCGGGACGTCCTCAACGGTGGACGCAACGACGATCACGTGTCCGGCGGTGGAGACAACGACCGCATCTCCGAGGCCAACGGGAACGACATCCTGTTCGGTGGCCCCGGAAACGACCGCCTCCTCGCCGGTGTCGGCAACGACCTGGTCGACGCCGGGGAAGGCAACGATCAGGCGAACGGTCAGGCCGGCGATGACACGATGTTCGGCGGCCTTGGCGTCGACCTCCTCAACGGCGGGCCGAACGACGACATCCTGTTCGGGGGTGCCGGCAACGACAACCTGAACGGTCTCAGCGGCAACGACCAGCTCGACGGCGGGGACGACTCGGACCGGTGTCGGGGCGGCGGAGGCACCAACGTGCTCGCCAACTGCGAACGCTGAGAGCTAGCGAGGCCAAGCTTGCGTTCCTGCTGTTGCCTGGCCTGCAAGGTATGATTCTTGGAACCCGTAAGGCTGGAAACGGCGTTTTGAG
>JBCCFN010000255.1:0-7841 GCA_039029715.1 Actinomycetota bacterium | reverse complement strand
GGCCGGCCGTCGCCCGTGGGGGGTCGGTCCGGCCGGCGCCCCCGCTGGATCGACCTGGAGCCACCGGCGGCCGCGCCGACAAGGTGGTCCGAACGACCTACGAATCGTCAGCTGTTTGCCCACGAATTGTCTAGAGACGCGCTGTGGGAAATCTGTGACTATGGGACTATGACCACCCACCCTGTCACCGAACAGATCGTCCGAGTGTTGTCACGGACGTGGTGGGTCGTCACCGCAGCGATGCTGGTCGTCGGCGGCGCAGCTCAGTTCGATCTGATCAGTCGAGAACGCCTCGGCCCCCTGGCCTCGGCGTCGGCCGAGGTTGCGGCGCCCGATGGCAGCCAGCTGGCAGCCGTCACCGACGGGCAGGCGTCTGTCCGCTACGCCGGGCTCGAGCTGAGTCTGCTTGAGGCCCGGGCGGTCCCGGTGAACCAGAGCGGCCGACCGATCGTGGTGGTCGATCTGGCCATCAGGAACCTGGCGGACGTGCCGGTACGGATCGTGCCGTCGATGTTGCGGCTGGTCCGCCCAGACGGCCAGGTCGTCGAGCCGGACCGGTTCGACTACACCGAGCGGCCGGACCTGATCGTGCTCGAGCCGGGCGGTGCGGTCTCGGCGCTCGTGGTCTACAAGCTCGGCGCTGCGCCGGTCGGACTGGTCTCGGCCCATCGGTTGGAGATCGGCGAGCCCGGTCGTTGGCCGGTCTCGATCGGTCTCGACGGGACCGTCGCCGAGGATCGGTTCCCCCAACCGCTGGCCATCGATCCGACCGCCGGGAGCCCGACCGCCACCTACCAGGGCCTGGAGGTCGAGCTGCTCGACGCTCGGACCGCGCTGGAGCACGGGGTCTACCGGGCGCCGATCGGCCGTCACCTGGCGATGGCAACCGTCGAGGTCATCGGGCCCAGTGCGGCCATCGACCGCCATCTCTGGACCTTGACCGATGTCGACGGCCAGCGTCGGGCACTGCAGGCGGACGTCACCGAGACCTCACCGTCCGGCGATGTCGCCACCGTCGAGCTGGTGTTCTCCTACAGCACCGAATCGTCCGAGCTGTCGCTCATGGTCGGTCGATCGGGCGTCCAGGACGAGGTGGCCCGGTTCGAGGTCAAGTCGTTCGAGTAGTGGACGGTCCGGCGAGGACCGGTCCGGTCAGTCCCCGACGCCGGCTCCCTCGGTGCCGACCGGCTCGGATCGGATCCGGTCGCCCTCCTCGATCGCTTCCAGCAGGTGCATGGCGATGTCCGCCACCCGGACCTCGTCCTCCTCGACACCGTGGCCCTTCACCCCGTCGTCCATCATGACGTAACAGAACGGGCAGGCGGTTGCGATGCGGGACGCCCCGGTCTCGATCAGCTCCTCGGAGCGCTCGTCGTTGACCTTGGTCCCGATCGTCTCCTCCATCCACATCCGGGCCCCGCCGGCACCGCAACACATGCCCTTGGTCCCGTTGCGGCCGGCTTCGACGATCTGGATGCCCTTGAGCGAGCCGATCACGTTCCGGGGTGACAGGTAGACGTCGTTGTGGCGGCCCAGGTAGCAGGAGTCGTGGTAGACGATCCGCTCGTCGAGGGTGGCGTCGCTGACGTCGAGCTTGCCCTGGTCGATCAGCCACTCCAGGAACTGGCTGTGGTGGACGACCTCATAGGTGCCGCCGAGCTGGGGGTACTCGTTCATCAGGGTGTTGAAGCAGTGGGGGCACTGGGTGACGATCTTGCGGACGCCGATCCCGTTGAGGGTGTCGACGTTCTGCTTGGCCAGCATCTGGAAGATGTACTCGTTGCCGGAGCGGCGGGCCGGGTCACCGGTGCACAGCTCGGCCGGGCCGAGGATGGCGAAGTCGACGCCGGCTCGTCGCATCAGCTTGGCCATGGCCTGGCTGACCTTCTGGTTCTTGTCGTCGAAGCTGCCGGCGCAGCCGACCCAGTAGAGGTACTCGTGAGGGAACGGGTTGCCGGCTTCGGCATCGGCCCGGGCCTCGTCCGGCTCGATCACGTCGACGCCGAGGTCCTTGGCCCAATCGGTCCGGGTGGTCTGGCTCATCGCCCACGGGTTGGAGGAGTTCTCCATGGCCCGGAACGCGTTGCCGAGCTCGGTCGGGAAGTTGGACTCCATCAGCGTCAGGTAGCGCCGCATGTCGAGGATCTTGTCCAGGATCTCGATGTTGACCGGGCAGATCTCGTCGCAGGCCTTGCACGACGTGCAGGACCACAGTTCCTCGGTGGTGATCCGGTCGAACACCCAGTTGGCCTTGACCTCGATCTCCGGGTCGACCCCGATCGGGGGTGACACCGCAGGCTCACCGGTCCGGGACATGACCTCGCCGGTCTTGAGCACGATCTCCCGAGGATCGAGCGGCTTGCCGGTGGCGTGGGCCGGGCAGACCGAGGTGCACCGCCCGCACATCGTGCAGGCGTCGGTGTCCATGAGCTGCTTCCAGGTGAACGTCTCGATCGTCGACGCCCCGAACGTCTCCAGCTCGGTCGATTCCAGTTCCGGGAGGGGCTTCATGGCCCCCTTCGGCCGATCCCGGTCCGACAGGTACATGTTCAGCGGCGAGGTGAACATGTGGCGAAGCATGGTGCCGGGGATGATGGCCAGGAAGGCGCAGAAGCTGAGAACGTGGGCGATCCACCATGCCTGGTGCCAGCCGCTCAGGTTGTCCGAACCGTCGACAAGCAGGGCCAGCGGGTAGCCGACCACCGACCAGCGCTCGAAGTCCGGGTTGCCCTGCAGCGCGATCCGGTAGGCCTCGGCCCCGAAGCCGGTCACGCCGATGGCGGTCAGCACACCGAGGATGACCGCATGCTCCGGCCGGGACTTGATCGAGATCCGGTACGGACGCCAACTCGACGGTCCGTAGCGGCGGACGATGGCGATCCCCATGCCGGCCAGGAAGCCGAGTCCCGCCAGGTCGCCGACCAGGGCGTAGGCCTTGTAGACGTTGCCGTTGAGGAACTTGAGGCTCTCCGGGACCTGGTGGTTGATCTCAAGGACCGTGGTGACCGCGAGCAGGATGATGAAGTTGAAGTAGATGAGGGAGTGCATGATGCCGGCGCCCGGCTCACGCATCAGTGTCTGCATGTAGATGCCGGCCCGGAAGTCGGCCAGGCGCTTTGCGAAGTTCTTGCGGCTGGTGACCCGGCGATCGGGGGCGCCCCGCTCCCAGTTGCGGACCCGGTAGGACAGCTGGACCGAGCCCCACACCAGCAATACCGGGATGATGGTGTAGAACGCCAGCTTGAGCGGTCCGGGAACGTTGACGAAGACCTCGCGCTGGATCTCGGATTCGTCGTGGAAGTTGAACACGAGGGACGCCAGCCCGGACAGGACCGTGACGATGGCGATGGCCAGACCGACACCGAGCCACAGCTGGTTGGCCTTCAGACCTCCGCCGCCGCTGGCGGCACTCTGGTGGTCGGCCGCTTCGTGCTCAGGATCCTTCACTGCGCTCTCCACGGTGGAGACGGTAGTGGCAATCGAGGGTTGCGAGCACCATTGGGGCTGTTGCGATTCCAAAAACGCCGCCGCGGTGTCCAGTCGTACTTTCCGGGCTCGGGAGCGGTGGCATAAGGTCTAGCCATGCAGCTCGTAACCGCAGTGATCAAGCCCCACCAGCTCGACCAGGTGAAGGAGTCGCTGGCCGCCGTCGGGGTCCAGGGAATGACGGTCAGCGAGGTGAAGGGGTTCGGCCGTCAGGGCGGCCACACCGAGACCTACCGGGGCGCCGAGTACAAGGTCGACTTCGTCCCGAAGGTGAAGCTGGAGATCGTCGTCGACTCGGCGGTCACGCAGTCGGTGGTCGACGCCATCGTCAAGGGGGCGCAGACCGGCAAGATCGGTGACGGCAAGATCTGGGTGTCTCCGGTCGAGTCCCTTGTCCGGATCCGTACCGGAGAATTCGGCCCTGAAGCGGTGTGACGACGCTTTGCGTCGTCACCTGGTGTGAGGCTCCCGATGCCTTGGCATCGGGAGCACGAGTTTCGCCGGAGGCGAAACGTCACAGACGCTTTGCGTCGTCACCGCAGGTTTCGCCAGAGGCGAAACCTGGTCTGAGGCTGCCGATCTAGCCTGCGGCCAGTTGGGCGAGGAGCTCGATCTGCTCGTCGTTCGGTGGCTCGGCCAGCGTGCTTCGGAACGCCGAAGAACCGACCTGCCAGGCGGCGAAGCTCTCGGCGAAATCGCCAGCCCCGGTGCTGAAGTCGGTCGTACCGTTGCCGGGCCACCACGGGCTGTCGTGGATACCCCGAGCACCCTCCCACGCCCGACGATCCGGCCCGTCGTTGAAGGTCACGTCGACCGCATGGCCGAGTTCGTGGGCGATCACATGGGCCAGGAGGTCGCGGGACTGATCGTCCCGGACGTAGATCTCGATCCGCCGCTCCGGGACAAGCGTCAGGCCATAGAGGCCCGGTCGCCCGTCGAGAAACTCGATCGACCAGTCACCGAGGAGTTGCTCCCAGGGATAGGAGACCATGGCCAGCGCGGCCTGCCCCCGGGCCTCCGGCCCGTCCAGGTCCTCGAACGCCACCGAATCCGGCGCGTCGGCCGTCGCCGCATCGTCGGTCCTGGTCGGCGCAGCCGGGTCGACCGGGATGATCCGATCGCCCGAGTCGCGGTCCCTCGGCCCGAGCCGCGGTGCTTCGATCAGCGGCTGCGGATCGGTTGCGCCTGACGCCCGACCGCTGCTCGGGTTCGCCAACTCGATTAGCGAGGCCCCGTCGAACCGAGGTGCGCCCTCTCCGTTCGCCGGGAACGCTCGCCCCATCAGCAGGACCAACGCCGCCATCGTCATGGCGCTCAGCAGCCAGAACGACTGCGGCCGCGACGATGCACCGTACGGCTCCGGGTGGTGGGCGTTGGTCACGAAAATCGAACGTACTCAGGGCCCCTGGGCCGCAGTAGGAGCAAAGCTGCCATCGGCTGGGTCGAACGACCCAGCTCGGGCGGACACGGTACCGTCTGACCATGACGGAGCGGCGACGATGAGCCTGTGGACCTGCCCGGACTGCGAGCGACGGTTCGGCAAACGGAACCAGGGACACGAGTGCGCACCGGCCATGACCCTGGAGGAGTACTTCAGTACCGGTCCGGAGCGGGAACGGCCCATCTTCGACGCGGTTTGGGCCCACCTCGACACGCTCGAGGGGCCGGCGGGCGCCCGGGTCTACGTCGAGCCGGTGTCGGTCGGCATCTTCTTCAAGGGTCGGACGACCTTCGCCCAGCTCCGGCCGATGACCCGCTGGGTCGCCCTGTCGTTCTCGTTGCGCCGAGCCCTGGTCAGCGATCGGTTGTCCCGGAAGGTGCTCCAGCACGGCAACCGGCACCACCACGTCGTCAACGTCTCCGGTCCGGATGAGATCGACGATCGGATCTGTGAATGGTTGACCGAGGCGTTCTTCGAGGACTTCGAATGATGGCTTCGGTTGCCGGTCGTATCCTGGAACCATGACACTGTCGCTGACACCGCTTGCAGGCTTCGAGCGTCGGCCCGGGCCGGTGCTGGTCATCGTCGCCGACGGGGTCGGTGTGGCCCCGGCCGATCCGAGCAATGCTGTGACCGAGGCCTACACCCCGACCCTCGATCGGCTGGCCGCCGGTCCGCTCTACACCGAGCTGGCCGCCCATGGCGAAGCGGTCGGCCTGCCGAGCGACGACGACATGGGGAACTCCGAGGTCGGCCACAACGCCCTCGGCGCCGGGCGGATCTTCGACCAGGGGGCCAAGCTGGTCAACGCCGCCATGGCCGACGGCTCGCTGTTCCAGTCCCCGGTCTGGACCGGCGCCATCGACCGGGCCCTGGCCGGTGGCACGCTCCATCTGCTCGGCCTCCACAGCGACGGAAACGTCCACGCCCACACCGACCACCTCTATCGGCTGCTCCGGGCCGCCGCCGACGCCGGGGTGACCAGGGTCAGGGTCCACATCCTCCTCGATGGGCGTGACGTGCCGGCACGGTCGGCCCCGAGCTACATCGAGGCCACCGAGGCGGTCCTTGCCGAACTGAACGAGGTCGATGGGCGGGACTACCGGATTGCGTCCGGTGGCGGCCGGATGACGATCACCATGGACCGCTACGAGGCCGACTGGGAGATGGTGAGGCGGGGCTATGCCTGCCACACCCACGGTGTCGGCCGCCCGTTCGCCACTGCCGCCGAGGCGGTGGCGACCATGTATGCCGAGAGCGATGCTGGGGACCAGTACCTCGACCCGTTCGTGATCGTCGACGACGCCGGTGCGCCGGTCGGGACGATGGCCGATGGCGATGCAGTGATTCTGTTCAACTTCCGAGGCGATCGGGCCATCGAGATCTCCAGGGCCTACGAGGACCCAGACTTCACTCCCTTCGACCGCCGGTCGGAGGATGGCCGGGACCACCCGGACGTGTCCTTCGCCGGGATGCTCCAGTACGACGGCGACACCCAGGTCCCGACGCACTACCTGGTCGACCCACCATCGATCGATCGGACGATGGGGGAGTTCCTGGTGGCCGCTGGCGAGCACAGTTTCGCCGTCAGCGAAACCCAGAAGTTCGGCCACGTCACCTTTTTCTGGAACGGCAATCGCTCCGGCTACCTCGACGAGTCACTCGAGACCTACGTCGAGATCCCGTCGGACAACATCGAGTTCAACAAGACCCCTGGCATGAAAGCTCGGGAGATTACGGCCGAGACCATCCGCTTGCTTCGCACCGGGCGCTATCGGTTCGGGCGGATCAACTTCCCGAACGGGGACATGGTCGGTCACACCGGAGACCTCCAGGCCACCATCGAGGCGATGGAGGTCGTTGAGGAATGTGTGGCGAGGCTCATGACGGTGATCGACGAGCTGGACGGGGTGCTGATCTACACCGCAGACCATGGCAATGCGGACATCATGTACACCGAGTCCGACGGGGTGCGCTCACCGAAGACGTCCCACACCCTCAGCCCGGTCCCGTTCGCCATCCATGACCCCGGTTATCGGGACGACTACGTCCTCGACCCGCCGCCGGACGCCGGGCTGAGTCACATCGCCGCCACTGCGCTCAACCTGCTCGGCTACGAGGCGCCCCCGGACTACCAGCCCAGCTTGCTGCGACTGACCGACTGACCGACCGGCTGATCGATCGACTGATCGACCGGCCGCCCGTCAGGCGAGGTTCGGCCCTCACCAGCCTCGCCCGAAGACGGTGAAGGCGGCGGCGTCGAGCCGAGCCTCGTCGTCTGCGTTCCGTTGGACCCGGGCCCAGGCCTCGGCCGGCCGGTCGTCATCGAGCAGGGCCCGGTGGAGGCCGGTCATCAGGTCGACGGTCCGGCGATCGTCGGCCACCGGCAGCGTGCTCGCGATCACCGTCGAGGTCCCGATCGCCAGCAGCCCGGTCGCCATCCCGAGCAGCTCCCGCCCCGGGGCGCTCGACGACAGCCCCAGGTGACAGGCGGACAGGACCACCATGTCCGGCGGGGCGGACAGGTCGTCCAGCTCGTAGACGCTGACGTCGCCGTCGACGAGGCGAAAGCTGGAGAACAGGGGATTGTCGCTCCGGATCGACCCGTGGGCGATCAGGTGGGCGCCGGCCGCACCGTCGAGGGCGGTCAGCAGCCGGTCGGCGGAGGCGTCGGTACGGGCCAGGGCAGCGGCATCGGGACGCAGCTCGCTCAGGACGGTCAGCTCGTGGTCGGCGACATCGAGGTCTGGCCCGGCGGCCAGAACCCAGGGCGCCGCCCCGTTTGCCCGGTTGGTCGAGGCCGACCGGACCCAGCCGGTCAGGCTGGGGGCGACGGTCGTCGCCACCCCGACCCGGCTCGGCAGCGCATTCCACGGCACTGCCAGCATGTCCGGGTCGCCGGTGACGACCAGGG
>JBCCFN010000254.1:0-7856 GCA_039029715.1 Actinomycetota bacterium | reverse complement strand
GGGCCTCGGCCCGGGTGGCGGCCAGACACCCGGCAGGGGATCGGCTCCGGGTCGTGATCGGTGGCGCCGGTCGGCAGGCCGACGCGTTGCGGGACGAGGCCGTCCGGCTCCGGGCCCCGGTTCGGTTCACGGGACGACTCAGCGACGCCGAGGTGGTCGAGCTCTACGGCGCCGCCGACCTGATGGCGATGCTGTGCAACGCCCGGTGGTGGGGGCTGGAACAGGAGGGGTTCGGCATCGTCTTCCTCGAGGCGGCGGCTGCGGGCCTGCCCCAGATCGCCGGCCGTTCCGGCGGGGCCCATGAGGCCGTCGCCCACGGCGAGACCGGTCTGATCGTCGACGATCCCGAAGACGTGGACGCTGCGGCGGCCGCCATCGAATCGTTGCTGGTCGACGACGACGGCCGACGACGGCTGGGGGCCGCCGCTCGGGCCCGGGCGGTCGCGGCGTTCGACTACGACGGGCTCGCACTTCGGCTCCAGGAGGCCATCGACCGCTGTCTGCTCGTGCCCGGCGACCGAACGTGATCGCCGGGGACTCGGGCCCGCAGACTCGTCAAAACCTGGGGATGGCCGTACCCTTGGCCTCAGTGTCAGACATGCCATCGCAGCCGCCTCTCCAGCAGTCGACGTCGGCGTCGGTCCAGGTCCAGGCCACGGTCGAGGACTGCTATCGGATCGGTGTCGACATCGATGCCTACCCGGAGTGGGTCGAGAACCTCTCGGTGGCAGAGGTGCTGACCACCGACGATGCCGGACGGCCATTGACGGCCCGGTTCGAGGCGACCGGACTGGGGCGGATGTCCCAGTACGTGTTGGCCTACGACCACGGCAAGGCCCCCCACGCCCTGTCCTGGAGCCTGGTCAGCGGAGACCTGACCCGCGAGATCGAGGGTCGGTACCTGTTCCACGACATGACCGAGGACGGTGGCGGGCCGGTGACCGAGGTCGATTACGAGCTGACGATCGACCTGGCGGTGCCCCTCCCAGGCTTCGTCAAGCGTCGGGCCGAGGACAAGATCGTCCGGGCCGCCCTTGACCGGTTCAAGCACCGGGTCGAGAACACGCCGGAGTGACGTCCGGCCGGCGGGCGGGCCGGTGTCGGGGCCACTCGCCGCCTCCGGCGGGATCGTTGTCGGTTCTTGCTTGAGTCGACCCGATTTCGAGTCGAAGAACCTGGCATGCGACTCCTTCGGCTCGATTTCCGGGATGATCTCAACAGCATCGACTTCCATCCGCTGCTGACGGTCGTGTCCTCGCTGACTGACGGCCAGCGCCGCCAGCTGTTCGAGGCGGTCCGCCGGCTGTCCGGCGGTACCACGGTCGGCCTTCGAGGCCTGGTCGAGCATCAGGGACTGCTGGTCGAGCTCGACGCCACCTCCGGTGAGCCGCTCGGCAAGGCAACGACCACCGCTGCGGTCCTGGTCTTCGTCGACGGGGTTGCGATCCGTCAGGACCAGGTCGGGCTGCAGGCCGAAATCGATCGCTGGGAGCGCCAGGCAACGATCGATGCGGTCGCGGTCGAGGAGATCCGCTCGAACCTGGATCTGTCGATCCGGGCCGAGGCATTCAACCTCTGCCGGCAGGCCGATCCGAACGGTCTTGGCGCAGTCGAGCAGGCGGCCAGTCCGCGCCGGCTCAAGGTCGATGCGGTGCGCCGAGCCTACGATGCCGTGAACGCTCACGAGCGGACGATCGCCGACTGCGACCCGGTGATCATCGAGTTGCTGAACCGGTGGAACGACCACCTGGCGCTGGTCAAGGACAGCGAGGACCACCTGGACCAGGTCGCAGCAGAGGTCCGGCAGGCCGAACGAGGTGTGACGACAGCGGAGAACCGACTGGCCGAGGCCAAGCAGGCGGCAAAGCCGGTCCTGCTCAGCCAGGAGGACGAGGCCCGGTTGGAGACACTGACTGACATCTGGAACGAGTCCAACTCAGACAAGAAGCGGAAGCGCAGCCTGACCGAGGAGGAGGAGCAGGAACGGCTGGGACTCCTGGCCAGCGTGAACGTGAAGAGCTGGACCGAGTACACGGTCTTCCGGCTGTCGCCGACCGTCGCTCCGGAGCGGCTGGCCGCAGTCGACGAGGCCGAGCTCGAGCTCCGGGTCGCGGCCCAGACCCTCGAGCGAGCCCGGGACTTCCAGGCCAGGGATGAGGTCGCGATCCGAATCGAGGAGAGTCTGGCGTCGATCAAGACCGACGCCACCCCGTTCCTCGGGGTCCTGGTGCCGGCAGACATCGGTGCGGCGCTCCAGGCCCAGATCGTCGAGGTCGAGAACCCGGACTGGGTGCAGGCGGTCAACGACCTGCGGGACGCCCTGTCGAGCAACGACCTGCACCCGCCGTACGGCTTCGAGCCGGCCGAGATCCTCGGCTGGACCGATTCCTGGCTGCGGGCCCAGGACAGCCTGGAGACGACGGGCCGGGGCGATGACGACGACGGCACCGACCACGAGGCGCTGTTGGTTCGGCTCGGCGAGGCCCGCCAGACCCTGGTCAAGCACAATCGTGCCCTGGCCCAGATCGACCGGGCCGAGCGGGTTGCGGTCCGCTCCGCCATGCGGGTCCGGGACCTCAAGACCCAGCTCCGTCAGCGGAGCACCGGCCCGGAACCGACGTCTGCCTCCGAGGTCGTGTCGATGATCCGTCCGGTGGCCGAGCGGGTCGCCGAGGACATCGAAGGATCGGTCCCGATCGCCGTGGTCGGGGATCTCGGCTCCCTGTCAGACCTCGAGGCCGAGGTGCTGATGAGCCAGCTCGAGGCCATCGCCAAGCGGGTCCAGGTCATCCTGGTCTCCGGCCACCCCGCCCTTCCGGGGTGGGTCAAGCGGGTCGGCCTCGAGCGGGCCGGTCAGGCCGATGGGGCCCGGGCCCTGGTCTGACCGGGGCGACGCCCACCTGTCGACCGGTCGAGTGCTCCAAGTACCCTCGATCCGGTGAAGGTATGGAGATCTCGGGTCGGCGGGTCGGACACCGCAACCGCCCCCCGGCGCGGTTCGAAGTTCATCGGCGTCGATGTCGGCGGCACCAAGATTCTCGGTCTGGTGACCGACGGCCTCGGTGCGGCCGAGAAGGATCGGGAGCTGCAGCCGACCCCGAAGGTGCCCGATGAGCTCGCCCCGGCCATCGTGGCGGTCGTTCGGACGCTGCTCGAGCGCAATCCCGGTGTCGTCGGCGTCGGGGTCGGGGTGCCGGGACTGGTCGACCACGCCGGTGTGCTCCACTACGGACCGAACGTCCAGGGTGTGCTCGGGCTCGACATCGCCGGCCGGCTGAACGAGGTCTTCTCGCTGCCCGCCGTTGCCGAGAACGACGGCTACCTTGCCGCCCTGACCGAGCATCGCCTCGGGGCGGCCCGGGGCCACGACCACGCCATCATCGTCACCCAGGGGACCGGGATCGGTGGCGGGCTGATCGTCGGGGGTCAGGTCCTTCGGGGAGCCAACGGGTTCGCCGGTGAGCCGGGCCACATGCTGATCAACCGGTTCGGGCACCGCTGCGCCTGCGGCCGGACCGGCTGCTGGGAGTCGGTGTCCTCCGGTGCCGGCCTGGCCAACATCGCCCGGGAGCTGGTGGCCGAGGGTCACGCCAAGTCGATTCTCGAGGCCGCCGGCGGCGATCCCAAGGACATCCGGGGCGAGCACGTGTCTGCGGCGAACCAGGCCGGCGACCCGGACGCGACCGAGATCCTGAGCCGGTTCTCCTGGTGGGTGGCCCAGGGGATCGGGTCGCTGATTGCCCTGCTCGACCCGAGCATCGTGGTGCTCGGGGGCGGGCTGTCTGCCATCAGCGACGGGTTCATCGACGGCGTGTCAAGCAAAGTGCCGGAGGCCGTGGTCGGTGGTCAGTACCGGCCGGTCGTGCCCGTCGTTCCCGCCGACTTCGGGGCCGAGGCCGGTTCCGTCGGCGCTGCGCTCCGGGCCAGGGACTTCGTCATCAACGGCTGAGTCCGCCGCCATCGCCGACGGCGAAGGCGCCATGCGTCGACCCGGCTCGGGACTAGGATCGCCGGATGGATTTCAGGCGAATCGACCACCTGCCGCCCTACGTCTTCTCCATCATCAACGAGCTGAAGATCGAGGCCCGCCGCAGCGGTGCCGACGTGATCGACTGCGGGTTCGGCAACCCCGATCTCCCGTCGCCGGACATCGCCGCCGCCAAGTTGGCCGAGGCGGCCCAGCTGTCCCGCAACCACCGCTACTCGGCCAGCCGGGGCATCCCGAAGCTGCGGGAAGCGGCGGCAGATCTGTACCTTCGCCGGTTCGGGGTCGCCCTCGATCCGGAGACCGAGGTGCTCAACGTCATCGGGGCGAAGGAGGGCTTCACCCACCTGATGTGGGTGCTGCTCCAGCCCGGCGACGCCTGCCTGGTCCCGGCTCCGTCGTACCCGATACACATCTGGGGTCCGATTTTCGCCGGCGCCGCCATCCGGGAGGTCGCCTTGGCCGAAGGCGAGGAGTTCGTGGCCAACCTGGAGCGGGCCTATGAGTATTCGTGGCCGAAGCCCCGGTGTTTGGTGATCTCGTTCCCCCACAACCCGACGACGGTCTGTGTCGATCTCTCGTTCTTCGAACGAATCGTCCAGTTCGCCAGGGAGCGGGACATCATCGTCGTCCACGACAACGCCTACGCCGATCTCGGCTTCGACGGCTACGACCCACCGTCGATCCTGCAGGTCGAGGGGGCGAAGGACTGCTGCGTCGAGCTGTACTCGATGACCAAGTCGTTCTCGATGGCCGGGTGGCGGGTTGCGTTCCTGCTCGGCAACCCCGAGGTGGTTGCGGCGCTGGCCAAGCTGAAGAGCTACCTGGACTACGGGACCTTCCAGCCCATCCAGATCGCTGCGACCGTCACCATGAACGAGGCGATGGAACATCCGAAGCTGGTGAAGGACATCTATCAGAGTCGCCGGGACGTGCTCTGTGATGGGCTGAACCGGATCGGCTGGCCGATCGAGCGGCCCCGGGGCACGATGTTCGTCTGGGCCAAGATCCCCGAGCAGTACGCGGAGATGGACTCGCTGGAGTTCGCCTCGTTCCTGGTCCGGGAGGCCGATGTGGCGACGTCACCGGGGGTCGGGTTCGGCCCCGGCGGCGAAGGGCACGTACGGTTCGCCCTGATCGAGAACGAGCAGCGTCTCGGCCAAGCCGTCCGCAACCTCAGGCGGGCCCTGACACGGCTCGAGGGCTGATCGAGCGGTGCCCGCCCCCGGGCCCTCACGCGGCTCGAGGGCTGATCGAGCGGTGCCCGCCCCCGGGGGCTCTGACACGGTCCCGTGTAGCGGTCAGCCGCGGACGCCTCGGAGGCACATCCGGACCGTGGTCTCCACCATCTCGGGGTCCGGCTCGATCGAGCCGTCGGTCAGCGCGTACTCCTGGCCGAGCTGATCGATCACGGCCCGAATGGCCAGAGCCATCATCGTCGGGTTGCCGGACATGATCTGACCGAGGTCTGCCGCCTGCTCGATCAGTCTGGCCGTGTCGACGATCACGATCTCCCGACCCTTGCGGAGGACCTCGGCGAACTGCTCCTCGGACCAGCCGAACATGACCAACCGGATGATGTTCCGATTCTCGACCGACCAGTCGATCGAGGCTCGGATCCCGGCCTCCAGCCGCTGGAGGGGGTCGGATGCATCGGCAATGGCGGCGGCCTGGGTGGTCCGGAGATCCCGAAGCGCCTCACGCAGGATCTCGATCAGCAGCTGGTCCTTGGACTCGAAGTACCAGTAGAAGACGCCCTTACCGACCCCGACGCCGTCCACGATGTCCGACACCGAGGTCGGGTGGTAGCCCTTCTCGGCGAACCGCTCGGTGGCATAGGCCAGCAGGCGTTCCCGACGTTCCTGCCCCCGCCGCGTCAGTTGCCGTTCTTCGGCCATCGAACGAGGGTAGAAAGCGCTTGACCGGCCGGTCAAGAAGGTCCGGCTGCCGCTCAGCCGCCCCCGGCCCCCTGGGCCCACCCCCGGGACCGCCCAACGGCCTCCAGCCACCGAGCGTGGAGCCGATCTGCGTCGGTCCGGTCCTCGGCCGGGGTGAAGCGGCGGTCGACCGCCCACCCGTCGTTGACCGCAGCAGGGCTCTCCCAGACCCCCTCGGCCAGTCCGGCCAGGTAGGCGGCGCCGAGGGCGGTCGTCTCCTGGTTGGTCGGCCTGGCGACCGTGACCCCGAGCTGATCGGCCTGGAACTGGCACAGGAGGTCCATGACCGAGGCGCCGCCGTCGACCCGGAGTTCGGTCAGGGCGGTACCGGACGAGGCGGCCATGGCGTCGACCACGTCCCGGGTCTGGTAGGCCATCGACTCGACGACGGCCCGAGCCAGCTCGGCCTTGCCGGTCCCCCTGGTCAGCCCGAGGATGGCGCCCCGGGCGTAGGGGTCCCACCACGGGCTGCCGAGCCCGGCGAAGGCCGGGACGACGTAGACGTCCCCGGTGTCGCTGACCGATGAGGCCAGCGGGCCGATCTCGGCCGCGTCTGACACGATGTCCAGTCCGTCCCTCAGCCACTGGATGGCGGCGCCGGTGACGAAGATGGCTCCCTCGTAGGCGTAGGACGCCGGCTGGTCCGGGCCAAGGGTCCAGGCCACGGTGGTCAGCAGCCCATCGACCGGTTCCGGACACGTCGTCCCGACGTTCATCAGCACGAACGAGCCGGTTCCGTAGGTGTTCTTCGTCATGCCCGGCTGGAAGCAGGCCTGGCCGAACAGGGCGGCCTGCTGATCGCCGGCCACGCCGCTGATCGGGACCCCGGCGCCGAGTGCCGTGGTGTCCGCCGTCTCGGCGAATCGGCCGCTGGTCGGGCGGACCTCCGGCAGCGCCTCGATCGGGACACCGAGCAGCTCGCACATCTCGGGCGACCAGCTCAGCGACCGGATGTCGAACAGCATGGTCCGAGACGCGTTCGACGGTTCGGTCACGTGGGCCGCTCCACCGGTCAGTTTCCAGATCAGCCAGGTGTCGATGGTGCCGAGGGCCAGGTGCTCGTCAACCGGGACCCCACCGTTGTCGATCAGCCAGGCGAACTTCGTGCCGGAGAAGTAGGGGTCGAGCACCAGACCGGTGGTCTGGCGGACCATCGGCAGATGGCCATCGGCGGTCAGCCGATCACAGACGTCTGCGGTCCGGCGGTCCTGCCAGACGATGGCGGTGTGGAGCGGGGCCGAGGTCCGGCGATCCCAGGCCGCAACGGTCTCCCGCTGGTTGGTGATGCCGATGGCGGCCACCGCCTGGTCCAGCTCGGCCGCCAGCTCGTCGATACAGGTCCGCATCCGGTCCCAGATCTCGTCCAGATCGTGCTCGACCCACCCCGGGGTGGGGTAGTGCTGGGTGAACTCCCGGTACTTGAGATTGACGATGGCGCCGGACTCGTCGACTGCCATCGCCCGGACACCGGTGGTCCCGGCGTCGAGCGCTACCACGTAAGCCATGGCAGGAGGATAACGACTTCCGGGCCGGGTCGACCGGTGACGGCGACCGCTACGATTGTGCCGTGCGAATTGCGGTGCTCACCGGAGGCGGCGACTGCCCCGGACTCAATGCGGTGATTCGAGCCGTCGTCCGGCGGGGCGAACGGCACTACGGAGACGAGGTGCTCGGCGCCCGCGACGGGTGGCGGGGCCTGATGGAGAACGACATCATGCCGCTCTCGGTCGAGGCGCTACGGGGCACCCTGCCGAGAGGCGGGACCGTTCTCGGGACCAGCCGGGCAAACCCATTCGCCTCCGAGGACGGGGTGGCCAGGGTCAAGGCCACGGTCGAGGGGCTCGGGTTGGATGCCGTGATCGCCATCGGCGGTGAGGGCACGCTGTCCTGCACCTACGAGATGCACCGCAACGGTCTCCCGGTGGTGGGGGTTC
>JBCCFN010000253.1:0-7902 GCA_039029715.1 Actinomycetota bacterium | reverse complement strand
TCGACCGCCAGGTGGGCGTCGGCGAAGGCGGCCACCTGCGGCAGGTGGGTCACGACCAGTACCTGATGGCGGTCGCCGAGGTTGCTGAGCGACCGACCGACGGCGAACCCGGCCTGGCCGCCGATGCCGGCGTCGACCTCGTCGAAGACGAGAACCGGTGGGGCCTCCGAGAGCACGCTCCGGAGAGCCAGCATGGTCCTGGCGAGCTCGCCGCCGGACGCGACCTTGGCCAACGGCTGGAGGCCGGAGCCGGGGTTGGCGGCCAGCTGGAACGAGACCTCTCCCCCGTCTTCGCCCTCGACCGTGATCCCGACCTTGGCCTTCGGCATGGCCAGCGCCGGGAGGTGCCCCTCGATCGCCTCGGCCAGGGCCGGTGCAGCAGCGATCCTGGCCGCCCGGACGACGGCACGGGCACCGGACAGGGCGGCGAGGGCGTCGACCCGGCGCCGATCGAGATCGGCGGCCAACTCGTCGTGGTCCTCCAGCTCCTTCAGCCTCGAGCGGAGCCGCTCCCGCTCCTCGATCACCGCCGCCACGTCGTCGCCGTACTTCCGACAGAGGTCCCGGAGCAGCCGGCGCCGGGCCAGCACGTGCTCCAGCTCCTCGGGGTCATTCTCGATCCCGTCACCGACGGCCCGAACCGCGTCGCCGATGTCATCGACCTCGGCCACCACGTTGCGAAGCCGGACTGCGGTGTCATCGAACGGGGCCCGGCCGTCGAGCGCGGTCAGCGCCGCCGCGAGCTGATCTCTGGCCCCGCCGTCGTTGACCAACGACTCCAGCGCCACCGCGGAGGCTTCCTGGTGGGCGACGGCGTTGGCCAGGAGCTCCTCCCTGGCCTCCAGCTGTGCGTCCTCGGCCGGATCCTGGAGGTCCGCCTGGTCCAGCTCATCGACCTGGTAACGAACCAGGTCCAGCTCTCGGGCCCGAGCCCGCTCATCGCCCCCCATCTCGGCCAGGGCGGCGTCGATCTCGGCCAGGACGCCCCGGCAGTGGTGGAGATCCTCCAGGTCGACCTGACCGAACCGGTCGAGGGCGTCCCGCTGGGCGTCGACGCCGAGGAGCGACTGGTGGGCGTGCTGGCCGTGAAGGTCGACCAGGCGGGCCCCGATCTCGGCCAGCGCCGAGGCGGTGGCCGGGCGACCGTTGACATAGGCCTTCGACCGACCGTCCGCCGGCACGACCCTGGTCAGCACGTACTCCTCGCCGTCGAGGAGGAAGCGACCATCGACCGTGGCCTCCGTGGCGCCGGCCCGAACGAGGCCGGGATCGGCCCGGCCGCCGACCAGCAGGTTGATGGCATCGACCAGCAGCGTCTTGCCCGCACCGGTCTCACCAGTGAGCGCGATCATCCCCGGCGGCAGCTCCAGCGTCAGCTGGTCGATGACCCCGAGGTCGGCGACAGCGATCTCTACAAGCATTCTTCGTCAACCAGCCTGAACTTCTTCTTCAGGACCGAGTGGAAATCCCGGTCACCTCCGACCAGCAGCTTGGCGGTCCGGGAAGAACCGCGACAGGTGACGGACTGGCCAGGATCGAGATCCAGGGCCGAGCGCCCGTCGAGGGAGAGCACCGCCCCGCGGTACCCCTGGACGGTCAGGGTCACCTCGGTGGTTGGTGCGAGCACCATCGATCGGTTGAAGACCATGTGGGCGGCAACCGGTGTCAGCAACATCGCATGAAAGTCTGGTTCGACTATAGGGCCGCCCGCTGACAGCGAATAGGCGGTGCTGCCGGTCGGCGTGGCCACGATGACGCCGTCCGCCAGGTAGTCGCTGAACGGGCGGCCATCGATCGAGGCCAGGACGTCGAGGGTTCGGCCGCTCTCCGACCGGTAGACGACCGCCTCGTTGAGGGCATGACCGACGAACGACTCGGCCCCGGGGCGGTCGGTCGTGACCTCGAGCATCATCCGCTCCTCGATGGCGAGCGCATCTGCCAACCACCGGTCCAGCGCATCGATCATGCGGTCCGGGTCTACCTCGGTCAGGTAGCCGAGCCGACCGGCGTTGACCCCGAGGATCGGCACATCGTCCGCTGCGACCAGCTCGGCCGCTCGCAGCATCGTGCCGTCGCCGCCGAGGCTGAGGCAGGCGTCGAGCTCTGCGGAGAAGCGGGACTCGTCAGCGGCCAGGTCCGGCCGGCCGACGAGCGAGGCGTCCGGCGTCGGCAACACGGGGATCGCCGAGGACCCGCACCACTCGATGGCCTGCTTGGCCAGGTCCCGAACCTCCGGCCGGTGGCTGTGTAGGACCAAACCGAGCTTCCTGGCCATCACGCCCCTGCTCCAGCGGCGTCAGACGCCGCACTTCGGGCCTCGACCGCCGACACGACGGCGTCCAGGGCCTCCTCACTTCCAGGCATGCTAGGGCGGCCGGGCCGGAGCCAGGCGACAAACTCGACATTCCCGGCCGACCCGGTGATCGGCGACGGGACCACCCCGGCCAGACCGATGCCGAGGTCCGTTGCCGCCCGCACCACCTCGCCGAGGGTCCGCCGCCAGATCGCCGGATCGGTGATGACGCCCCGTCCGCGAGAGGCCTCGTCCTTGCCGGCCTCGAACTGCGGCTTGACCAGCAGGACCATGGCGCCGTGGTCGGAGACCAGCGGGGTGATGGCGGGGAGGACGAGCCGGAGGGAGATGAAGGAGAGATCGCCGACCACCAGGTCGACCGGTTCGCCACCGACGTCGGCCATGGTCAGCGACCGGACGTCGGTTCGCTCCCGGACCTCGACCCGGGGGTCGGCCCGCAGCTTCTCGTGGAGCTGGTTTGTGCCGACGTCGACCGCCAGGACCCAGTCGGCACCGTGTTGCAGTAGGCAATCGGTGAACCCGCCGGTTGACGAGCCGGCGTCGAGGCAGCGGAGACCGTCCGGGTCGATGCCGAACGCTTCCAGCGCGCCGGCGAGCTTCTCCCCACCCCGCCCGACGAACTGCGGTGGCGGCCCGGCCAGGGTGATGCTCTGGGCGCCGTCGACCATACGGGCCGGCTTGTCTGCAAACGAACCGTCCACCAGAACCTGGCCGGCGACGATCGCTCGGCGAGCCGCCTCCCGGCTCGGCACGACACCCCGTCGCACCATCTCGGCATCCAGTCGACGTCTGATGGTCAGACCTCCCGCCGGCAGCGGAAGCGGCCCGATGTCGGCGAGGTCAGGATAGTGGCGACCCCGGTCAGGACGATTTCTTGGCGGTCGACTTCTTGGCGGTGCTCTTCTTGGCGGTCGACTTCTTCGCCGTGCTCTTCTTGGCGGTCGACTTCTTGGCGGTGGCCTTCTTCGCCGTCGACTTCTTGGCCGTCGACTTCTTCGCCGTGCTCGTCTTCGCCGTCGATTTCTTGGCGGTGCTCTTCTTCGCCGTCGACTTCTTCGCCGTGGATTTCTTGGCCGTCGACTTCTTCGCTGAGCTCTTCTTTGCCGCACTCTTCTTGGCGGTCGATTTCTTCGCCGTCGACTTCTTTGCCGTGCTCTTCTTTGCGGTCGACTTCTTCGCCGTGCTCTTCTTGGCTGCGGTCTTCTTGGCCGTCGACTTCTTGGCTGCGCTCTGCTTTGCCGATGAGGCGGTGGCCGCAGCCGAAGCGGGCTCGGTTGCCTCGGAGGACTCGGTCGAGCTACCAGCACCGGTCTTCGAGTCCTGCATGAACTCCCGCATCTCGTCTACCACGTCGCTGATACCGTCCGAGAACTGCCCGACCGCCTTGGTGGCCTCGGCCCGGAACTTGTCGACCATCCCCTGGAGTTGCTCTCCGGCGTTGCGCAGCCGCTCCGACTCCGAGTCGTCACCCCCGACGGCATCGTTGACCTTCCTGATCTCGCCTTCGAACCGGTTGGCCGCCTCCTGGAAAAGGGACCGCATCTCTGCCATACCGCGGTTGACGGCGCGGTTGAATGCCTCGTTGACCTGATCGGGGTTCATGCTCTGAACCCTAGTACGGCAGGGTCGGGTCGGACGGCCGGCCGGCGCCACAAGCCGTCATGTAGGGTGACGCCGATGCTGCCCCTGTTCGATGAGAACCCGACCAGCCGGACGCCGTTCGTGACCTGGGCGCTCATTCTGGTCAGCATCGGTCTCTATGTGGCGGCCAATCTCGGCGCCGGTATCCATCGGACCGACCTGTTCGCCGCATTCGAGGTCCAACAGCTCCCGGACGACCTCCAGTTCTCTCTCGAGTACGCAGCCGTGCCGTGCGAGATCATCCAGCAACGACCGCTCCAGCGTTCCGAGGTCGCTGCGACCTACTACGAGACCGGCGACCCGCTCTCCTGCGACCCCGACGCCGACGACGGCGCCCTCTTCCCAAACAAGCGGGTCCTGTTGGCGATGGTGTCGTCGATCTTCCTCCACGACGGATTCATCCATCTGGCGCTCAACATGCTCTTCCTGTGGGTGTTCGGCAACAACGTCGAGGACCGCCTCGGCCATGGCGGATTCCTGGCGTTCTACCTGGTCGCGGGGGTTGTGGCCACCGTGGCCTACGTGGCGTTCCAGGCCGCCGGGACCGTGGCCATCGTCGGTGCGTCTGGGGCCGTCGCCGGGATCATGGGGGCCTATCTGGTCTGGTACCCGGATGCCCCGATTCGGACCCTGCTGTTCCTCATCCTGGTCGACATCCGAGCCCGCTGGTTCCTCCTGGCCTGGTTCGCAGTGCAGTTCTTCACCTGGACCGGCCCCGGCGGCTGGATCGCCCACGTCGCCGGGTTCGTCTTCGGGGTGATCGCAGGGCGGATCGTCAGGAAGCTCCAGCCGAGGATCCGACTCCGGCCCGGGCAGCGGGCACCGGCCTGGGACGAGACGGGCGGGGCCGGCCACGGTCCCTACCCCCACCTCGACGAGGTGTGGAACGAGCCCCACCACGAGCGATACCACCGGTGACCCGGTCGACTGCGGCGGCGTCCTGCCGTGGCGGCGGTCAGACCAGCGAACGATTGGCGTAGGACCGACCGATGAAGAACGCCATCAGCGCCGACAGGTAGCCGAGCGCCAGCAGCACCGCCAGGATCCGACTGCTCCGACCGGTGTCCCCCCGGGCGACCCACCCGCCGACCAGGAATGCGCCGAGCGGGATCAGGCCGCCGATGTAGTGGATGTAGAGCTGGACGATCCCCTGTCCCTGATCGAGCAGCTTGATGCCGAGGAGGAGCTGCACGGTCAACGAGACCTGGGCTGCGACCATGGCGATCACCCCGGGGCGGCCGACCGGCTCGTTCCGGTAGGCATGCCAAGCCACCGCACCGGTGGCGGCGGTCATACTCGCCAGCACGACCACACCATTGATGAGATGGGCCGAGGAGTCGATGATGAAGTTGTCGATCCGACCGTCACCGAGTCCGGTCGGTCCGGCCAGGACCCGGACGGCGGAGAACCCCGAGGTCGACGTCAGCTCTTCGACGCCTCGTAGATGCTGGCGATCGTTGCGCCAAGCGTGCTGTCGAAGTCCGCATCCGACTGCCCGGCGCTCAACCCCTCGGTCAGGGCCCGGGAGAAGGAGGCGATGACGCCGTTGTTCCGGCTCAGCCGATCGTTGGCGTCGTCTCGGCTGTAGCCGCCGGAGAGGGCGACGACCCGGACCACGTTCTGGTGGGCCACCAGGTCGGCGTAGAAGTTGTCGACGTCCGGCAGGGTCAGCTTCAGCATGATCAGCTGCTAGGGATTGAGCTGGTTCGCATGATTGAGAATGGCGGCCCGGAGGAGCTCCTCGGCTGCGGCCTTCTCCGGGCTGTTGATGTCGACCTCGGGCTCGATGATCGGGACCAGGCCGGCCTCGATGATCTGATGGCCGACCTCGAACTGCTGGTCGACGATGGCCTTCACCCCGTCGGGGTTTGCCATCTTGATCACCGAGCGCATCTTGGTCCCGAAGATGCCCTTCTCGTTGGCCCGGGCCAGCAAGCCGTCGAGCTCGGGCATCGGCTTCATGAGCTGCACCGCGTCGGCTTCGTCGGCGAGACCCTTGTCGACCTTCAGGAACGGAACGACCGACTTGGTGTCCCACAGGTACTGGGCGGTGTCGACACCCTCGACCTGGCGATCCATGGTCATCTCGAACAGGATCGCGCCGAGGATGCGGTCCCCACCGAAGGCCGAACTGGTCATGATGCGGCTCCGCATGGCGTGCATCAGATCGAACATCTCGTCCTCGGAGCTGTAGGCCGACTCCTCGATCCCATACAGGCCGAGCGCCTTCGGCGTGCTCCCGCCACTCTGATCGAGCGCGGCCACGAACCCGTCGTCGTGGCTGACCTTCTGCAGTTGTTGTTCGTTCATCTACGACCCTGCCCTGGGGGACTCGGTGGTGTTACGGACAGGTGTGAGGATAGCGAATTGGGCCGCAGCCGGACCGGATTCGTGACGTGAGATCCGGCGAAGTCGACCGTGCATTCCGACTGCGAGCGACGGCGGGGCCTCAGAACCCCACGGCCCGGTCGGCTGCGTCGCCGAAGGCCGGCTCGGCCCGAGCGATGTCTGCGAACAACCGTCGTGCCCGTGGTGCGTCACCGGCCCGTTCATAGAGGTCCGCCATGACGTACCACCGACGGAGATGATGGATCGCCGGCTTGCCCTTGACCTTGGGCGCCCGCTCCAGGAACCGGATGGCGTCCTGCAGCCGTCCCTGATCTGCGAGCGCCCCGGCTTGCACGATTCGCCCCTCCTCGATGAGGTCCGGAGCGGGCGAAGCATCCCCGAGCTCGTGCCACAGCTCCTCGGCTCGAGTCCATCGCTTGAGGGCTCGGTTGGCGTCGGCCATCACCGGGTGCTGCTCGACCGACCCGGTCAGTTCGGCGAACCGCTCCAGCTCCTTGAGCGTCTTGGTCCAGCGACCGAGCCGGTAGTAGGTCAAGCCGAGCAGCTCGTGGACCTCGGGCACCCCTGGAGCCAGCCGATCGATCGACTGGAGGAGCCGCTCGGCATCGGTGAATCGCTCCCGGTCGAAGGCCTCCGCCGCCTCGCCGAGCCGTCGCTGCAGCTTGGTGGCGGTGGCCGGCGCCACCCCCGGCATCTCCACATGGCTGACGTCGACCGTCTGACGGGTTCGATTCCGCTTCTTCTTCGACTTCCTGGGACCCTGGTCCCGCTGCTGGTCCGCGACCCGTTCGATCACGACCTCGTCCCGAGCGGCATCGTCGACGTCACGATCTGGCCGACCTCGGTCCGGCGGCGGTGGGATCCTCTTTCGCTTCGGATTCGAACGTCGTTGGGTCATCTGGACTCCACGCTAGCCCCCGACCTGGGAGGAAAAACGAAAGAACCCGGCTCGGTGGCCGGGTTCTCGGAGGAACCGAATCCTCGGCAGAACACTATGTTCTGCGGCGTAATCCGGCGGCGACCTACTCTCCCAGGCCGTCTCCGACCAAGTACCATCGGCGCAGGAGGACTTAACTTCCGTGTTCGGGATGGGAACGGGTGTGACCCCTCCGCAATTGCCACCGAAAATATGCATCGCACCGGACCGGGATACGACCGGTCGGATGCTATGGCGATCATCTGGGAGCAGAACTCCCGGAGCGACACTGAAGTGCCGGATCCTCAAGCGCTAAATAGCGAGCACGAGTGTCGAGGCGGAGCCTCGACCGCACGAATCGACGAGTCGATTCGTGGCCATGAGGCCAGAGCCTCATTCGTAGTTCTGCGATCTTCTTGCAGAAATGACAAGTAAAACACAAGCCCTCGGCCTATTAGTACCAGTCAGCTGAACACATTACTGTGCTTACACATCTGGCCTATCAACCTAGTCACCTACTAGGGGCCTTACCCGGTTACCCGGTGAGAGATCTCATCTTGGAACGGGTTTCCCACTTAGATGCCTTCAGCGGTTATCCCTTCCGCAGGTAGCCAACCAGCCATGCTCCTGGCGGAACAACTGGCACACCAGAGCTGCGTCCATCCCGGTCCTCTCGTACTAG
>JBCCFN010000252.1:0-7923 GCA_039029715.1 Actinomycetota bacterium | reverse complement strand
GTCGACAAGCAAGGACGTCGCCTGGCCGCCGACTCCGGCCCCATCGTGTGGGGCGAGCCCGGGACCAACGGGCAGCACGCCTTCTATCAGCTGATCCACCAGGGCACCCGGCTGATCCCGGCCGACTTCATCGGGTTCGTCGAAGCCACCGACCCGATCGGTGTTCACCACGACCTGCTGATGGCCAACTTCTTCGCCCAGACCGAAGCCCTCGCTTTCGGCGGCTCCTCGGCTGCGCCGAGTAGCACGAGTTCCGCCTCCGGCGGAACATCTGGCGGCTCCTCGGCTGCGCCGAGTAGCACGAGTTCCTCGGCTGGAGATGCCTCGGACGATCCGCAGCGGCGGTTCGATGGGAACCGGCCGACCACCACGATCCTGGCCGACCGGCTGGACCCGGCCACGCTCGGCCGTCTCATCGCCCTCTACGAGCACAAGGTGTTCACCATGGGCGCGGTGTGGGGCATCAACTCCTTCGACCAGTTCGGGGTGGAGCTCGGCAAGGTGCTTGCGGTGGCGATCGAGCCGGAACTGACTGGAGACGGTCCGCTTGACCACGACGGATCGACCAACGCCCTCATCGAGTACTACCGGGCAAACCGCAAGGCCTGAGCCGCCTGCGGTCCCGGTTCAGGCCGGGCCCGTCGGCCAGCTTCGGGTCGCTCGCCAACCGAGCGTCCGCTCGGCCACCGAGGTGTCGAATCGACCCGGACCGCAGAGGATCGCTCGGACGTGGTTCGGCACCGCCATGGTCAAGCCGAGCTCGATGGCAGCGGCCACGTCGTCGACGTGGACGAACGCATCGAGTTCGATCCCGCCCCGATCGACGGTGACCAGGGTTCGGTCGTTCAGGATCAGGACCGGCCGGAAGACCACGGTCGGGACACCGGTCCGAGCCGACCACCGCCGGCACATGTCCTCGGCCAGACACTTCGACATGCCGTAGGGCCGGGCGGCCCGCCGAGGGTGCTCATCGTCGATCGGGAGGTAGTCGGGCACGCCCTCGCCCTCGGCGCAACCGAAGACCTGGCCAGAGGACAGGTACACGACCCGCTCGACACCAGCCTGCTCGGCCGCGGTCAGCACGTGCCACGTCCCGAGGACGTTGGTGGCCACGATCTCCTCCGGCGTCCCTGCGGTGTCATGGGGGATGGCCCCGGCATGGACCACGGCGTCGCACCCGGTGGTGGCAGCCAGGACCGCGTCGGCATCCCGCAGGTCCCGCCCCCCGGTCAGGTCGAACCGGGTCACCGATCGGCCGGCGGCCTCCAGCCGGGACGCCACCGCTCCGCCGACCTGTCCGGCCGAGCCGGTCACCAGTACCGCAGCCACCGGAACGACCCTAGAGCTGGCCCGCAGCCAGGGCGACCCGGACCTCATCGGCCCGGGCCCGCACCGCATCGAGGTCGGACAGCCTCCGCATCGCCGCCAGCTGTCTGGCCATCCGGTGGTTGCCGGTCAGCTGCTGCTCGGTCCTGGCCAGGAAGTCCCAATACAGGGTGGTGAACGGGCAGGCGTCGTCGCCGGTCCGCTTCTTCGGATTGAACCGGCAGCCTCGGCAGAAGTCGCTCATCTTGTTGATGTAGGCACCACCGGAGGCGTAGGGCTTTGTCGCCATCCGCCCGCCGTCGGCGTGGAGGGCCATGCCGATCACGTTCGGCAGCATCACCCACTCGGCCCCATCGACGAACGACGCCCACATCCACTCGGTCATGGCCAACGGGTCAACGCCGGTGGTCAGCGCCAGGTTGCCGAGCACCATCAACCGCTCGATGTGGTGGGTCCAGCCGTAGCGTTCCAGATTGCCGATCACCGACGAGACGCAGGCCAACTCGGTCTGGGCCTGACCGGTGAAGGCCGGTGGGACCGGGCAGTCGGCCCCGAGAGCGTTCTGGTTTCGGTAGTCCGGCATCCACAGCCAGTAGAGGCCCCAGACGTATTCCCGCCAGCCGATGACCTGGCGGATGAAGCCCTCGACCGAGTTGAGCGGCAGCTCGTCCGGGCGGGCCCGCCAGGCCGACTCCACGGCGGTCACGACCTCCCGGGGGTGGAGCAGGCCGAGGTTGAGGCTCGAGCTGAGGACGGAGTGGGCCAGCTTCCATTCGTCCCGCAACATCGCGTCCTCGTGGGGGCCGAACGGCGCCAGGCCATCGGTCACGAACTCCTCCAGCCGCACCAGGGCCTGGTCCCGGGTCACCGGCCACAGCCCGGTCGGTTCGTCGCCCCACACGTCGTGCTCCTCCACCCTGGCCAGGACGTCACGGTCGATGTGGTCCAGTTCGAACCGGGTGATCGTCGGCCACGACCGGCCGTCCTTCGGTGGCGGTTCCCGATTGTCGTGGTCGAAGTTCCACCGCCCGCCGGCCGGCGCCGGACCGGCCTGGTCGTCGTGATCGAGCAACACGTCGAGCCGCAGCCGTTGCCATCGGTAGAAGTCCTCCATCTTGAGGCTCTTGCGACCCTCGGCCCAGCGGGCGAAGTCGTCGGGGTGGCAGAGGAACTGCTCGTTGGGAATCGTCGTCACCCCGCATCGATCGAGCATGGCGACCCCGTCCCAGCTCATCGGCGCCATCGCCACCACCTCGTCGGGCCGGTGGGCGGCCCGATGGGCGGCCAGCCCGGCGGCCAGGGTCGGGGCCCGGCGGTGATCGACCTCGAATCCGGCATCGGTCAGTTCGGCGGCAAGGTGGGCCATCCCAGACAGCACCAGGTGGAGACGCTGACGATGCCAGCGCTTCGAGCGGAGCTTGGCCTCACTCTCGACGAGCAGGACCCTGGTGTCTTCGGGCCGGCGATCGCGCAGCGCGCCGACACCTCGATGGAGTTGGTCGCCGAAGATCCACACCGTCGTTCCGGAGGTCGTCACGGTCGCCAAGTATCGACCACCGCCATCGCCCCGGACGGGATCGGGCGGCCCTAATGTCGATGGACATGGGTCTGGTGCGATGGGTAACGGAGATGGGGATGGGGGTGGACGTCCACGGCGGCGACTACACCAAGGCGGCGGAGCGGGCGGTGTCGGACGCCCTCCGCCACAGCAGCCTGAACTTCTTCAACGCCGCGGGCAAGCGGCGGGAGGACATGCATGTCGAGGTGGTCGTTGCGGTCGCCGACCCGGACGCCATCGACCACGACCGGATCAAGGCCCAGGTCCCCTACGGCACGGTGACGGTGTCGCCGACCGTCGGTGGGCTGAACGTGCCGAGCGCGACCGGCGACGATCTGATGGTGATCGCCAACGCAGCTATTCTGGTCTCGTTCCCCGAGTAGTGGTCCCCCGATGGTCCATGTCGCCCTTTCCGAGATCAAGTCGACCGCGGCTCGCGCCCTGGAGGTCCATGGTGCGTCGGTAGCCGTCGCGGCCTCGGTCGCTTCGGCCATCTGCGCCGCAGAGGAGGTCGGGAACCGGGCCTGCGGGCTGATCAACCTCGACGCCCACTGCAGGCAGTTGGCGTCGGGCCGAATCGACGGTCAGGTCAAACCGGTGGTGCGCCGCCCCCGACCGGGCGTCGTCCGGGTCGACGCCGGCCTGGGGTTCGCCCACCCGGCCTTCGATGCCGGGCTCGGGCCCACCGTGGCGGCCGCCGGGGCCAACGGGATCGCATCGTTGTCGATCGACCATGCCCAGACCTGTGCCCCGCTCGGGTATTTCACTGACCAGCTCACCGAGGCCGGCATGATCGCCATCGGGTCGGCCAACACCGAGGCCCGGGTCGCCCCACTGCTCGGGAGCCGGCCGATGCTGGGGACCAACCCCATCGCCATCTCGGCCCCGGACGGCCGAGGCGGGGTGGCGTTCCGATACGACGGCTCGACCTCCGCAGTGACCTGGGATCGCATCGAGGCGGCGGCCGAAGCCGGTGAGCCGATCCCGCCGGGGTGGGCGGTCGACACCGACGGCCTCCCGACCACCGATCCCGACGTCGCCCTCAAGGGAGCCCTGGTCCCGGCCGGTCAGCTCGGGTACGGGATCGGGCTCCTGGTCGAGGTCCTGGCCGCCGGTCTGACCGGTAGCCGGATCAGCATGGACGTCCCGGACCGGGACAGCATCTATGGCCCCCCGCACGACCTCGGTCAGTTCTTCATGGTGATCGACCCGGCCGCCTTCGCCGCAGACGGCGTCCACCGGTTGCTCGCCCGCCTGGCGCTGGTGGTCGAGGACCAACCGGGGGCTACGCTCCCGGGCGCCGTGGATGCGCGGCGGACGATCATCGAGGTCGACCGGGTCCTCTGGACCAGGATCCAGGGCCTGGCCGAACGCTAGCCCGCCAGACGGTCCTGTCATCCGCCGGTGGGTCAGCCGCCGGTCGGTCGGCCGCCGGTCGGTCAGCGCCGATCGGTCAGCGCCGGAACGTCGGGCCCTTGTACCCGGGCTTGAATCCACCGGCCAGCAGCAGCTCGGTCACCTCCGGGCGTTCGGAGATCGGGGCCCCGTCGACCTTCTGGATCTCGAGGCTGCGGACCCGGCGGTCGATGACCAGGCCGGACAGTGCACGGACCCAGTCCGGGTCATCGAGCGCGCCGTCGAACAGGGCCAGGCTGCGCCCACCCCGGTGGCAGAACGCCAGCGGCAGCCCGTTGCGGAGCACCACGTAGGCGCCGGTGGCCCGGGCCGGACGGCCCTCGGTCTCCGGCCAGTCGAGGGCCGCCCCGTAGGGCTGGGCCGGGTCCACGGCGGCCAGGACCTGGACCGGGGGCGGTTCGTCCGGGAGGGTGTCCTGGCGCTGGTCCCGGAGCCGGTCGACCGCACCGGGGAGGGCGAACTGGGCCGCCCCCAATCCGGACACGAAGTAGCCCCGCCGGACCTGGCCCCGCTCCTCCATCTCCTTGAGGATCGGGTAGACGCCGGCGAAGCCGCCGGAGGACCCCTCGGCCAGGGCCATCTCCCTGGTCAGGACCCCGTAGCGCTCCAGCAGCTGGAGGGCCCGGCTGGTTGCCGCCTCGGTCGGGGTGACCCGGCCGATCCCGGACCGGAGCTCGGCCACCAGGGCCCACCGCCCGGTCCCAGACGGCGGCCCGAGCCGGGACAGCGACCGCATGCTCGGCCGCCGGGCCCGGCCGCCGCTGCGGGAGCCGCCCTTCTTGGCCGCTCCGGCGCCCGAGACGAGGGCCCGGAGCGGGGTCAGCGAGTCGTTTGTAACCGCACCCGCCCACACCAGATCCCACAGCGCCGTGAGGACGGCCTGATCGGTGTAGTCGCAACCGGCGGCCTGGGCCGCCCCGACCAGATCGGACCAGAACGAGGCGCCTCGGTCCGCAAGGTGAGCCCGCAGCGCGTCGTGGATCGGAGCGGCCGGGCGGTCGTCGTCCTCCGGGTCCGGGTCTGCCTCGGGGATCAGAGCGCCGACCTGGTCCCGCCAGACCAGC
Source organism: Actinomycetota bacterium (assembly GCA_039029715.1). GTDB lineage: Bacteria > Actinomycetota > Acidimicrobiia > Acidimicrobiales > SZUA-35 > JAHELU01. The sequence continues at coordinate 2,559 of JBCCFN010000252.1, read as the reverse complement.
CGAACCCGACCGTCGGTCGGACCCAGGGCGCCACCACCGACCCAGACCACCTCGCCGGCGGTCAACAGGGTGTCGAGGTCCGCCGGCTGGTAGCCGTCCACCCTGGCGGCCAGGATGTCGGTCTCCAGAGCCGAGGCGGGCAGCGCCGCGCCCTGCAGGGTGGTCAGGACCTCGGCCAGCCCGTCGACGCCGCGGAGGTTTGACCCGACGTGCTGCCACGACGGGACGAACCGGGCCAGGACGTCCTGCTCGACCGGCTCGACCTCCTTACGGAGGGCGGCCAGTGACCGCCGCCGCAGGACCCGGAGGACCTCGGCGTGACACCACTCGACCGAACCCCGGGAGCCGGGAACGCCATCCGGACGGAACTCGCCCCGGACCACCCGGCCCTGCCGCTCCAGGTCCTCCAACGCCTCGACCGCCCGATGCGGCTCCAGACCGAGCCCGGCCGCCAACTCCGAGGTGAGGAACGGGCCGTGGGTCCGGGCGTAGCGGGACACCAGGTCTCCGAGCGGGGCGTCGACCGAGTCGGTGAACGCCGCCGGCAGCCCGGGCGGTAGCGCGACCCCGAGGGCGTCCCGCAGCCGGGACGCGTCCTCGGCCGAGGCGAACAGCCGAGGCGGTTCGGCAGCATCCCCGACCCCGGCCCCGGCCTCGGCCGAGCCGGGGGCGACGACGGGGGCGTCCGGGCGGAAGTTGGCAACGCTGATGATCCGTCGTTGGTCGAGCAGCGTGGCCACCGCCTCCGGCGCGTCGAGACCGACCGTCCGCCGCTCGATCTCGTCGACCGAGAGCGGGCCGAGCCAGCGAAGCAGATCCTCGACCTGGTCGATGTTGCGGGCCCGCCAGGTCTCGGCGGTCCGCTGCAACTCGGCCTCCAGCCCGATCACGACCTCGGGGTCGAGCAGCTCCCGCAGCTCCTCGGCACCGAGCAGATCCCGCAGCAGCTCCCGATCGAGCGACAGCGCTGCGGCTCGGCGCTCGGCCAGCGGGGCGTCCCCCTCGTACATGTACTGGGCCACCCAGCCGAACAACAGCGACTGGGCGAACGGGGACGCGGTGTCGGTGTCGACCGGGATCATCTTGATCTTCCGGCTGCGGAGTTCGGTCAGCACCTGACGGAGGGCGGGGACGTCGAAGACGTCGTTGACACACTCCCGACTGGCTTCCAACAGGATGGGGAAGCTGGGGTATTTGGCCGCCACCGACAGCAGATCGGCGGCCTTCTGCCGTTGCTGCCACAGCGGGGTCCGCCGGTCGGGACGGCGGCGGGGCAGCAACAGCGCCCGGGCCGCACACTCCCGGAACCGGGCGGCGAACATGGCGGTCTGTGGCAACTGGGTGACCAGCAGCTCGTCGAGGTCGTCCGGGTCAACCAGCAGCTCGTCCAGGGGGAGCTGGTCGACCGCCTCCGGCAACCGGATCACGATCCCGTCGTCGCTCCACATCAACTCGACATCCCAGCCCCACTGCTCGGCCAAGCGGTACTGCAGTGCCATCCCCCAGGGTGCGTGGACCTGGGCTCCGAACGGGCTGAGCACGCAGATCCGCCAGTCACCGATCTCGTCCCGGAACCGTTCGACCACGATGGTCCGATCGTCTGGGATCCGGCCGGTGGCCTCTCGCTGCTCCTCCAGGAACAGCAACAGGTTGGTGGCGGCCAGATCATCAAGGCCGTGGCGTGACCGCAACCGGTCCATGGCCTCCGGCGGCGGGGCGGTGGCCACTTCCCGGACGAAGGCCCCCATGGCTCGGCCGAGTTCCAGCGGTCGGCCGGGACCGTCCCCGTGCCAGAACGGCATCTTTCCCGGCTGGCCTGGCGCCGGGGTGACGACGACCCGCTCGTGGGTGATGTCCTGGATCCGCCACGTGCTGGCCCCGAGGAGGAACGTCTCACCGGGGCGGGACTCGTACACCATCTCCTCGTCAAGCTCACCGACCCGGGTCCCGTCCGGCAGGAACACCCCGTACAGGCCGCGGTCCGGGATGGTACCGCCGCTGGTGACCGCCAGCCGCTGAGCGCCGGGCCGGCCCCGGACCACCCCCTCGACCCGATCCCAGATGATGCGGGGCCGGAGTTCGGCAAACTCGTCGGACGGGTACCGGCCTGCGAGCAGATCGAGGGTGGCGCCGAAGGCTTCGTCGGACAGGTCGGCGTAGTTGGCCGCGCCGCGCATCAGCGCGAGCAGATCATCGACCTGCCAGTCATCGAGGGCACAGGCGGCCACGATCTGTTGGGCCAGCACATCGAGGGGGTTTCTCGGGTAGTGCGTTTCCTCGATCAGCCCGCTGTGCATCCGATCGACGACGACGGCCGCCTCGACCAGGTCGGCCCGATGTTTCGGAAAGAACTTGGCCCGGCTCGGGGCACCGACCTGGTGGCCTGCCCGCCCGACCCGCTGGAGACCACGGCTGACCGCCCCTGGCGACTCGACCTGGACGACGAGATCGACTGCCCCCATATCGATTCCCAGTTCCAACGACGAGGTTGCGACCAACCCCTTCAGCACACCCTGCTTAAGCTGGTCCTCAATCGTGAGCCGCTGCTCACGGCTGAGC
>JBCCFN010000251.1:0-7966 GCA_039029715.1 Actinomycetota bacterium | reverse complement strand
GGATCGACTACGTCCGCCGAGCGGCGGGAACGACCCGGATCCGCCTGGCGCTGGCCGACGACCACCATCCCCGCGCCGGTCATCGGCGTCGGGTGGCGGCCAAACTGACACCGAACCAGCGCGACTTCGAGGCCGTCGACCTCCCGACCTGGGCCTGGCCGGCGTATTGGCCGCTCCGCCCGGTCCGGTTGACCGCCGGGGCCCTGGCCGGGAAGCTCTCGGGCCCGGCCGGAACCGTCGGTGATCTCGGCATCTACCTCGGCACGCCGACCGGACTGATCGACCCGCTGCTCCGCTTCGCCGGTCTCGCCCCGGGCGACGGGACCGCGCCCCAGGACCAACCTCCGGTCGTCGTCGACCTCGGGTGCGGAGACGGGCGGGTGCTGATCGAGGCGGCGGACCGGTTCGGCTGCGTCGGCCGCGGCTACGAGACCGATCCAGACCTCGTGGCCCGTGCCCGCCGGGCGGTGGCAGACGCCGGCCTGGATGACCGGGTCGAGATCGTGGCCGCCGATGCCGCCGGCGCCGACCTGTCCGATGTCGACCTGGCCTTCGCCTTCCTCCCGCCGGCGGCGTTCGCCTCCATCCTGGCCCCCACCCTGACCAAGTTGCCGGCCGGGGCCGCCCTGTTGAGCCACGAACAGCTGCCGACCCGGTTCCCGATCGAGCCGGACCGCACCGAGCTGGTCCTTGGCCACCCGGACGACGCCACCGATGGCGGGGCCGGGGCCGGGATCACCGTTGCCAACCTGTGGATCGCCGGGCCGGACCGCTGAGCCACGCCGGGCCCGAGTGGCCGGCCATCGTCTAGGGTCTGGCCATGCCAACGGTCCTGTACGAGGTCGTCGATCACATCGCAACCATCACCCTGAACCGGCCGGACGCCCGCAACGCCATCAACGGCCAGATGCGGACCGAGCTGAACGCGGCGTGGACGGCGTTCCTGGAGGACGAGGACGCCTGGGTCGCCATCCTGACCGGGGCCGGTGACGTGTTCTGCGCCGGCGCCGACCTCAAGGACGGTGCCGGGTCCGCCGGCACCTTTGGCGGCACGTTCTGGGAGAAGCCGACCATCAACTCATTCGAGAGCGGGCTCGAGCTGTTCAAGCCGACGATCGCCGCGGTCAACGGACCCTGCGTCGGCTACGGGCTCACCGGCGTGTTGTTCTGCGACTTCGTGATCGCCGCGCCGACGGCCACGTTCTCCTACCCGGAGGTGGCAATCGGGATCCCGACGATCGTCGGCGCCATCCGACTGCCGCAGCGGATCGGGTGGGCCAACGCCATGGAGCTGCTGCTGACCGGCAAGCCGGTCGACGTGGAACGGGCGGTCGAGACCGGGCTGGTGTGGCGGGTCGCCGAGGACGGCGACGTGCTGGCAGCGGCCAGAACCTGGGCCGAGACGCTGACCGCTGCGGCCCCGCTGGCCCAGCGAGCGACCAAGGAGGTCGCCTGGCGGAGCCGGGAGCTCGGCTGGACCGAAGCGGTCCGATTCGGCGAGACCATGCGATTGGTGGCCGGCGCCACCGAGGACGCCAAGGAGGGCCGCCGGGCCTGGGCCGAGAAGCGGCCCCCTGAGTGGCGGGGACGCTGATCGAACGACCCGATTGCGCCGGGCCGGTCCGACAGACAAAGATCCTGGTCTGATCGATGAGACGAGGTGCCAATGAAGTTCGGCCTGATGTTCGCCAATACCGACCGGTTCGCGTCGGCCGAGGGGCTGGTCGAGCTGGCCACCACCGCCGAGGCGGTCGGCTTCGAGTCGATCTGGACCGTCGAGCACGTCATCTGGCCCCAGGCCTACTCCTCGACCTACCCCTACTCGCCGACAGGCAAGATGCCGGGCGATGCCTCGTCCCCGCTCCCCGACCCGCTGATCTGGCTGTCGTTCGCCGCCGCCCACACCTCGACGATCCGCCTCGCCACCGGGATCCTCATCGTCCCCCAACGGAACCCGCTGGTCCTGGCCAAGGCGGTGGCCAGCCTCGATGCCCTGTCCGGCGGCCGGTTCGACCTCGGGATCGGGGTCGGCTGGCTAGAGGAGGAGTTCGACGCCCTCGGCGTGCCGTTCGCCGACCGGGGAGCGAGGACCGACGACTACGTGGCCGCCATGCAGGCCCTGTGGTCCGGTGACGACGCAGCCCACGAGGGGCCGTTCGCCTCGTTCCGGGATGTCAGCTCCAACCCCAAGCCGGTCGCCGGCACCGTCCCGATCGTGGTCGGCGGCCACTCCAAGGCCGCAGCCCGTCGGGCCGGACGGCTCGGCGACGGGTTCTTCCCCGGCAAGGGCTCGATGGCCGAGATCGCCGAGCTGATCGACATCGCTCGCCAGACCGCAGCGGATGCCGGGCGAGACCCAGCGGCGATCGAGATGACCGCCGGTCACCCCGGCCTGTTCGGTGACGACCCGGTCGCAGCGGCCGAGGAGCTGGCCTCGATCGGGGTGAGCCGCACGATCGTCCCCGCCTTCCTGCTGGCCCGAGGAGATCTGGCGGCCAAGGCGGCCAAGATGGCCGAGACGCTGCTCCAGCCCTGCGCCGACATCTGAGGGCCCCCGGGGGGGGTCAGTAGCAGCCGGTGACCCGGAGGATCGACCGGTCTGCGGTCGACACCGTCTCGAGGGATCGCAGGTCGGAGGCCTCGTCGACCCAGCCGTCGATGGCCGACTCCATCTCGATCAGATCGGTCGGTCCATCGGCCGCCAGGTCGACGACCAGACACGTCTGGGGCCCAGACACCGACACGACATAGCGGTCGCCGCCCCACCCGGTGGCCGCGGTCGCGCCGAGCCACTGCAGGATCACGAGTTCGCCGAGCACGCCGTCCTCGATCACCGAGCCGTCGGCCGGCGGGGTGTCGAGCTCGATCACGGCCAGGTCGGCCGCATCCCGGTCCGGGTGGAGCACGATCTCGCTGGAGACCGGCGGCTCGGCCAACGCCTCGTCGAGCGCAACCTGGCCGTCGTCGGTGATGAGCCCGCCGACGTAGCGCTCCCCGTCCACGTAGGGGGAGGCCTGTAGCGCGAGCAGCACCTGGGGCATGGCCAGGATCTTCTCCAGGTCCTCCGGTGAGAGGGTGGCCAGCTCCTGGCGGGTCAGGAGTGCTTCGTCCTCGGCGCTGAGCTGGTTCCGCCAGAGCGACTCGACCCAACTGGCGCTGCCCTCGATCACGGCAACGTAGCCGTACTCGGCATCCTCGCTCGTGAAGTCGTCCCGGCTGAGGTCGAACCACTGATCGTCGAAGGCGTGGACCAGCTCGTGGACGAGCACCAGCTGGCTGTAGAGATCGAATTCGCCGCCCCGGACGACCAACCGCTCGGTGTCCGGGTCATAGAATCCGACCACCCCGGACTCGAGCAGGTCACGGAACGTCTCGACCAGGTCGAGGGCGGTCGGGACCAGGCCGAGGGCCTTCAGGACCCGCTCGTCCTGGCGGAGCTCGTCCTGGTAGGTGTCGAAGTCGTCGAGCAGGGCGAGATCGAACTCCTCGTCCGGCAGCAATTCGACCGAGGGGAAGTTCTTGAACGGGCGACCCCTGGTCTGTTGGACGAAGGCCGCAGCGTCGCAGATCACCTGCTCGTAGCTGGTGGGGCAGATGGCAAGCTCCACCGCCTCCTCGGTGTCCGGGACCTGGCCCTCGTCGAGCTCCGGCGCAACCTCCGGCGCCGGGGCCTGCTCGGCGTCCGGTGCGTCCTCGGGGACCGGGTCGGGATCCTCGTCCTCCTCCGCCACGGTGTCGGTGTCTGCCGGGGTGGCGGTGACGACCGCATCATCTTCGTCAGCCAGGGTCCGCTGGACCGCAAGCAGGCCACCGACGACCACGATCGCACCGAGCAGCGCAGCCAGACCGAGCAGGACCCCCTCCCGTCGGCGGGGCGGCTCCTCGATCGGGGGTTGCGGATCGAGTGCCGGATGTTGCTGGATGGTCATGTACTCAACCGTCTTTCACCGACTCCGGGCGGAGGCACAACCTCCGGGGCAGTCGCTAACATGCACTCGATCTCTATCGGCAACACCTGCCTCAACCCTAGATCGTCCGCAGATTGCTGCGGCATCGGGCGGGGAACGGCTGGTCCGAACCACCCGGACCAAGGGGGGACATGACAACCGACAACCTGGGCGAGCTGGCGGATCGCATCCGGCACCTGGCCCGCGTTCCCACCCTGCTGGTGGCCTGCGACTACGACGGCACGCTGGCGCCGCTGGTCGACAACCCGATGGAGGCTCGTGCCGACCGGGACTCGGTCGCCGCCATGCGATCGCTCGCCGAGCAGGCGAATACCCATGTGACCGTGATCTCCGGCCGAAGCCTCCGTGATCTGGCCACCCTGTCCCGCCTCCCGGAGGAGATCCGCCTCGTCGGGAGCCACGGCAGCGAGTTCGACCTCGGCTTCTCATCCCAGCTCGACCCCGACCTGGCCGAGCTCCGGCGCCAGGTCCTCGACCAGGCCCGAACCCTCGGCGACAAGTACGGGGCCATCATCGAGGAGAAGCCGGCCGGGGTCACCTTCCACTTCCGGGGGATGGCGGACGACCGGGTCGAGGCGGCCCGTGACGAGCTGATCCGCGGCCCGGCCGCCCTGGACGGGGTCCAGGTCCGCAACGGTCACGACATCCTCGAGTTCTCGGTGATCGACACCAACAAGGGTGCAGCGCTCGAGACGATCCGTCACCAGGTCGGCGCCTCGGCGGTCATCTTCTTCGGAGACGATGTCACGGACGAAGACGGGTTCCGGACCCTGACCGGCCCCGATGTCGGGGTCAAGGTCGGGGAGGGAAAGAGCGCAGCCGAGTTCCGGGTGTCCGGCACGGACAAGGTGGCCCAGATCCTGGCCTTGCTTGCCGAGCTCCGTGGCAAGTGGCTCCGAGGCGAGGGGCTGACCCCGATCGAGGACCACTCGATCCTGTCCGACCTCCGGACCGCAGCCATCGTCACCCCGGAGGCGTCGATCTCGTGGCTGTGCGTCCCCCGGATCGACTCCGGCGCCGTGTTCGCCATGCTCCTCGGTGGCCCGTCGGCCGGCCACTTCACCGTCCGGGCCCCCGACGGAGCCGGACCGGATGACCAGCGATACCTGCCGAACACCCTCGTGCTGGAGTCGAGCTTCTCGAAGTTCACGGTCACCGACTTCCTCGACTCGTCGAGCGGCCGGACCCGCCGACTTGCCGGCCGATCCGACCTGGTCCGGATCCTCGAAGGATCGGGACCGGTGGAGATCGAGTTCGCCCCCCGGCTCAACTTCGGCCGGGTCGCCACCCTGCTGGACGTCAAGCCGGATGGCATCGTCGTCCAGGGCACCTCCGACCTGATGGTCCTGCGGGCCCCCGGGGTGAACTGGGAGATCGTCCAGGACGGCGAGCACCAGACCGCCATCGGCACCCTGGCCCTCCAGCCCGGCGAGACGGTGGCCCTGGAACTGCGGAGCGGCACTGGGACCGTCCGGCCAGACGCCCGCCCGGAGCAGGAACGCCTCGGCGACACCAGCCACTTCTGGTCGAACTGGGCCGGGAAGCTGGAGCTGCCGATGGTCGAGCGGGCGCTGGTCGTCCGCAGCGCCCTCATCCTCAAGGGGCTGTGCCACGGTCCGACCGGCGCCATCCTGGCCGCCGCGACCACGAGCCTCCCGGAGACGATCGGCGGCATCCGGAACTGGGACTACCGATACTGCTGGCTCCGGGACGCGGCCCTGTCGGCAACCGCCCTGGCCAGGCTGAACTCCCACGCCGAGGGAATGGCGTTCCTGGACTGGGTGCTCAACCTGCTTGAGACCCGGACCGATCCGGAGCGGTTGGCTCCGCTCTACAACGTCAACGGCCGCCACCTCCCGCCGGAGGCCGAGATCACCGAGCTCCCCGGCTACGGCGGCAGCCGCCCGGTCCGGGTCGGCAATGCGGCAGACGGCCAGGTCCAGCTCGACGTGTTCGGCCCGGTGGTCGACCTGGTCCACTGTCTACTCGAGCGAGGCGAGGCCCTGTCGGCCGAGCACTGGCGGCTGGTCGAGGCCATGGTGCTCGCCGTGTCCCGCCGGTGGCATGAGCCGGACCACGGGATCTGGGAGATCCGCAAGCCGCCGAGACACCACGTGTACTCAAAGGTCATGTGCTGGGTCACCGTCGATCGGGCCATCTCGATCGCCGACCAGTTCCTCGACCGGGAGCCCGAGGCCTGGGTCGAGCTCCGGGACCAGATCGCAGCCGAGGTCCTGGACCAGGGTTGGAATCCCGAGGTCGGGTCGTTCACCGCCGCCTACGGTGATCCGGACCTGGATGCCTCGGTGTTGGCGGTCGGGCTGTGGGGCCTGGTGGCTCCTGACGACGAGCGGTTCGTCGCCACCGTTGCCACCGTTGAGCGGGAACTCCGCCGGGGACCGACCGTCTACCGGTACCTGGAGGACGACGGGCTCCCCGGCAAGGAGGGCGGCTTCAACCTGATGACCTCGTGGTTGATCGATGCCATGTGCCTGATCGGCCGCCAGAGCGACGCCGAGGCTCTGTTCAAGGATCTGTGCGAGTTGGTCGGCGGGACCGGCCTGATGGCCGAGGAGTTCGATCCCGAGACCGGCCGAGCCCTCGGCAACGTGCCGCAGGCCTACTCCCACCTCGGCCTCATCAACAACGCCCTGTCGATCGAACGGGCCCACTGAGACTCGGCCCCGCCCGGCCGTGCCGGGTCGAGTCGATCAGGCGGCGAGCGGCAGCGCGTCCGCCTCGACCTCGGCCTCGCCGTGCTGGTCGAGGTGGGACCGCAGGGTCTCAAGGCACCGGCTCCGGGTCGGGCCGATGCTGCCGACCGGCCGGCCGACACGAGCGGCGATGTCCCGGTACGGCAGCGGCGGAGATGCGACCAGCAGCCGGAGCAGGTGCTGTGAGTCATCTGGCAGTTTCCCGAATGCGGTGAGCACATCGGTCAGCATCTCGTCGTCGATCGCCCGCTCGTCCGGCGACGGGGCGGTCAGATCGACCTCCTCCTCCAGGACGCCGCTTGGGCGGGACCGCTGCTGCCCCCGAAGGCAGCGGAGAGACTCGTTACGGGCGGTGGTTGCCAGCCAGCCACCGAGCGCCTCCGGGCGACGGATCCGCTCGGCGTGCTCATAGAGCCGCAGCCACACGGTCTGGCACACGTCCGCCGAGGTCGCATGGTCGAGCCGGTAGCCGGCGACGACCGAGCGGATCATCGGATTGAACTCCCGGAACAGCGCATTCCAGGCCGACTCGTCGCCGGCGATGGCGTTGGCCAGCAGCTCTGCGGTGTCGATGGTGGTTGTCCGGTGGGTGATGGTGGTTGCCATCCGCTTGCCTCTCGATTCGGTCCGGGTGGTGGCCCGTCCCCCTGCGATGCTCAACGTAGGAGCCTCCCCCGGCCCGGTCTGTCGGCCTCGTGACACAACCGGAGAAATCTCCGATCGGGCCGAATCGGTGGCCTCGGCCGGCGGGTTTTGGCCATCTTTCCGAACCGCATGTATCCAGAACGCAACGACGCGCTCTGACAGATAGTGGACCGGTCGCACGCGGGCGATCGGCGGATCGAGGAGGCGGACGGGCCGATGGGATTGCAACCGGTGATGGAGAGCCCGGCGACGGACCAGCGCATCGACCTGCGGTTCGAGCAGGTCCCGTTCGGGCGGTCCCGGACCAGGCGGTTGGTGATCGAGGACGGAGACGGCCGGCCGATCGACCTCGAGGTGCTCCGCCCGCCGCTGGCGCCGTTCTCGGTCCACCAGCGGCGATTCGGGGGCCAGCACACGCCCGGCCGGCCCGGTCTGTCGATCCGCTACGACGCCACCGCCCCGATGGCGGTCGACCGGGGCTCCCTGGTGGTCCACGACCCGACGTCCGGCCGGCGGTGGTTGGTGATACTCACCGGTAGCGGCGAGTTGGCCGCCGGCGAACGGGCCCGTTAGCCTGTCCCTCCAGATACTGCCTAATTGAGCTGACTTTCTCTTACCATCCTGATTCTTATCTTTATC
>JBCCFN010000250.1:0-7982 GCA_039029715.1 Actinomycetota bacterium | reverse complement strand
CGCCTCCTGGTCCTGGGAGCCGATCACGACCCGGTCTGGCTGCAGGAAGTCGGCGACCGCCGTGCCCTCCCGGAGGAATTCGGGGTTGGAGACGACGGCCACGTCCGACCGGCCGAGCACCCGGGCCACGACCCGGGTCGAGCCGACCGGCACCGTCGACTTGTTGACCACGACGCTGTTGTTGGGAAGTACTGCGCTGATCTCGGCCGCGGCGGTCTCCAGGTAGCTGAGGTCGGCAGAGCCGTCGTCGGACTGCGGGGTCGGGACGCACAGGTAGTGGAACTCGGCCTGGCGTGAGGCTTCGGCCGCACCGACGACGAATCGGAGTTTCCCGGACCGGAGGCCCTCGTCGACCAGGCGGTCGAGGCCCTTCTCGACGATCGGGATCTCGCCGGCTTGCAGCTTGGCCACCTTCGCTGCGTCGATGTCGGCACAAACCACGTCATGGCCGAGGTGGGAGAAGCACGCCCCGGTGGTGAGACCGACATAGCCGGTGCCGATGATTGCGATCGAGGCCACTGTGCCCTCCTCAGGAAACTAACATTCCGATGACGGACGGTATCGCGTCCGCGACGCTGCCCACAGGGGTGAAATTACGGGTCCACCGGGCCGCAGAGGCCGTCACCCACACCCAACGGGGCCCGATTCTAGCTGCTCATCGACCGGCCCGACCTCTTCGTCGGGAATCGGCGCCATCTCCACCGGGGATGTGTCGACCGTCGGGCCGCCGGGATCGGGTGCATCGATCGTTGCGGTTTCATTACCGTTCGAGCCGTCGCCGGCCCCACCATCGATGGCCGACGGCGGCACCGGGTCATCGGCCTCCTCCCCGAGGAGCAGAACCACCGATCGACCGATGAGCCCATCGACCTGCTCGTAGGTCGCCGGGCGTCCCAGCGCCTCCACGACCAGTTCGGCCGCATGCCGGCCGTCCGGGCCGTGCCTGACCGTTGTGCCGGGGGGCAGATCGGCCCGGGCCGACGGGTCCACGTCGAATCCGGCCAGCCGCAGCCTGGCCACCGCAGACGCCGTCTCGGCGTCATCGTCCGGCCCGACCCTGACCGTCAGGCCGACCGTTGACGGATGGTCGAACCCGGCGCCGGCGAACAGGGCGAGCACCGGCTCGGCCTCGTTTCGCAGCGGCAGCAGGACCTGATTCTGCCCGACCTGGCCGTCGACGGCCGGGAAGCTGTAGGTCTGAAGGCCGCTCGGATCGAACGAGCGGTAGGTCGCGCCGAGATCGACCAGGAGCTGAGGGGTCAGGCGCTGGTCGATGGCGACGTTCTCCAACCCGGCGTCGATCAGGTCCCGGAGCACGAACGGATTGCGAGCCCCGAGCGAGATGGCCTTCTGCAGCAGCCGTCGCAGGAAGTCCTGCTGGCGCCGGATCCGCCCGAGGTCCGACGACGGATCGGTGCTCCACCGACCGTCCTCGTCCTGGGTCTGGTAGTACCGGGACCGGACGTAGGCCAACGCCATCTCCGAGTCGAGGGAGTGACAACCGGCGGTCTCGACCAGGAAACCGGTCTGGCTCCGGGGCGTCGGTCTGGCGTTGACGTTCCAGTCCCGAGCCGGGGTGTCGAAGAAGATCTCGACCGACCCGACGGCGGACACCAGTCCCTGGAACCCGGCGAAGTCCACGTTCACGTAGTGGTGGATCGGGATGTCGAACTCGGTCTCGATCGTCTCGATCAGGGTCGCCGGGCCGCCGATCTCGAAGGCCCGATTGATCCGGCTCGGGCGGCTGGCCCCGGCCACATCGACCCACAGGTCCCGGGGCAGCGACAGCAGGGCGATGTCGCTCGTCCGCTCGTCGATGTGGGCGATGATGATCACGTCACCGAAGCGCTCGCCCTGGCGGCCGATCTGGATCGGATCGTCCTCGTCCAGGTTTGCCGAAGAATCCGAGCCGACGAGCAGGACGTTCATCACCCGCTCCCCCGGTTCGAGTTCCTCGGGGATCGGGGTCAGGCTGCGGCCCAGCGAGACCCGGTTGATCGAGGCGGCCCGGCCGTAGCCGTAGTTGAGCAGGGCCGCAGCGCCGAGGGCCAGCAGGATCAGCGTCAGGTTCAGGGCGAGCACACCCCGCTGACCCCAGCTCCTCTTTAGGCGCGGCGGCACCCGATCGATCATCGGGTTCAACCGGTGGCCCGCTCTTTCAGTCCGTGGGGCTGGATCGCCAGCAACACGCCCCGCCGGACGGTGATCGATGCCTCGTTCGCGATGAACCGGTTGCTCACGCCGCGCCCGGACGCAGCGTGGAGCGGTTCGTCAACCAGCTCGTACTCCAGCCCCTCGGTGGTGACCCCCTCGGCATCGCCGAGGGCGGGGAGGAGGGAGATCGTCTCGCCGAGCACGCCGGTGACCGCCATCGACCCCCGGATCACGGTGATCCGGGCCGACCCGACAAGCCCCTCGACCCGGATCGTGCCGGTGGCCTCGGAGGCCAGCACGGCGAAGTTGGCCAGCTCGTGGTCGAGACGGCCGCCGCCGATCCCGATGACGAGCAGCCGATCCGGCTGTTCGGCGATGGCCCGGGCCATGGCGAGCTCGAAGTCGGTGGCCGCCTTGCGGGCCGGGTGCTCCTCGATCTCGGCCGCCTTCAGCCGGAGCGCATCCACCGCCTCGGCCGACACCGAGTCGAGGTCACCGACCAGGGCGTCGACCCGGATCCCGACCGCCCGTGCGTTGTCCGCGCCGCTGTCGGCCGCGATACAGAAGTCGATCGTCGGTAGCGACTTGACCACGAGCGGATCGGGTCTCGACCCGCCGGCAACGATGAGAGCGGTACCAGGCATGCTTCGTGCGATGGTAGGCGACGAGCGGCGGCGATGGGGTCGACCCGACGCCGGTCAGGCCTCGGCGTCGTCCTCGGCCAGTCCCAACTCCCGCTCCAGGGCGGCCAGTCGCCGCTCCAGGCGCTCGACCCGGGCCAACAACTCCCCCTCGGACGCCGAGGGGACCGGCGCCGCGGTGCTGGCGGCCGGTGGTGCGGCCTCCGAGGGTCGGAAGAACCCCGCCCCCTCCACCGGATCGGGCGTCTCGGCCGCCGGTCCCAACAGCTGCACCCACCGGTCCTGGCTCTGCCCCGGCGCCCGGCCGACGTTACGGGTCAGCGGCTCCTCCCGCTCGGCGAGGGCCCGCAGGACCTGCTCGACCGCGGCCGGGTCCTCGAAGCGGTGGTACCGCTCGGTCCTGGTCTTGAGCTCGCCCGGGCTCTGCGGGCCCCGGAGGGCGAGCACGGCCAGAACCGCCTCGGCCTGGGGCGCCAGCCCGAGCTTCTCGTCGACGACATGCCGGTGCTTGAACGCCCGACTGCCGGACGCCCGGATCATCCGGACCCACCCGGCGTCCCGAAGCAGTTGCAGCGTCTGATCGACCAGCTGCGGGCCGTAGTCGACCACCGGGTCCCGGCTGGTCTTCTGGTTGCAGGCCGTCGTCAGCGCATTGGTCGACAGCGGATACTGGTCCGGGGTGGTGTAGGCCTTCTCGATCAGACAGGCCAGGACCCGGAGCTCCTCGGCGGTCAGGCTGTGGGCGATGGACATGAAGGAAATCTAGGCCCCTTTGCCAACCAAGCGGAGGGCGGCGATGCTGTGGCCATGACCAGCGACCCGACGACCGATGCGCCGGACCCGATCCTCTATGACGTGGCGTCCGGGGTGGCGACGATCACCCTCAACATGCCGGAACGGAAGAACAGCCTGTCAGACCGACTCGTCGGTTCGCTTGCCACCATGCTCGATCGGGCGGTGGCGGACGACGGCGTCCGGGCGATCGTGCTGACCAACAGCGGGAACACCTTCTGCGCCGGGGCCGATCTGAAGGCCGACCAGCCGGGGGTGAGCGGCGACCGGACCCCGAACGGGGACGAACCGCCGGCCCGGACCTTCGTCGACGTCTTCCGCCAGATCATCGCCTCACCGAAGCCGGTGGTCGGCCGGATCGACGGGCACGCCACCGGCGGCGGCGTCGGCCTGGTCGCGGTCTGTGACCTCTCGGTCATGCGGGACGACGCCAAGATCGGCTTCACCGAGGTTCGGATCGGGGTTGCCCCGGCGGTGATCTCGGTGGTCTGCCTGCCGAAGATGAACCGGGCCGACGCATCGGAGCTGTTCCTCACCGGGGCCCGGATCACACCGGCCCGAGCCGCCGAAGCCGGCCTGATCAATCGTGCCGTGCCGGCCGAGGAACTGGACGATGCGGTGGCCGGCTACGTCGACCAGTTGGTCCTCGGCGGTCCCCGGGCGCTGGCCGCGGCAAAGGAGCTGATCAACCGGGTCCCGGGTATGGGTCGGGACGATGCGTTCGACTGGACCTCGGTCCGGTCGCGGGAACTGTTCGAGTCTGAGGAGGCCTCGGCCGGCATCGCCGCGTTCCGAGATCGGGCGCCTGCCCCCTGGGTCCCCGCCGACTAGCTACGACGGGGCGCAGGCTCAGTCGATGTCCGGATAGATCGACGGCGGCGGGCCGGGGACACCGGGGCCGTCACAGACCCAGCACGTCGACTCGACCGCTCCGGTCCATGCGACCTCGCAGCTCCAGCAACTCATCCGGAGGCCGACCCGGCGGTACCGAGGGACCATTGCGGTGTTCGAACCAAGCCTGCTGTCAGCCACCCTCCAGCTATCGGCGGATTTCGGGGCCACCTGAGCGATCGGGTCCGGTCGCAACCGGGTCCGTTGCTACCCTGTTGCACGACGTCGACGCGGCCAGCTGCGCCGACCGAGCAGGCCAGACCGGGGAGGACGTACCGCATCATGGGTCTCGGACAGCGCACGGCCCGCGTTGTCGCCGCCCTCGTGCTGTTCGCCGTCGGGTGCAGTCCCGTCGCCGCCATCCGCCCCACCGGTGGGGAGACGAACGAGGCCCGGGGTGTCTCCCGGGCCGCCGACGGTCGGGGCATCGCCCGGATCGGGGCCTCGCTCGATGCGGGACCAGCGGCCGGGTTGACCGGTGCGGCCGGACCGGTCCGGGGCCGCAACCTGTCGGTCGGATCGCCTGACCTTTCGATCGGCGGCACGATCGTGGCCCGGGTCACCGGCGATGGCATCACCGCCAGGACCTTCCCCGAGGACGACGCCCCGCCAGTCGCCTCCTTCACCAACCCCACCGAGTTCGGCGGGCCGCAGGTGTTCCAGGTCGTCGAACCGGATCGGGACCGAGACGGCTGGCTCGAAGTGCTGCTCCCGGTCCGACCGAACGGGACGACCGGGTGGATCCGAACCTCGGAGGTCGAGCAGACCGTCAACCCGTACCGGATCGAGGTCGACGCCTCGGCCTATGAGCTCCGGATCCTCCGGTTCGACGAGGAAACGCTCTCGACGACGGTCGCCATCGGCAATGGTGCAACCCCGACCCCCCTCGGCCGCTTCTACCTGGTCGAGCTGCTCCGTCCGTCCGATCCCGGCGGGCTCTACGGACCGTACGCCTACGGCCTGTCCGGCTACAGCGACACCCTGGACTCCTACAACGGTGGCCAGGGCGTGATCGGCATCCACGGGACCGATCAGCCCGAACTCCTCGGCCAGGACGTCAGCCATGGCTGTATCCGGGTGGCAAACCCGACCATCGAGGAGATGGTTGGGTTCCTGCCGCTCGGCACCCCGGTCCACATCTTCCGCACGGCGCCGGCACCGACCGCCCCCACCGGTACCCGCTGACCGGCGCCAGGCTGACAGCGCAACCGACCGGCGGGTCGGCCGGGCCACCACCGGGGCCCAGATAGCGTGGCCGGATGACCAAGAGCACCCACTCGGCGGTTGCCGACGCCCGCAACGACGACGTCCTGATCTACATCAACGGCGACCTCGTCCCCCGGCCGGAGGCCAAGATCTCGGTGTTCGACTCCGGCTTCCTGGTCGGCGACGGGATCTGGGAGGGGATCCGGCTCCACCACGGGCAGTTCGCCTTCCTCGACCGCCATCTCGATCGGCTGTTCGCCGGAGCCAAGGCCGTCGACCTGGACATCGGGACTCGGGACGACATCACGGCGGCGCTTCGGGCCACCGTCGACGGCAACGGTATGGACGACGACGTCCATGTCCGCCTGATGATCACCAGGGGCGACAAGAAGACGCCGTCCCAGCACCCGTCGAACGTCGTCGGCGGGCCGAACATGGTCATCATCGCCGAGCACAAGCGGGCCGACCCGACCGTGGCCGACCAGGGGATCTCGTTGTTCACCGCGACCGTCCGGCGGCCGCCCCCGGACACCCTGGACCAACGCCTGAACTGCCACTCCAAGCTGCACGAGGTGATCGCCCTGATCCAGGCGGTCAACGCCGGTGCCGACGAGGCGCTGATGCTCGACCCGACCGGCGCGGTTGCGACCTGCAACGCCACCAACTTCTTCGTGGTTGCCGACGGCGCCGTCCTGACCTCGACCGGTCACTACAACCTCCACGGCATCACCCGGGCCGTGATCCTGGAGCAGGCTCGGGCGGCCGGGATCCCGGCCGAGGAGCGGCCGTTCTCCCTGACGGACGTCTACCGGGCGGACGAGGCCTTCGTCACCGGCACCTTCGGCGGGCTGACCCCGGTGTCGAGCGTCGATGGCCGGGGGATCGGGGACGGCTCGACCCCGACGCCGGGGCCGATGACGGTCCGGCTCCGGGCCCTGTACCAGGAGGCGGTGGCGGCAGACGTGGCGGCCAGCGCCGGGAGTCGGCCGTGACGGTCCGGATCAACCTCTGGTCGAGCCCCCGCAACGTGTCGACCGCCATGATGTACGCCTGGCGGCAGCGGCCGGACACCACGGTGATCGACGAGCCGCTGTACGCCCACGCCCTGGACCACACCGGGCGGATCCACCCCGGCCGGGACGAGATCCTGGCTTCCCAGGACACCGACGGGAGCCGGGTGATCAGCGAGGTCATCCTCGGCCCGAGCCCGACCCCGATCCTGTTCTGCAAACAGATGGCAAAGCACCTCGTCGGGCTCGACCGGGGGTTTCTGGCCGACTGCCGCAACGTGCTTTTGACCCGGGAGCCGAAGGACATGCTGACCTCGTTCCAGAAGCAGATCCCGGACACCACGCTTGCCGACACCGGCCTGACCGAGATGGTCGAGATCCTCGATGCCGCAGTGGCGGCCGGTCAGGAGCCGATCGTTGTCGACTCCCGCCGCCTCCTCGCCGATCCGCCCGCGGTCCTGGCCGAGCTGTGCCGTCGGCTGGAGGTCCCCTACGACGACGCCATGCTGCACTGGCCGCCCGGCCCAAAGCCGGAGGACGGGGTCTGGGCCCCGTACTGGTACGAGGCGGTCCATCGGTCGACCGGCTGGGCACCGTGGCGGGCCAAGGACGACCGGCTGCTCCCCCACCTCGAACCGGTGCTGGCCCAGTCCGAGGAGCTGTACGAACGGCTGCTGCCCTACGCCATCGGCTGACGGTCCGCGCCGGTGACCTCCCGGCCCACCGGACCGGCGGTCCGGGCGCTCCGGCCTCCGATGCGGCCGGAGGCCAACACCGCCCCGATGGTGGTCATCGCCGCACCGATCAGGGACAGTGTGGCGACCGCATCGTTGCGGATCACGACCCCCAGGATCAGTGAGACCACCGGGATCAGGTAGGTGATGAACGAGCCCCGGACCGGCCCGACCCGGCCGACCAGGGAGCTCATGATCCAGTAGGCCAGACCGGTACCGACCACGCCGAGGACCAGGACCGCCGCGGTCGTGCCCGGCTGCCAGCGGTTCTCAGACAGGTCCCGGAGCCCGACCGGGATCAGCAGCACGGTGGCCAGCCCGAGGACGGTACTCATCAGCGGCACGGCGCCGTAGCGCCGCTGGAGCGGCGCCGCCAGGTTGATCGACGCGCCGTAACAGACCGTCGCCGCCAGCACCAGCAGCAGCGGAAGGCCGACTCGGAGTCATGCATGTCACAAGGACGGTCGAAGGCGAGTGCTGGACTGGGTCCAGCGTGGTTTGCTAGTAGGCTAGAATAGCGTGTAGCTTCATGCAGCCCAAATCAGTTGTGGCTG
>JBCCFN010000249.1:0-8005 GCA_039029715.1 Actinomycetota bacterium | reverse complement strand
CGGCAGCATGCTCGAGCCGGACCGCAAGGGCACCGCCCCGTTCTTTCTCCGGACCGACCCCGGCGGCCGGGTCATGCTCCACCCCGATCCGATGCTGGTGATCGATGTGTGGCGGTTCGACGAGCTGGTGGTCGAGGGGTTCCGCCTCGACAGCACCGGGCTGGCCAGGCAGGCGGCGGAGACGCTGGCCGAGGCAGCCGATGTCTACGGCGGCGAATTGCTCGGTGGCTCGGTGCCGGGCCTGTGGGCCGAGCTGGAGTCGGAACGGCTCCGCAGCGCCTTCATCCGCTGCGTCGGCCGGGCCGGTGAGCTACTGGTTGCCGCCGGCCAGACCGATCGGGCAAACGAGCTGTGCCGCCGAGGCCTGCTTGCCGACGAGTGGTCGGAGTCGCTGCATCGGCTGCGGGCCGGCTGCTTCCTGGCCCAGGGTGACCGGACCGCGGCCCGGCGGGCGCTCGAGCGCGCCCTGGCGGTCGTGACCGAACTCGGCGTCGAACCGGAGCCGGAGACCGAGTTCCTCGCCCGGTCCCTCGGCCTCACCCTGCCCCGGTCGGTCGACGACCGTTCCTGACCGCCACCCGACGGCAGCTGGCTACAGAATCGAGGCGGTGACTACGGTGGCCGATTGATGGTGAGCCAGCGATGGCGATAGACCGGGAGCGGTACCTCATCGGTGCGCTCCGGCAGGGTTCCCGGACCGCGGTGGGACGGGCCGCCCTGCAGCGGTACCTGGCCCCGATGAACCCGTTCGACGTCCGCCGCTCCTCGGACCCGTACCCCTTCTACCGCAAGCTCCACGAGCGGGGCCCGGTCGTCCACCACCGGGCCTTGGATATGTGGTTGATCTCTGGCTACGACGAGGCCAGTGCCAGCCTGCGGGCAGACGTCTCGTGCGATCGCTCGGACATGGCGGTCCGCCTGTATCCGTACTCCCGCCTGCAGCCGGCCACCAATGCGGTGATGCTCGACAACGTCCTGATGCAGGACGCCCCCCGGCACACCGAGCTCCGGCGGGCGATGAGCACCTACTTCGCCCCCGCCGCCATCGCCCACCTGGCCGAGCTGGCGCGCTCGGCCGTCCATCAGCGGTTGGACGAACTGGACGGTTCCAACCCGGTCGAGGTGATGTCGCAGGTGCTCCGCCCGGTGTCCTCGGCGGTCAACGCCCGGGTCCTCGGCGTCCCGAGTGCGCGCACCACCGAGCTCAATCGACTGGCCGGTGTCCTGGCCCGCTACGGCGAACCGCTTGCCGGGTTCACGCCGCAGCTCCTGGACGACGGGGTGTGCGAGGTCGACGACCTGTACGAGCGGTACGCGGTCGAGGAGCCGGCAGCGGGGAGCCTGTGGGCCCACGTGGCGGCCGCCGATCGCTCGTCCGGCGCCGATGGCGCACTCGATCTGCGGGGATCGTTCGCCCTCCAGTTGATCGCCGGCCACGAGACGATGGTCGGTCTGATGGGCAACGCACTGGTCGCCCTGGCCACCGATCGGTCGTTCCGGGCGCAGTTGGCCGAGGGTTCGACCGAGGAACGGATCGACGCGGTCGAGGAGCTGGCTCGGTTCGACAGCCCGATCCAGGTGACCGACCGGACGCTACTGGCCGATGTCGAACTCGGCGGGCAACGGATCGAGGCCGGTGCGGTCCTGCTGGTGCTCTACGGTGCGGCCAATCGGGACCCGGCGCACTTCGTCGAGCCCGACCGGCTGGTCACCGGTCGATCCGAGGTCAGGAGCCTGTCGTTCGGGGCCGGCATCCACCGCTGCCTGGGGGTCCATCTCGGTGTTGCCGTCGCCGCCGAGGTGCTGTCCGCCTTCCTCGCCCGCTTCCCGAACTATCGGATCGCCCCCGATGGGGTCCGGTGGTTGCCGACCTTCACGCTCCGGGGCCCGGCGGCGCTGACGGTCGAGCTGCGGTAGCCAACTCGGGTTCTGGCGATCAGCGTCGCGTCGCCAGCACGATCAGCTCCGGCTGTGTCGGGCCGGCGGGCGAGCGGTCCCAGTCGCCCCAGCTGTCCTCGATCCCGAAGCCGGCCTCGGACAGCGTGTCGCGAATCTCGTCTGCGCTGCGGAACCGGAGCGTCTCGGGCGCGGCGAGATGCCGGCCGTCCGGCAAGGTCGTGTGGCCCTCATGGGTCATCGTGTAGGAGTGGACGGACCCGACCACCTCGATCACCTCGACCCAGGACGTGAACGCTCCGCCGTCCGGGTGAGGCAGGGTCGCCGTCGTGGCCTCCCTGGTCCATCGTCCGGCCCAGTCGATCGCTGGGTTTCTGACCTCGAACGCAAGCGAACCCCCGGGGGAGAGGATCCGGTGGAGTTGGCTGAGGGCCGCCGACCAGGCCTGCTCTGACACGAAGTACTGGGCGACGTGTCCCATCATGATCGCCAGATCGGCCACCCCGCTCAGGACGTCCGCAGCCTCGCCGAGGATCCACCGGACCGTCTTCGAGCCGTCCCTGCGTCGGGCGATGTCTAGCATGGCGGCCGCCGGGTCTAACCCGATGACCTCCGGCCCGCGCCGGGCCAGGTCGACGGCGAACACCCCGGTTCCGCAGCCGAGATCGACCACCGACCGGGCATCGGTCGCCGCAGCGATCGAGAGGTAGAAGTCGTGGTCTTCGCGGCCGTCGCACTCGACGTCGTAGACCGCGGCGAGGAGAGGGTTCTCGGTCCAGAGCTCGGACATGGCGGCAGGCTAGCTCGGCCGGAGCGCTCGGCTCGGCGAATATGTTGTGGCCAGGGGAGCGATGAGCTACAGGCTCCGGGTCGGCGGCCGACGGACTTGGTATGAACCCTGCGCTCGCCATCGCGCTCCGGACCCCGGAGCCGGGCCGGCTGCTGCGCTGGGGCTGGTGGCTTCCCGGTGTGGAGTCGACCAGTCAGCAGGTGCTGGATGCCTCGCGCCATTGGCAGCTGGAGGCCCGGATCGCCCTCGGGGCCGACCGGCCGCTGCTGGTGGCCCTGGGCGACTCGCTGGCTCAGGGGGTCGGAGCGTACCATCCGACGATGGGCCACGTCGGCCGGCTGCAGGCCGCACTGTCGACCGAGGGTGCGCCGCAGCCGGTGCTCAACCTCTCGCGGTCTGGGGCGAGGATCGCCGACGTGATCGACACCCAGCTCCCGGCCCTGGCCACCGTCGACCAGGAGGCTGCACTGGTGGTCTGCACCGTTGGCAGCAACGACCTGGTGCGCTCGTTTCGGCTTCGCCGGACTCGACGAGAGCTGCGGCGGCTGCTCACCGCGCTCCCACCGGGAGCGGTGATGGCCACGGTGCCCGATCGGGGCAGCCTGATCGCCGCCCGGTTCAACCGGTCCCTCCGGGCCGCGGTTGCCGATCACCCGGTCGAGCTTGCGGACGTTGCGGCCAGGTTGACCACCTGGCGAGACCGGCGAGCGGCCGACCGCTTCCATCCGAACGACCTCGGCTACCGGCTCTGGGTCGAGGCCTTCGAGCCGTTCCTGCCGGCGGTCGGTGACGACGATCCCGCCGGGGCCGTGTCCGTCAACGGTCAGGACGCACGGTGACGGATCCCGGTCAGCCAGATGCCAAGCGTCCGATCGGCGATCGGGGCCAGCGGGGTAGCCGCCGTCGATCCGCCGGTGACCGTCAGCCCGATCACCAGCGCCACGGTGCCCTGCAGCAGAACGCCGGCATCGGCTCGCCGGAGGCCGTCCGCCGTCAGTCGTTCGAGACACCACTCGGCGGCGTCGGCCATGGTCAGCCCGAGGTCTGGCCTCGCGAACAGCGGGGCCGCCGCCGGGTTGGCGTCGATGGTCTCGACCAGCAGCTCGGCCACATGGCGCAGGGCCTCGGGCCCGGTGGCGTCGACCGGGTCCGGCCGACGATGCCGGGCCAGGAGATGGTCCGGGATCAGGGCCAGCAGTTCGTCCTTGGAGTCGACGTGGCGGTACAGCGCCATCGCGGTGACTCCGAGCTGGTCGGCGGTCGCCCGCAGGGTGCAGGCGTCCAGCCCCTCCCGTTCGATCAGCGCAGCCGCAGCATCGAGCAGCTCGCGGCGTCCGAAGGTCGGTGGTCGACCCCGCCTGGCGCCAGGCGACGACATCACGTCGCCCGCAGTCCTGGAGGCCGCTGAACCATGGTGACCGAACCGGATCCCGAGGCCGTCGGGCCGCCAACCCTTGGCGTGGTCGCCCTGCTGCTCGCCGTGCTCGGTGCCCTGGTCGGCGCCTCGCTCGTCAACCTGGTCAACGGGGAGATCACCACCGGGATCTCCGGGCTGGTCTTGGCCGGCGCACTCGGTCCACTACTCCTCCGCGCCCGCGTCGGTCGCCGCTGACCCACGGCTGGCCGTTCACCCGGCCGGAGCGACGTCCTGGAACGTCTGACCCCGACGGACCTCGTCGATGGTGAACGAGGCCTCGCCGCTTGGATCGGCGAAGACGAACGTCAGCGCACCGGCCGGGGTGTCCGGCGCCCGGTCGAGGACGGCCGTCGGCCGACCGGGTTCGGCGAGGTCCGGGTCGACCCACAGCGCCGCACCGTCCAGCCCGATCTCGGCCACGATCAGCCTGGTCGAACCCGGCGTCAGCCCGATGCCACCGGAGGGGCCG
Source organism: Actinomycetota bacterium (assembly GCA_039029715.1). Taxonomy (GTDB): domain Bacteria; phylum Actinomycetota; class Acidimicrobiia; order Acidimicrobiales; family SZUA-35; genus JAHELU01. The sequence goes on along the minus strand of JBCCFN010000249.1, from coordinate 3,433 downwards.
CCGACGAACCCGACCGTGGCCGAACCCTCGATGACGCCTACCGCTCCGAGGTGGTACTCGCCGTCCGGGGACCAGAACGCATCGACGTCACCGCCGCCATTCGACCGGAGGAGGAAGCCGATCCAGTAGGTCTGGGCCGGCGCCCCGCTGCCGGCCAGCATCCGGGAGAAACTTGGTCGGCCCTGGACCTCGGACAGCCGGACCGCGCCCCGGTTGGAGGCAAGCGATGCACCGTTGCCGTCGGTGTAGGAGAGGCCAGCAGCGTCGTAGTTCAGCGCGGCCGAGCCGCCGGTCAGCCGCCACGCCGAGTCCCGGGCGAACCCGACGGCCGGTGTGGTGAGTGGGTCGATCAGCCTCGCCCCGTTCGCCAGGCCGAGGTTGAACGAATCTGCCGCTCTCGGGCCGGCCGGCGCCGTCGGCGGTGGTGGCTCGGCGACCGTGGTTGCCGTGGTCGACGGAGCCGGAGCTTCGGTGGTTGGTGTCGGTGCCGCGGTGGTCGGTGGGCTGGTGGTGGTCGACGGCGGCACCGTCGTGGTCGGCGTTGCGATCGTCGTCGAGGTGGCGTTGCCTGGCCGTGGGATGATCACCAGCGGCTCGGCCAGGTCCCCGATCGATCGTCCACCGTCCGCCTCGAGCTGGCCCAGACCGAGCTGGTCCGGATCGGGCGACGGGGGCTGTTCCTCAACCGAATCGACCGGCGTGGTGTCGAGCGGCTCGCCGGTGGCGGCCATGAACAGTGCAACCACGCCGGCCACGAGCAGGATCAGCACCACCGCCACGCCGAACATGGCCCGCCGGAGCCGGCGGACGCCTCGGAACTGGAGCTGGCGAACGGCGTTCGATGTCTTGCCAAGCCTCGCTGCGGTCTCGTCCGGGGTCAGGTTCTCGATGAATCGGAGCTGCAGCACGTTGCGCTGGTCGACCGGCAGCTCCTCGAGCAGCTCGGTGACCTCCATCCGCTGGACCACCTGCTGCTCGAAGCCGGTGCCGGGACCCATCAGGTCATCGGACAGGATGGTCGGCTGGTCCCGGCGTCCGAACTCCCGGGCCAGGTAGCTTCTGGCTGCGGTGAACAGGTACGACCGGACAACCGGCGGCGACGTGTTGTTCAGTCGAGGCAGGGCCCAATAGCCATCGAGTAGGGCCTGATCGGCGATCAGCTCCGGGTCGGACGCCTTGCGACTGCGGGCATACCGAACCAGCGCCGCCCGGTACGTCCGATAGAGCTCCTCGAATTGCGCGTGATCGGCCGGCTCCTGCCCCTCCGCCGGCTGCGCTCCACGAGACTCCGCACCGACCGACCGCACCGTTCCAGCCATGTCGCCTCCCGGGCCGGGTGACGAATCGGCCGCACCCGATTCCCCCGCACCTGCGGTCAAACTAGCCCAGCAGATCTGGTGATCCTCGGCGCGAACGGGTTTCCTCCGGTCGACGGGTGGATCCACCCGACCGTGGCGTGGGCGATGCTGCCCAATCCGACCGGAGGCCGTAACTGGAGCGGCCGGTCGATGACCTTACCTGATTGGTTGACCGTGGATTCTGCGGCTGACCGGTGGGGTGTCGGCCTGCCCTCCGGCCGATACCCCACCGTCTCACACGCTGACCGCCGCCATGCCGACGATCACGGCGACGATCCCGACCGCCTGGCTCGACCGGACCGGATCACCGAAGAACACCCGTCCGATCAGCACGCTGAAGGCCGGGAACGAGGAGATGGTGATGACACCGACCGTCGGGTCGGCCGCCAACGACGCCAGGTACAGCAGGGATGTGGCGGCGACCGTCGCCCCGGTCAGCACCCCGTCCCGCCAGTGTCCGGACGGTGGGAGCGGCCGGACTCGACGTATGGCCGCAACGGCGAACAGCAGGACCATGGCTGCGCCGCGTTGGCCGACCGCAGGCCACCAGCCGTCGGCGTCCGCCGCCTCGACGAAGCCGATCGCTCCGAGGCTGTAGCCGAGTCCGGACAGGACGCCCCAGCCCACCCCGGACCGTAGCTCCCCAGCCGACGCCGTCCCCTTGGTGATCAGGACCAGCCCAACCACGACCACGATGGCCCCGCCGATGGCCAGCGCGCCGGCCGTCGCCCCCCGGAGCAGCGTGTAGCAGAACGGGATCAGGGCACTGAACGATGCCACGATCGGCGCCACGACGGTGGCGGAGGAGTTGACCAGGCCGGTGTAGTAGAACCCGATCCCGATCCCCAGTCCGAGACCGGACACCCCGCCCCAGCCGATCGGGGCGACCTCGATCGGACTGGCCGTGGCCGCCGCCACCATCAGGACGAACACGAGCGAGAACAGCTGCATGGTCGCACCGGCGGTCAGCGCCGACGACGCCGCGATCAGGCGCCGCCCGAACAGGTCGGAGATGCCGATCGACAGTGCCGAGAGCACCCCGAGGAACGCAGCCACCGACCGAGTGTGGTCAGCGGCCGAGCCACTGGCAACCGGCGGTCAGAACGACGGTGCGGTGGTGGTCGTCGTCGGGGCCACGGTGGTGGTTCTGGCCGGGGCCGTCGTCGTGGTGGTCGTCGGGGCGGTGGTCGTCGTTGTGGTGGGTGCGGTGGTCGGTGCGGTCGTCGTTGTGGTCGGCACCGTTGTCGTGGTGGTCGTCGTCGGGGCGACGGTCGTGGTCGTTGTTGCGGCCGTCGTGGTCGTCGCCGGGACGGTCGTTGTCGTGGTCGGAGGCACGGTTGTCGTGGCGGTCGGCACCGTCGTCGTTGTCGTGGTGGTCGGCGCGGTTGTCGTTGTGGTCGTCTTTGGCACCGGCGTCGTGGTGGTCGGCGCGGTGGTCGTGGTGGTTGGCCCAACGGCCGCCGGCGGCGGCGCCGTGGTCGTTGGCGCCGCGCTTGTCGTTGCCGGTGACGCGGGTGCCCCCGGTGCCTCGGTGGTGGCGGTGGTCGGCGCAACCGTCTGCGTCGGGGCCGCGGTTGACGTGACCGCGCCGGCGGCGGTGGTCTGCGGTGCGGCCTCGGTGGTCGGGACCGGGAGCGCAGGGCCGGCCGGCGGTATGGCCAGGTCCCGGAACAGGCCGGAACCCTCGGTCGCCGAGTCGGTGACGGGGCCGGTGGGGGCGGGGGAGTCAGACCCACCCCCACCGGCGCCGGTGTGACCCGGATCGCCCGGCGACGGGCCGGGCGAGTCACCGGCCGGTTCGCCGGGTTCGACCCGGTCGGCTCCCGCGATCGGTGGCGTCCCCTCGGGAACGGTGATCGCGTCCTGTGTCGTTGCTGGTCCGCCCGGTCCGCCCGGTCCGCCCGGTCCGGCCGGTTCCCGACCCCCGGTGACGCCGACCTCCCCATTCGGCGTCACCGGGGACTGGGTCACCGCCGAGTCACCCTCCGGGTCGATCGCTCCGGCTTCCACCGGCTCGTTGATCGTCGCCAGCAGCGCGGGTAGCGCGACCAGGAGGGTGAGGGGCACCGTCGAGG
>JBCCFN010000248.1:0-8008 GCA_039029715.1 Actinomycetota bacterium | reverse complement strand
GCGATCCACAGCTTGCGGGCCGGCAGCCGTTCGTTTCGTGGCCGGAAGACGGTCCCGACGCCGGCGACCCCCTCGACCGCCTCCCGCAGCACCTTCGGGCGATCCGACTGGGCGATCGTGGTCTCGACCCCGGACCACGAGGCGATCTTGGCCGCGGCCAGCTTGGAGGCCATGCCACCCCGGCCGTGGGTCGAGCCGGGGCCTCCGGCCGCCGCCTCCAGCTGCTGGTCGATCTCCACGATCTCCTCGATCAACGACGCCCCGGCGTCCTGGCGGGGGTCGCTGGTGAACAGCCCGGCGGTGTCTGTCAGCAACACCAGGCAGTCGGCATCGACCAGATGGGCGACAAGCGCGGCCAGCCGATCGTTGTCTCCGAAGCGGATCTCGTCGTCTGCCACCGCGTCGTTCTCGTTGATGACCGGGATCACCCCCTTGGCCAACAGTGCCTCCAACGTGCCCCGGCTCTTGAGGTACCGGCTCCGGTGCCACAGGTCGGTCGGGGCAAGCAGGACCTGCCCGGCGGCCAGCCCGTTGTTGGTCAGGTGGCCCTTGTAGGTCGACATCAGCGCGATCTGGCCGACCGCCGAGGCGGCCCGGAGCATGCCGGCATCCCGGGGCCGGCGGTCGGGGGTGTACCCGAGAGGAGCCAGGCCAGCGCTGATCGCAGCGCTGGTCACGATGACGACGTGATGGCCGTCGCTCCTGAGGTCCGCGACCTCGGCGCACAGCTTGGCCACTGCGGTGTGGTTGATCTCGCCGGCCGCCGTCGTCAGTGACGACGAGCCGATCTTGGCCACGATCTTCATACGTCCTCTTCGTACTCGAACGCGAACGCCCCGATCCGGACCTCGTCCCCGTCCCGGGCCCCGGCCCGACGAAGCGCCTTGTCAACGCCCAGCTTCTTGAGTCGGTGCTGGGCGTAGTCCAGGGCACCGATGTCTGTCAGGTCGGACAGGGCAACCGACCGCTCGGCGGCCCGGCCGAGCACCCGCCACGCACCGTCGTCGTCCCTGGTGATCTCCACCCCGGTCGGCTCCGGGCGATGGATGACGAAGCCCTCGGCCTCCGGCTCGGCGGTCCGGGCGCCCCGGACCATCTCCGCCAGGCGCCACGACAACTCCCGGACCCCCTGGTTGGTGACCGAGGAGATGGCGAGGTCGACGGTCAGGTCGTCGCCCCAGTCCTCTGGGGTGAGGACGTCTGCCTTCGAGCCGACGACGACCGAGGGTCGATCGAGCAGGTCTGGCCGATAGGCCCCGAGCTCGGACCGCAGGACCTGGAGTTGGGTCATGGGGTCGGCCCCATCGACCGAGGCGAGATCCAGCAGGTAGACCAGGACCCGAGCCCGTTCGATGTGGCGGAGGAACCGGTCACCGAGGCCGAGGCCCTCGCTCGCTCCCTCGATCAGGCCCGGAAGGTCGGCGACGACGAACTCGTTGTCGTCGTCAAGTTTCACCACGCCCAGGTTCGGCTCCAGGGTGGTGAAGGGGTAGTCGGCGATCTTGGGCTTGGCCCGGGAGATGACCGAGATCAGGGTGCTCTTGCCGGCGGACGGGAACCCGACCAGGGCCACGTCGGCCAGGAGCTTGAGCTCCAGCCGGAACCAGGTGTCGTGCCGCTGCTCGCCCTGCTCGGCGAAGGCCGGGGCCCGGCGGCGGTTCGACAGGAACCGGGCGTTGCCCCGGCCGCCCTCGCCACCGGGCGCACCGAGCCAGCGGTCGCCGTGGCCGGCCAGGTCGACGAGAACCTCGCCGGTGTCGTGGTCGAGGACCACGGTCCCCTCCGGGACCTTGACGATCAGATCCTCGCCCCGGCGGCCGTGGCGCTTGGCCCCTTGGCCGTGAGTGCCGTCCTCGGCGATCCGATGGGGGTGGTCCCGGAAGGCCAGCAGCGAGGCGACGTTGCGGTCCGCCTCCAGCCACACCGATCCGCCAGACCCACCGTCGCCACCGTCCGGCCCGCCGAGCGGCACGTGGGCCTCCCGCCGGAACGAGACGCAGCCGGCGCCGCCGTTACCGGCCCGGAGACACAGGTTGCACTCGTCGACGAAGTTGGACACAACACGAAATTGTACGGCGGTAGCGGTCACGGCGGCTCCGAGTTGCGGCCCGCGCCCGGGCCGACGACGTCAGGCACGCTACCCCGGACGCGACGATGCGGGCCAGCCGCAAGGGCCGCCCGCATCGGGTTGCGAATGGTATGCCGGCGTTAGTCCGTCAGAATATCGACGAGCCTGCGGCCGCGGCGGAAGCCGAACTTGACCTTGCCGTCTGCAGTGGCGAACAGGGTGTCATCCCCGCCTCGGCCGACGTTGCGGCCAGGGTGGAACTTGGTGCCCCGCTGGCGCACGATGATGGAGCCGGCGGTCAGCTGCTCGCCGTCGTAGGCCTTGACCCCGAGACGCTTGCTCTGTGAATCCCGGCCGTTCCGTGTGGAACCGCCACCCTTGGTCTTTGACATGTCAGCCCTTTGAAATTCCGGTGATCTCGATGGTGGCGTAGGTCTGCCGGTGGCCGTAGCGGCGCCGGTTGTTGGTCTTCGACTTGTAGGTGAAGCCGTCGATCTTCGGACCCCGGGCCTCATCGACGACCCGAGCCGAGACCGTCGAGCCTGCCAGCTCAGACGGGGTGGCAAGCACCTGATCCCCGTCGACGAGCATGACCGGCCGGAGCTCGACGTCCGAGCCCGCCTCGCCGAGCCGCTCCACCTGGAGCGTCTGTCCTTCTTCTACCCGGTACTGCTTGCCACCGGTGGCAACGATCGCATACATAGCGGTCCAATACTAGCGCCCAAGCGGGGGGCTTCCTCCGTGTCCAGAGCCACAGTGCAGACTCAGTCCCCCAGGTCGGCGATGAGCTCGATGCCCCGTCCGGCGCAGGCAGCACAGGTCACGGAGAGCGACTCCAGGAGTCCCTCCCCGATGCGCTTCCTCGTCATCTCGGCCAGGCCGAGATCGGAGATGTCGAACACCTGGGTTCGGGTCTTGTCCCGGCTCAGGGCGGCCCGGAAGACCCGCATGACCTCATCCCGGTTCTTCTTCGACTCCATGTCGACGAAGTCGATCACGATGATGCCGCCGATGTCCCGGAGCCGGAGCTGCTGGGCGATGCCCTCGGCCGCCTCCAGGTTGTTCCGGAACACCGTGTCCTCCAGGTTCGACGACCCGACGTTCTTGCCGGTGTTGACGTCGATCACCGTCAGGGCTTCGGTCGACTCGATGATCAGCGAGCCCCCGGACGGCAACCACACCTTGCGATCGAGGGCCTTCTGGAGCTGCTCCTGGACGTGATACCGCTCGAACAGCGGGAGGTTCTCGGCGTCCGGATCGTAGTATTCGACCCGATCGGCAAGCGCAGGTGTGATGGTCGAGACGTAGTCCGACACCTCCTCGTAGAGGCTGCGGTCGTCAAGGACGACGCCCCGGTACTCCTTGTTGAACTCCTCCCGGATGACCCGGGTGGACATGTCCGGCTCCTGATACAACAGCGCCGGCGCCTTCTGGCTCTTGGTCAGCTTCTCGATCTCGGTCCACTGCTGCATGAGCCCGGCGATGTCCCGTTCGATCTCGGGACCGGTCACGTTCTCGGCCGCGGTTCTGACGATCAGGCCGTGGCCCTTGGGCCGGGCCTTGTCCAGGATCTGGCGGAGTCGCTTTCGCTCATCGTCCGGCAGCCGCTTCGAGATGCCGTAGGTGTCGGAGTTCGGGACGAGGACCACGAACCGCCCGGGCAGCGAGACCTCGGTGGTCAAGCGGGCGCCCTTGTGGGCGATCGGGTTCTTGGTGACCTGACACAGGATCGACTGCCTGGCCTTCAGCATCTGCTCGATCCTGGGCTGGCTGTTGCCTTCGAAGTCGTCCTTGTCGTATTGCACGTCGCCCCGGTAGATCACGGCGTTCTTCGGGGTGCCGATGTCGACGAAGGCCGCCTCCATTCCGGGCAGGACGTTCTGGACCCGTCCGAGATAGATGTTGCCGTGGATCTGGAACACGTTGTCGGTCGGACGGGACACGTAGTACTCGATGAGGGTCCGACCCTCGAGGATGGCGATGTGGGTGGCGTCCTCCCGCTTGGAGACGACCATCAGGTATCGGCCGACCGCCTTGCCCTTACGGGACCGGCCGCGGCGCTGCTTCAGGTTCTCCTCGTCGAGCTCGACGTCACCGTCGGCCAGGATCTGGCCCACCGGCTCCGGCTTGCGACCACCACGGTTACGACGACGACCGGAGCGGTTCCCGCCCTGACCGCCTTGGCCGCCCTGACCGCCCTGGCCACCTTGCCGTTGGCTGCCCTGGCCGGATCGGCCACCGCCCTGGTTGTTTCCCCCGCCCTGGTTGCGGCCCTGGCCGCCCTGACCCTGGCCGGGGTTCTGGCCTCCCTCGCCCCCGCCGCCGGACTTCCGGCGGCGACGACGGCGACGACGGGCGGAACTCGACGTTCCACCGCCTTCGCCCTGATTCTGGCCTTCTCGGCCCTGGCCGCCTCCCTTGGCGCCCGCCGGTTGTGGCGCCGGGCGGGAGTCACCGATCTTTGGTTTGCGGGTTACACCGCCCGGTGTGGGCTCCGACCCGGTCTTGTCGACGGGAGCTGAACCGCTCTCGGACACGTCGGACATCTGTCTCGATCCCTTCTCATGAGGCACGCTGCAGTTCGTGCCCGATCGACGGGGCGGGGCCGCTCACCGGTTCCTGCCGGGCCCCATCGATTGTCATCCACTGATGTGTGCGCCGCACCAGGCCCTCGGTCAGTCCTTCGATCCCGAGCACCGTCACGAACTCGGACGGTCGCAGGGAGACGGACTCCGTTGCCAGGTTGGCGACGAGTTGAACCCCGTGCGCTGTCGGCCCCTCGATCGTCACATCGAGAATCGCGGGGCGGACGTCCGCAACGGCGGTCTTGCCCTTCCGAACCCGCTCGAGCGGGAGTTCGGAGGAGGCCAGCATGGCGGCTACTGCTGCCGTCACATCGGCCGTTGGCGCACCGAGAACCTCGATACGCCACGTACAGCTGGTTATTGCCTGTTGTAGTGATGCCGTCCCCGGCGCCAGCGCCACGACCCCGACGACGGTGATCCCGTCCGGTAGGGCCGCGGTGAGCGCTTCGGGTAGGCCCTCGAGGTCCGGGAGCTCGGTGAGCTCGACGTCGAGGTATTCCGCATCCGATTCGTGAGACACACTGAGGGCCAGTCCGAAGCTGAGCTTCGGACGCGGTGAGAATCCCTCGCTGTAGGCCACGGGCAACCGGAGCTTTCGCAGGGCCCGCTCGAAGAGACGGGCCACATCTCGGTGGCTGACAAAGCGAACCTTGCCGGCCTTCGTGAACTTGATTCTGATCTGTGGGCGGCGGGGCGGCGTCACGCCGGGACCCCCGATCGTCGGGCCGGAGCAGGCACAGGGGCCGGCGCCTGACGGGTCGGCAGCAGGGTCACCGGGACCTCGCCACCAGACGCCAGGTCCTGGCCGGTGCCCTGGCTCCCGCCGGCCGGCGGGGTGGCGGAGGCGACGACGTGCTCGATGCCGTAGCCGGTGCAGGCCCCGCAGTCATAGCAGGGGGTCCAGCGGCAGTCCTCGAGCCCGACCTCGGCCAGTGCATCCTGCCAGTCCTGCCACAGGAAGTCCTTGTGGAGCCCGGCCGAGATGTGGTCCCACGGAAGGACCTCGGCTTCGGTCCGGTGGCGGTACACGTAGTCCTCGACCGTCAGGCCGTTGTCTGCCATCGCCGCCAACCACAGGTCGAGGTCGAAGTGTTCTGACCACTCCTGGAAGGTGCCACCGTTCCGCCAGACCTGTTCGATCACCGGGCCGAGCCGTCGGTCGCCACGGCTGACGATCCCCTCGACCAGGGTGGCCTTCGGGTCATGCCACTTGAGCTGCACGCCCTTCATCCGTCTGGTGGCGTCCCGCAGCAGGTTGACCTTGCGCTGGAGCTCTTCGGCGGTGTTCTGGCCGAACCACTGGAACGGGGTGAACGGCTTCGGTACGAACCCACCGACCGACACCGTCACGCTGGCCCGGTTGCTGTGGCGCTTCCCGATGGCCACGCAGTTCTTGGCCAGCTCGGCGATGGCCAAGGTGTCCTCGTCGGTCTCAGACGGCAGGCCGACCAGGAAGTAGAGCTTCACCCGGCCCCAACCCTCCGAGAAGGCGGCCTCGACCGCCTGGTAGAGGTCCTCCTCCCGGATCAGCTTGTTGATGATCTGGCGCATCCGCCACGAGCCGGCCTCGGGAGCGAACGTCAGGCCGCTGCGCTTTGCCCGCTGGAGCTGAGCCGCGATGCCGACGCCGAAGGCGTCGACCCGGAGGCTCGGTAGGGAGACCGAGACCGGTCCGCAACCGGCGTCGTCCCCGTCGTCCATGATGTCGGTGACCACGTTCTGGATGTCCGAGAAGTCTGCGGTCGACAGCGAGGTCAGCGAGACCTCGTCGTATCCGGTCCGCTCCAGCCCGTTGGCAACCATCGTCCGAACCTGGTCGGCCGGACGCTCCCGGACCGGGCGGGTGATCATCCCGGCCTGACAGAACCGGCAGCCCCTGGTGCAGCCCCGGAACACCTCGACGTTGAGGCGGTCGTGGACCACCTCGGTCAGGGGGACCAGCTGCTCCTTCGGGTACGGCCATTCCCCCAGGTCGGCGAGGGTCCGCTTCTCGACCTCGGCCGGAATCGACGGGTCGGCCGGGGCCACAGACGCAACGCACGGCCCGTCGTAGTCGACCCCGTAGAGCGACGGCACGTAGACCGACTCGATCCTGGCCAGCTCGGCCAGGATCTCGCTGCGGGGCACCTCGGGCCGATCCTTGTAAGCGACGAGCACATCGGTGATCTCACCGACCACCTCTTCGCCGTCTCCGAGCACCACCGCATCGAGGTGGAGGGCCAACGGCTCGGGGTTGTAGGTGCAGTGGCCGCCGGCGATCACGAACGGATGGTGCCGCTCCCGATCTGCGGTTCTGACCGGGACCCCGGCGAGGTCCACGCAGTTCAACAGGTTGGTGTAGGTCAGCTCGGCCGAAAGGTTGAACGCCAGCACGTCGAACTCGCCACAGGGGGTGTGGTGCTCGACCGAGAACAGCGGGACCCCTTCGGCCCGCATCAGCTCCTCGAGGTCGACCCAGGGGGCGTAGCTCCGGTCCGCCCTGGCGTCCGGGCGCTCGTTGACGATCTCATACAGGATCTGCAGACCCTGGTTTGGCAGCCCGACCTCGTAGGTGTCCGGATAGGTGAAGCACCAGCTGACCAGTGCGGGGTCGGGAAACTTGGCCTTCGCACCGTCCTCGCCACCGATGTATCGGGCAGGCTTCTGCACCCTCGGCAGCAGCGGCTCCAAGCGGGGCCAAACCGTTGTCATGTTGTCACCAACCCTATCGCACCTGGCCGGAGACCGGTCTGAGGCGGGCGTCGGGGCCACCCCGACCCCTCACCGCCCGGCACGGGCCACGGCGCCAGGACGGAGCGGCCCCCGGTGCCTCGCCACGCTCTGCACCAGGCCGATCGCCACCAGCAAGGTGACCATCGAGCTCCCCCCGTAGGACACGAACGGGAGGGAGATGCCCGTGATCGGGAGCAGCCGCAGGTTCATGGCCACATTTTGAATCACCTGGAAGGCGATCATGGCGAAGACGCCGGCGCACAGGAGACGACCGAACCGGTCTCGGCAGCCGAGGCCGACCATCAGGATCAGCCCGAGGACGGTGGCCTGGAGGACGAGCACCGTCAAGGCGCCGAGAAACCCGAGCTCCTCGGCCACGGCGGCGAAGATGAAGTCGGTGTGTTGGTCCGGAAGGTAGCCGAGCTGGGTTTGGGGCCCATCGAACAGTCCGGCCCCGGAGAGCCCGCCGTCAAGCCCCGCGTCGTCGATCCGGCTGCGCACAGGATCACGGAACGGCTCCGCCGGCAGGGTCGCAGCGAGCAACGCCGGGCGGCCGAGTTTCTGCAGGCAGGCCGCCGTGATGAAGGCCCCGCCCCCGGCATGGAGCGTGAGCGCCCCGGCAAAGGTCTCCGTGCCCAGTGTG
>JBCCFN010000247.1:0-8013 GCA_039029715.1 Actinomycetota bacterium | reverse complement strand
TTCGCCGAGAAGCCGATCTCGGCCGGCTGGGTCTCCGGCGGATTCCTCGCCTTTCGCCGGGAGTTCATCGACTTCCTGCCGACCGACGACCCGGCGCACTACTTCGAGCAGGGTCCGCTGCAGAAGGTGACCGCGCTCGGCAAGCTCGGTCTGTTCCCTCACACCGGCTTCTGGACCGGTATGGACACGTTCCGGGAGTACACGGCCCTGAACGACCTGTGGGCCCGTGGCGAGGCCCCATGGAAGGTCTGGTAGCCGCTCAGTCCTGGCCGGTGCCGGCTCCGGCACCCGCCGTCACCGTCGGCCGACCGTTGCCCGAGGTCCGGGACAGTCGCTTGCCGGTCGGTCTGCGGCCCTCGCTGTAGCCGTAGCCGTACTTCTGCGAATCGAACTTGATGCCGACCAGGCAGACCCCAAGCACATCGGCGCCGACCGCCCGGAGGCTCTCGACCGCACGGGTGAGCTCCTGGCGGGAGGTCTTCCCGACCCGGGCGGCGACGATGACCGCGTCGACCTGACGGGCGATCGACAGTGCATCGGAGACCGGAAGCACCGGTGGCGAGTCAAGGATCACCAGGTCGGCCTCGGCCTCCAGGTCCCGCAGCAGCCCGCTGAAGGCCGGCGAGGCCACGAAGTCGCCGGGACTCGGCGGCTGGGCCCCGGTCGGGATGATGACCATGTTGCTCCGGTGGTCGTCGACCCGCAGCGCCAGCCGGTTCAGTGGCGTGTCGTGCAGGAGGTTGTCCGAGAGGCCCGGCTCCGGCTGGCACCGGAAGACCTCATGGATCCGGGGCCGTCGGAAGTCGACGTCTGCGAGCACGACCCGGTGGTCGACCGCGCTCATCGTCCAGGCCAGGTTGGCTGCGGTGGTGGTCTTGCCTTCGGCCTGCTCCGGGCTGGTGACGAGCAACGAGGTGATCTTCCGGCCCAGCAGGGCGAACTCCACTGCGGTCCGGACCTTCTGGTATCCCTCGGACACCGGGCTGCCGGTGTGGTTCATGGTGGCCAGTGGCAGGTCGGCGTCCCGTAGCTCCCGCCCCGGGCGAGGGATGGACCCGAGGACCGGCACCCCGACGACGTCGTCCGCGGTCTTGATCGACCGGTCGAGGTTCTCGCTGAGCAGCGCCGTCACGGCACCGAGGATGGCCCCGACGATCAGCGCCAGGATCAGGTTTCGGCCGAGATCGGCGTTGGCCGGTGCCGGCGGCGGGGCCGCGGTCTGGATGATCGATGCGGTCCCGGTCCGGGCCAGCTCCCCGTCGAGTTCGAGCCGGGTGATGTTGCTTGCGATCGTCTGGAACTGGGCGTCGATCAGCTGCAGCTCGGTCGCCAGGTCGTTCCGCAACCGATCGATCGATGCCTGGAGGCCGGGTCGTGACTCGTCGTCGGCATCGACCAGGCGGTCCTCCAGGGCGTCAAGCGGCGCCCGGACCTCCTGGCGGCGGGTCCGGAGCTCCTCGAGGCGGATCTGGAACCCATCGACCGCACTGCCGACGCTCTCCGCCGCCCGTTCCTGCTTGATCGAGACGTAGGTCGAGGCCCAGAGGTTGGCATGGGCGACCGCCTCGTCCGCCGTTGCCGCACATCCCTCGAACCAGAGGACGTCAGAGTCGGATGCACCGGAGATCGTGACATCCGGTTCCAGCCCGAGCGATGACTCCACCCGGCCCCGGACTGCGTCGCTGTAGGCGATGTTGATCTCGTTGGCCAGGTCCCGGTTGGCAACGAAGACGTTCGATTGCCCGTTCAGCAGGTTCTGGGCCTGGGAGTCGGCGATCAGGACCTGGGCGGTGGCACAGTACGTCGGCCGCTGGAAGACCGTGAAGGCGGTCGCCAGCCCGAGCGTGGCCACGAGGGGGACCAGAACCCAGACCCATCGTCTCCGGAGGATGCGGACGTAGTCGGTGAGCTCTAGCTCATCGTCGAATTCAGTTGTCTGCGGCGGCATGGTCCGGCCAGTCTACGCGCCGCCGCGATCCCGCCGGGGGAGCCTCAGCGATGGATCGGCCGTGGCCGCCAGACGCTCAGGTCAGCGACGGCTCGCTGCCCTCGGCCGAACCGGCAGGCGGGTCGATCTCGGCGGTCACCGAGCCCCGAGCCTCGGCCGCCTCGGCTGCGAACCGGACCCGGTTGCGATCCCGGAGGTCGATGATGACGTCGTTCGGCTCGTCCGACCTGGCTGCGATCCCGTCGACCTGTTCGGCGGCTCGCCGCCGGAGGAACCGGAGGGGGAGGAGGGCGAAGGTGACGACCACCTGCTCGGCGGTGGCAAGCAGGATCCGGATGTCGAGGCCAATGTTCCAGTTCTCGACGTAGTGGAGGTCGAGCCGCCGGTAGGCGTTGAACGCGGCGTTCGACCGGGCCTCGACCTGCCACAGACCGGTGATGCCTGGACGGACCTTGAATCGGTCCCGCAGCTCGTCGTCGAACACTCGCTCTTCCTCGGGGAGGGCTGGCCGGGGTCCGACCAGGCTCATGTCGCCCTTGATGACGTTGAACAGCTGGGGGAGTTCGTCGACCGAGGTCTCGCGGATGATCTTGCCGACCCGGGTGATCCGGGGATCGTTCGACACCTTGAACAGCGGCCCGGTCCGCTCGTTCTGCGCCTCCATCTCCTTCTTCAGTGCGTCTGCGTTTTGAACCATCGATCGGAACTTGTACATCTCGAAGAACTCACCGCGCCGACCGGCCCGCCTGGCGGTGTAGGTGATGGGGCCCCGGTCTTCCAGCTTCACCGCCAGGGCGGCGAGGATCATGACCGGGGAGAAGACCAGGATGGCGACCGAAGCGCCGACCACGTCCAGCACCCGCTTCGCGAAGTACTGCCAGGCCGGCGGATCGTTCCGACCCATCACGATCAGCGGCTCGTGGGCCAACGATCGGACGTCGAAGCGACCCTCCCACATCCGGCTCACACCGGTGGTCAGGTGGACCTCGTAGCCGGATCCGAACAGCTCCTTGGTGATGTTGCGGAACTGCTGGCTGCGGAAGCCGGTGGCGGTGACGATGGCACCGCCGACCTCGTGCTGGTGCATCAGCTCGATCAGTCGGCCGGTCGGGCCGATCCAATGGTCGGCCAAGCCGTTTCGCTCGGCAACGCTGAGGTTGCCGACGATGCCTGCGAGGTCGAACCGGGCCTCCGGATGGTCGGTGATGAGCTCGGCCAGCTCCTTGGCCTCCAGTCCGGTGCCGACGATAACCACCCGCTCCGGCGCAGTGGTGCTCGGCAGCTCGGTGCCGAGCGAGCGCAGGAGGCCTCGGATCAGGGTTCTGCTGGCGAAGACGCCGACCGCACCGAGGGCGAGCTCCCAGGCCCCGACCTGCCAGTCGAGGAAGGCGCCGGCGACCGCGACGCTGGCGGCGCCGCCGAGCACGGCGACGAAGACCCGCGAGATCTCCTCGGTCCGGGGGAGCGTTGGGCGACCGTCGTAGAGGCCGCGGCGCTCCATGATGAGCAGGGTGACCGCCGTCGCGGCCAGTGTCAGGGCGATCGAACGTTGATTTGAACGGATCTGCAGCTCGGTGATGTTTGACACCACCAGCACCAGGCCCCACACCATGGCGACGATCGTCAGGTCGACGATGAACTGAATGCTCGACGGAGATGGCACCAGGTGAAGCTGTCGCAGCTTTCTCACGAAGATTTCGCCCTCTCCGAAAATCTACCGGGCTCCACTTCTACCAGATCAGGGGCTCGAAGAGGCGGCAACGAGTGGGGCTGGGGGCATCTGCCCACGATGCCTGTTGCCGGAGGTCCATTGAGGTTGACGAGCACGTCGTGGTTCGCTGTGTCACCATGGCCGGCGATCATGTTGCGACCATCGAGCACATTGACACGAAGAGTGGCTACAGTCTCACCCGTGGGGAGCCGTATGACGGCTCCCTTGAGTTTTTGTCGAACGGTTCCCAGCCGTAGCACTCGGAGAGCGTGCATGCAATCCTGTATTTTGCCCGGTACCGAAATGCGTCAATTCCCTTACGAGATCAAGTACTCTGTTGGCGTGATTGGTGGGCTAACCGGCGGGTGGCCACGAGGCGGTGATCGTGGCGAACGTTGACGTACAACTCCTGGAGCGCAGCCGGTTCGACACGGGACCGGTACCGGTCCTCGCACCGGTGGTGCTTCGTGCGAAGCCCACCCGGTACGCAACGTATGTGAAACGTCCGCTCGACCTGGTGCTCGCCACCGTCGGCGTGCTCGTGCTCTCGCCCCTTCTCCTGCTGCTGTTCCTCCTGGTTCGGATCAACCTCGGCAAGGGCGGCGTCATCTTCCGCCAGGAGCGGGTCGGTCGGAACGGGCAGAGCTTCCAGATCTACAAGTTCCGGTCGATGCTCCCGGATCGCCGGGTCGGTGACCGGGCCTACATCGGGCCGGAACGTCGCAAGACACACAAGTCGGATGACGACCCCCGGCACACCCCCTTCGGTCGGTTCCTCCGGTCGAGCAGCCTCGACGAACTGCCCCAGTTGTTCAACGTCATCAAGGGCGACATGAGCCTGATCGGCCCTCGGCCGGAGCTGGTGACGGTCGCCGCCCGTGAGGGGTTCCTGGTCCATCCCCGCCATCTCGAGCGGCCCGGGATCACCGGCCTGTTCCAGGTGTCGGAGCTGCGGGCTCAGAACCGTATCTCCAACGGCCTCCACCTCGATGTGGCCTACGTGGCGAACGTCGGCTTCCGACGTGACCTGGCGATCCTGTGCAAGACAGCGTTCGTCCTGGTCGGCAAGGGCAGTTGACCGACCGACCGGCCCGGCGAAGAATCCTGTTCGTCTGCACGGCCAACATCTGCCGCAGTCCATCGGCCGAGCTGCTGGCTCGGCGCCGGTTCGGTGAGGACGGGATGATGTTCCGCTCCGCCGGCTTCCTGGAACCGGATCGGGCGTGCCCCTCCGAGCTCGTGACGGTGCTGGCCGATCGTGGCATCGATGCCCGCAACCACCGGTCCTACCGGCTGGACGACGCAAGCCTGGCCGCCGCCGACCTGTTGCTGACCATGGAGTCAAGCCACGTGCAGAAGGCGACGATGATCGACCCCGAGGCCTTCCGCAAGATCGTCCCGCTGAAGGAGGCGGCCCTTGTCGTCGCCCGCGGCGGGGGCTCGACGCTGACGATCGAGGAGTTCCTGGAGGAGCTCAACCATGAGCGGGATCCGCTGCAGTACCTCGGCACCGGCTGGGATGTCGACGATCCGTACGGCGGCCGGGTCAAGGCGTACCAGCGGGCCGTCGGCGAGATCGACGAGCTGGTCACGACCACCCTGTCGCTACTTCGCTGAGGCGCTCCGCCCCTCGACCGGCGGAACCGGGACGGCACGCCTGCGGGCCCGGACCAGCGAGGCCAGTGCCCGCAGGTAGTGCCAGACCACCAGACCGGTCAACTTGGTCGTGCCGTGCAGCCGGGGTCCGAACTGGTAGCCGACCTCCGAGACCGCCGGTCGGGGTCCTCGGGCCAGGAACTCCAGCATGATCTTGAACCCGCGGGGATTGACCAGTGGACCGACCGTCTCGTACCGATCCCGGCTGATTGCGAAGAAGCCACTCATCGGGTCCGAGACCGGGACCCGCAAGGTGAGCCGAGCCAGCCGGGCGCCGACCCAGGACGCCAGTCGACGGCGGCGGCGCCAGGAGCCGTAGCCCCCACCCTCTGCCTCCCGGGAGCCGAGGCACAGGTCGGCCCCGTCCTCGGTCACCGCAGCCACCAGGTCCGGGATACGGGACTCGTCGTGCTGCAGGTCTGCATCGATCGTCACCAGGGTCCGGCCCCGGCTGGCGGCCATGCCGGCCAGCACGGCAGACGAGAGTCCCCGCTCGTTCCGACGGCGGATCACGATCAGCCGTGGGTGGCTCGTTGCCCGCTCCTCGACGATCCGCCAGGTTCCATCCGCCGAATCGTCGTCGACCACGATGATCTCGTAGGACGAGCCGGCCAGGGCGGCATCGAGCCGGTCGATCAGCTCCAGGATGTTGTCCGCCTCGTTGAAGGTCGGGACGATGATCGAGATCGACGGAGCGGCCACGCCCGGCCCGCAATCGACGGGCCGCGGGGTCAAGACATCACGGCTCACCCTGGTCAGATCGGCCGTTGCGGCCCGGACCTGAATCAGGGGCGGGTTGCGGTGATCAACTGGGTGATGCCGCCGGAGAGCTGTTGCCTCGACACCTCGGTCATGCCGGCGGTCTCCAGCATGGCGATCATCTCCACCGGTGGCGGCAGGTAGGAGACGGACTTCGGAAGGTAGGCATAGGCGCTTCGGTCGGATAGGGCGCCCCCGACCAGCGGGACCACCCGGTTGAAGTAGATGCCGTGACCCCAGCGCATCAGCCCGTTGTCCGGTTGGGACACGTCGAGCAGGGCGATCCGGCCCCCCGGGCGAACCACCCGGTGGAGTTCGGAGAAGAACGGGGGGAGCGAGACCAGGTTCCGGAGGGCGAACCCGCAGACCGCGGCGTCCACACTGCCGGTGGCGACGGGGAGCTGGAGCAGATCCCCCTGGACCAGCGGTGCCGTCGTGCGGGCCGCAGCCAGCATGCCGAAGGACAGGTCGACCCCGATCGGCCGGTGTCCGTGCGCTGCCAGGTCGACACAGAAATCGCCGGTGCCGGACGCCAGGTCGAGGATGACCGAGCTCGGATCCAGGGCCAGCGCCTCCCTGGTCTTGCGGCGCCAGCCGACGTCCATCCGGAACGTCATGACCCGGTTGACCAGGTCGTACCGGGGGGCGATCGTGTCGAACATGGAGCGGACGGCAGTCCGCTTCTCGTCCCCCTCGGGCAGTCGGTCGGTCGGCATTGAGGCCATGGCTCAACGGTAGGGCCATCGAGCGGCCGGGCAACGAGTCGGGCTTCGAAGTTTCGCCTGGTCACGACTACCGTTGGTCCATGGCCCCAGACGAGCAGACGACCACCACGCCCGGCCCCGGAGCGGACACCGCCGGCGCAACCACTGCAGGGGCCGGGGTACCGGACGACGTCCGGGTCAACGCCATCCACCACCTGGCGGCGTCGACGGCGGACATGAAGCACGTGCTCGAGTTCTACACCCGCGTGCTCGGCATGGAGCTGCGAGGCCTGTTCTGGCTCCATGGCGTGCCAGGCGGGTTCCACGCCTTCCTCCACCTCAACGACCGTTCGACCATGTCGTTCGTGTTCCTGCCGGCGATGGCGGACATCGAGGAGCAGCTCGGCGTGACCCACGCCCGGACCGGGGCCGACACCACCGCACCCGGGACGATGCAGCATCTGGCGTTCGGTGTCGACGACGCCGAGCAACTGCTCGCGATGCGGGATCGGATCCGGTCAAACGGGTACCGGGTCATGGGCCCCCTCAGCCACGGGTTCTGCGAGTCGATCTACTTCCGCGGCCCGGAGGGTGCCGTGCTCGAGGTCAGCTACTTCCGGACCCCGATCGATGGTGATCGGTGGATCGATCCCGAGGTCGTCGCCGCCTGTGGGATCTCGCCGGACGAGCTGGCCACGATGCGTACCCCGCCACCGTTCGCCGGCGCCGGCGGGACCGTGGCCAACCCGGCGCCCGATCCGTCGAAGCCGGACCTCCGCAACTCACCGGAGGTGCAGGCGTTCCTGGACTCGATGACCGATGAGGAGTTGTACCAGCGCCTCAGCTTCGACGAGCCACCGGTGCCGGATCCCAACGGCGGCTGATCGTCTGGTCGACCGCTACTCGAACCAGGCTTTCTGGTACTCCCTGGACTGGATGTGCAGCGCCGCGATGGCCAGGGCCACCGGGAACACGCTGGAGTTCAGGAAGATGAGGATGTTCTCCAGCCGGTCACGACCGATGATGGCGTCGACCAGGAACAGGATCTGCCACAGCGCAGCCAGCGAGGCGCAGACCGCGAGGAGGCCGTAGCCCCAGCGCCGATTGTTGGCCGTGCCGAAGGCCCCTGCGCCGAGCCCGATGTAGACGAACAGCATCGGGAAGAACCGGATGCCGAGCAGGCCGAAGACCGCCGAGATGTAGCCGAGGATCACCGCTGCTTGCAGCGTCTGGGG
>JBCCFN010000246.1:0-8088 GCA_039029715.1 Actinomycetota bacterium | reverse complement strand
GCCCGCGCTCGTGGCGCGCCTCGAGGACCCGGATCCCAACGTGCGCGCGGCCGCCGCGGTCCAGATGGTCAAGGAGGCGGTCAACGCCACCGCCAACGCCCTGCACCGGGCGAGCTCATTCGCCGACTACGACCAGAGCGCGCTCAGCCGGACCTTCACCGAGTCGATCGAGGCCAGGGAACGGTTCAACTCGGACTGACCGGCCCAGCCGCCCGGTCCGTCCGCTTGGCGCCTAGGAACGACGGGGCGGCAGCGGCACCAGGACCGAGGTCCCGTCGGTGTAGGCCCGGAACTCCGGCTCGTCGCCCCACCGCTTCTCCGCCCGGCGTTCCAGCATGGGGATGCCGCTGATCCGGGTCAGCAGGAAGAACACGAACACCGGCGAGATCAGGGCGATCCAACGCCAGCCGTCAAGGACGGGGATGGCCAGGATCGCCATGCCGGTCCAGAGCGTGATCTCGCCGAAGTAGTTGGGGTGGCGGGACCACGACCACAGCCCGGAGGTGATGTACCGCCCGGCGTTGGCCGGGTCGGCCTTGAACGCACTCTTCTGGCCGTCGGCCACCACCTCGATCACGAAGCCGACCAGCCAGACCACCAGCCCGATGATCCCGACGACG
The DNA here is from genome assembly GCA_039029715.1 of Actinomycetota bacterium. Lineage (GTDB taxonomy): Bacteria > Actinomycetota > Acidimicrobiia > Acidimicrobiales > SZUA-35 > JAHELU01. The sequence goes on along the minus strand of JBCCFN010000246.1, from coordinate 7,468 downwards.
CCGAGGTCCACCCGTTCGTCGGCCGTGATGATCGACAGTGCGGCGGCCAGGGTCAACGAGACCCAGAGGCCCTGGATGGTCCAGGTCATCAGGAACTGCCAGAAGTCGTGCTTCATCTTGTCGAATCGGCCGTCCTTGCCGTCCTTGCTGATCCGACGGAACAGGAAGGTGCCGAGCCGGACCGCCCACACCGTGACCATCGCCGCGGCCAGCCAGGCCCGGGCGTCGAGGTCGCTCGACAGGATGAGGGCGAGGGCGATGACCGACAGGTAGGTCAGGGAGCCGGTGAGATCGAAGAACTTCTCGGTCCGGTTCGTATAGGACGGGACGAAGACGATCCAGTTGATCAGGTACGCCCAGCCGACGCAGATGGCGAACACCCCGATCCCGCCTGCTGTGGCCCCGCTCTGGCTCCCGGCCCACGCCAGGCCGGCGCCGAGCAGGACGCTGATGATGATGCCGCCGATCCACCGCTGTGTGGGATTCACGGGGGAGAGACTACGCCACCGGGCCGGATCATGGTCCAATCCGGCCCGGTGACGCCCTCAGCCGCCGGCCGCGCCATGCAGCGGTGGAGATCGGCAGCGGTGGAGATCGCCGGGTCGGGCCGGCTCAGGCCCGAATCACGTAGATCCGGTTCTCGCTCTGGTTGGCGACGTACAGCTCACGGCGGGCCGGATCGTAGGCCAGACCCTCGACCTGACGGTCACCGCCGCCCGGGGCCTCCAGGATGACCTGCTCGATCCGGGTCCCGGCGTCGAGGACCCGGATCACACCGTTTGTCGAGTCGCCGAGGAACAGCTTGCCGCCGCCGGCCGCCAGCGCCCGCACCGGACCGCCGGGCGGGATGAACGAGCTGACGACGGCCCCGGTGCTCGGGGACAGGACGTGGATCCGGTTCTGGGTCGAGTAGTAGAGCCGGGCCCCGTCGTGGACCATGCCCTCACCTCGTCCGGCCGGGGCCGGGATCGAGGACACGAGTGCACCGCTGTACGGGTTGACCCGGTTGATCGACCCGGAGCCGGTGGTCACGTTGGCCATCCAGATCTGCCCGGCGTCCCAGGACAGGGACCCGACGGTGTCGTTGGCCGCCGGGTCGACGCTGTGGCCGACGGCGCCGGTGATCGGATTCAGGAAGTAGACCCGCTCGCTGCCGGCCTGCTGGGTCAGGAACAGTACGGCCGGGCGGATGCCTCGCCAGAAGAACCAGAACTGCGGAGCGAAGGCCAGCCCGGTGCTCGATCCGGCGTTCACCTGGGGGAAGGCCAGCGTCCGGGCGATCGCCGGTCGACGGACCGGCGCCGGGGTGTTCCGGAGCGCTCGATAGGCATTGATCCGACCGGTGCCGAGCTTGCCGGCGAACCCCGGGTTCCCGGCGTCGATGTCGTCGGTTGTCGACTCGATGATGTCGCGGACCTCGGCCGCAGACAGCGTCTCGTTCCGGGACCAGATCAGGGCGGCCAGCCCGGCCACGTGGGGGGCCGCCATCGAGGTGCCGTCCTTGTAGCCGTGGGTGTCGTTCGGAACCGTCGACCAGATGTTGACCCCCGGTGCAGACACGTCGATGGTCGACCCGAAGTTGGAGAACGAGGCTCGGCGGTCGGACTGGTCGGTGGCGGCCACCGAGATCACCTCGGGGTAGGCACCAGGGAACTGGGGCTGGACGTCCATGTCACGGTTGGAGTTGCCGGCGGCGAACACGACCACGACGTTGCGGGCAACCGCCCGCCGGATGGCCCGGAGGATGGCGCTGATGTTGCCGCTGGCCCGCCAGCTGCAGTTGATCACGTAGCGATTGCGGGTGGCGGCCTCGGCCCGGGCCCGGTCGGCCACGTAGTTGATGGCGTCTGCCCGGTTGGCGTTCATGCCGGCGGTCAGGTTGATTCGCAGCGGCATCAGTCGGGCGCCGGGGGCGACCCCGACCATGCCGGTGCCGTTTGACGCCGCCACCGCGGTGCCGGCCACGTGGGAGCCATGGTCGCCGGCGTCGGTCGGGACGCTGTCCGCCGGGTCTGCGAAGTCCCAGTCGGCGCCGCCCCGGGGGAGGAGCCGGGGGGCCAGATCCGGGTGATCCAGGTCGGCCCCGGTGTCGAGGACGGCGACGACGACGTTCGGGCTACCCCGTTGGATGCGCCAGGCCAGGGAGCCGTCGATATCCGAGTCGACGGTACCGGTCACGCCGTCCAGGGTCTGGCCGACGTTGCGGAGCCCCCAGAGCCGATTGAACATCGGCTCGGTCACCGACGCGGTGTCCAGGCCGGGCTCGACGATCGGCTCGTCGTCGACGACGATCTCGGGGTCGGTGTCCAGCCCTTCCAGCAGATCCAGGTCGATGGCGCCGTTGCCGAGCTCCGGCTCGTCGATCACCGCCAGGGCGTCGTCGATGCCGATCTCGCTCGGCTCGGCGAACTCGACGGTGTCGAGCGAGGCGAACACCCGCAGCGTCTCGAACATCCCCTTCCCCTCCGGGACCGAGATCGTGTAGTAGCCGGTGGTCCGGTGGGCCTGGACCACGGTCGACCCGTGCTCGGCGATGACGGCCAGCGCGTCGTCCTCGCTTACCTCCTCCAGGAACTGGACGGTCAATTCGTCCGGCATGAAGTAGCGACGGTTGCCGTCTGCGTCCTTCATCACCGGCAGCACGTTGCCACCGGTGGCATTGCCGGCGGCGGCGGAGCGGAGGCCGGCCTCCAGGTCGTCTGCGACGTCCGGTGCAGAGACCTCGAGGATGGCGAACCCCCGGTCGGGCTCGACCAGCTTGATCGCCGAGCGGTCGTCGGCGTTGAGCGATCGGATCGACGCGGTCTCGTCGCTCCCGGTCAACGAGGCGACGACTTCGTCCTCGACCGGCTCGAACGACAGCTCCTCGTCGAGGTAGGCGTTGGTGTACTCGTATCGGTCGTCAGCGGCGACCGGCTTCTTCCCCTGCAGATCGACAGGTGCGGACATGGTGGTTCCCTCCAGAGATGCGGGGGGCTACGGCGGTTGCAACCCCTGTTGGAGAGACGACCCAGTCCGGCCGTAGATACATGACGCCTCAGCCGGCGCCGTTGAGGGTCGCCAGCTCTGGCAGTTCGATCGGGTTCGGCAGCAGTCCGGTGACGGTCTCGGCGTCCGCCGGCCGGGCCATGTAGAACCCCTGACCGACCCGGCAGCCCCGGCTCCGCAACTCGGTGATCTGCTCCGGCTGTTCGATCCCCTCGGCCACGGTGGTCAGTCCGAACGCCTCGGCCAGGGTGATGGCGGCGTCGACGATCGCCGAGTCGTACTCCGAGGTGCCGACCCCGGACACGAACGTCCGGTCGATCTTGAGCGTCGTGATCGGCAGGTTCTTCAGCTGCTTCATCGACGAGTAGCCGGTGCCGAAATCGTCGAGCGCCAGCTTCAATCCGCTCTCCCGCAGGGTCCGGAGCGTGCCCTTGGTGAACTGGATGTCGTCGAGGACGCTGTGTTCGGTCACCTCGAGGCAGATCCGGTACGGCTCGACCCCGAACTCGGTGAGCAGCTCGCCGATCTGCTCGGGCAGGTCCCGGCTCATCAGCTGGGCCGGTGAGATGTTGATCCACATCTCGAGCTCGGGGTGGTCTGCGCTCCAGACCGACAGCTGGCGGATCGCCTCCCGGAGCACGAAGTCACCGATCTCGACCACCAACCCGCTCTGTTCCGCAGTCTCGATGAACGCCCCGGCCGACAGGAGCCCCCGGGTCGGGTGGTTCCAACGAACCAGCGACTCGACGGCGAGGATCCGCCCGGTCTCCAGGTCGACCTCCGGCTGGTAGTGGAGGGTCAGCTCGTCGTTGTCGAGGGCACGGCGGAGCTCCAGCTCGGTCTCGAACCGCTCGAGGACCTCGGACCGCATCGTGGCGTCGAAGGTCACGGCCCGCTTCTTGCCCCGGAGCTTGGCCTGGTGCAGGGCGGCCTGGGCCTCGGTGATCAGATCCCCGTTGGAGTCGCTGACCGAGTTGTGGGCCACGCCGATACTGATCGAACGGGCGAGGCTCAGCCCGTCGATGTCGAGCGCAGCCGCCAGGTCGGTCACCAGCCGGAGGGCGATGCCGTCGACGTGGTCCGGCGGCAGGTCGCGGATCAGGATGGCGAACTGGTCCCCCTGCAGCCTGGCAACCACGTCGTCTGGCCTGGTGGCCTGTCGGAGACGATCCGCGGTGGCCCGGATGAAGTTGTTGCCGGCCTCGAAGTCGAGCCCGTCGTTGATGACCTTCATGTTGTCGATGTCGAGCACCAGCAGCGAGGCCCGCCGCTCGGACGGGAGCCGGTCGATGTCCTCGACCAGCCGGGACCGGTTCGGGAGGTCGGTCAGGCTGTCGTAGTAGGCCTGGCGGATCACCTGTTGCTCGGCGTCGAGCCTGGCCCACATCTGGGCGAACAGGGTGGCGATGGCGGTCAGGGCCCGGATCTCCGGGTCGCTCCAGAACCGCATCCCGTAGTGGACGAGGCCGAGGGCGCCGACCGTGTCTGGCCCCCGAACCAACGGCACGCTGGCCACCGTGATCTGGGGTTGGCCGGAGGCCTCCTCCAGGCGCTTGTCCAGGTCCTCGGACTGCTCCGGATAGACAACCATCGGTTCCTTCATATGCTCGCTGGCGGCGAACACCGGGTCGCTGTCGAATGGGACCTCGTACAGCGGGTCGGGGTCGGGGATGACCTCCCGCGGCGGCTCGTCGCCGACCAGGATCGACACCCGTCTCAACAGGTCGTGGCGGCGGAGGAACACGTGGGTCACCCCGAAGAAGTGCCGCAGCCTCTGGAGCGACAGATCGGTTGCGGCCTGGGCGTCGCCGTGGCCGACCCCCATCAGCTCGGTTGCGATCTCGGTGATCAGCGAGGCCAGTCGGGTGGCTTCGTCCTCGATCGGCTCGGGGGGAGTTGCATCAGACATCGCGGGACCTCGGCCTCACGGCGGTAGCGGCGGTTCATCTCCCCGCCTGACCGTTCGGCACCCCGGCGTCTGTCTTTAGCGGCCGGGCACGAACTCTCGATCCGATGTGGCAAGCCGCTGCAGCTCGGCGACGATCCGTTCCCGCTCATCCGGCCGGTCGCCGGCCGCCGCAAGCCGTTGCAGCAGCCGGTCCTGGGCCGCCAGATAGCCCCGGATCTCGACGAACGGCATCGTGGTGAAGGCCACCAGCTGGTACTCGGTGGCGATCAGGCCCGGTGCCAGGCCCGAGGGCATTTCGAGGCCCGGGCGTTGGGCCGTGGCCCCGCGCCCGGTCGATCGCCCGGCCCGGAGCTCGGCGTAGTTGGCCAGCGCCAGCTCGGCGATGACGGCAGCGTCTGGCTGCTGGGTGTCCGCATAGGACCGGAGGGCGACGGCCCGGTCGGCGCCGGTGCCATCGCCGGCCCTCAGTCGGTCGGCCAGCAGGGCCGCCCCGGTCAGGGCCAGGTTGAGACCCTGGCCGTAGAACGGCGCGAGCGTGTGGGCGGCGTCGCCGACCAGGCAGGCCGAGTCTCCAATGGTCCAGCCGTCGACCCCGACGGTTCGGAGATGGCTTGCGGGGGCGTCGAGGAACTGGTCCGCCAGGCCAGGATCGAGTTCGCAGACCGAGCCGAAGCGTTCGCCGAAGTAGCGGTCAACGGCCGCTGCGTTGGTCAACGACGCCAGGCTGTCCTCCCCGGCCCGGGGCAGGAACAGCGATGCGGTGAAGCTGCCGTCGCGGTTGGCGAATGCGAGCAGCACGCTGTCGCCCGCTGGCCAGAGATGGAGGGCGAGCGGTACCAGCCGGTGTCGACCACCAGCGTCCGGCTCGATCCGGAGCTCCTTGTAGCCGATGTCCAACGTGGTCTCGACGGTCAGCGTGTGGCCGGCCGCCACCATCGCGGCCCGCAGGGCGGACCCGGCACCGTCTGCGCCGACGACGAGGCCATAGTCGACGTCAAACCGTCGGCCGCTGGTCCCGGAGAAGGTCAGTCGACGGCGGTCGAGGTCCACGTCCTGGAGCGCCCGGTCGTGGTGGATCGAGATCCTCGGATCGTGTTCGGCCCGCTCAAGGAGCAGCCGGTGCAGGGCGGCACGAGGGATCGAGTGGATCGCGTGGGCTGCGGCGTCGCCGTAGGGTACGAAACGCATGCGGTCGGTGTGGATGATTCGCCCGGCCAGGGGCATGGCCAGGGCCTCGGTCTCGGCCCGGAGCCCGATGCGACCCAGGATGGACAGGCCCCGCTCCGACAGGGTCAGGTTGATCGATCGCCCGGTCGGGGCAACCGTCGATCGAGGGTCCGGCCGGCGCTCATACACCGACACCGGGGTGCCATCCGAGGCCAGCAAGATGGCCAGTGCCAACCCGGTGGGTCCGCCACCGATGACCACCGTGGTCGGCGCCGTCCCGGCAGTGGCCGGGTCGCTCATGTCGCCGGCTGACGCTCGACCAGCGGCAACGGCTCCAGGTTGATCGGTTGCCGGTCCGGGCGGCGATCGCTGATGGCGCTCGGTGGTCCGGCCCGGTGGACTCTGAGGGCCAGGATGAACCGATCGTCGGCCCCCAGCCCGATCAGCTCGTCGACCTGGCGCCGGTGCTCGTCGAGGGCTGCCCCTGCCCGGTCGCCGAGCAGTTCGGTCAACTCCCGGCGGGACTGGGCGTAGCCGAACACCGGGCTCATCGGCTGGAGCCCCAGCCGCAGCCTGGTCGCCTCCAACCACACCCGCTGGAGCGCCATCCCGCCCCGGACGTAGTCGTCCGGCCCGGACCCGGCGACGGTGACGATCATCAGCCCGGCTGCCGCCTGCAGGTGGGTCGCGGTCTGGCGGCCGACCTGGTGTCCGGCGTCCCAGGCTCGGAGGCGGTCGGCAACGTCTGCCCGTCTGAGAATGGCCAGCTTGGCCAGGTCGGAGCGGTCCCACTCCATCGTCCGCTCGTCGAGGCCGTCGGCCAGCGGATCCCGGCCCGGACGTCGAAGCTCGCCGAACATCTCCCGGTGGAGCCGAGGGTCGAGGAACCGTAGCCGATCGGCTTCGGCCCAGGCCGGGGCCAATGCCGCCAGCCGTTCCCCGGCCAGATGGTGGACCGTGGCCTGCCACGGTTCGGCCACCGCGGCCAGGCAGTCGACAACGGCGTCATCGATCGGGTTGGGCCGGCGGTCCGCTCGACGGTTCGTCACCCGCTTGGTGATCAGCGGCGCCAGTTCGGCCAGCTCCGGGTACCGCCGGTCGCCGAGCGGGATCGTCACCGCGAGTGCCCCGCGGTCCAGATCGATCGTCGTGGTCGCAAGATCGGCCGGAGCGGTCCCACCGTCATGGCGGTGATGGTCTGCGGCGACGATGGCGGCGTTGAGGGCCGCTGCGCCGCAGGCCACCGCGGTCCCTCGGCCCTTGATGTCCATCCCGACCCCGGGCGCCACCGCCCGAACGACGAACGAGTCGGCTGTCAGCTCGAAGGTCCACGGCTGGGCGTTGCCGCCGGAGGGCGCATAGCCGGCGGCCACCGTGATCGCCTCCTCGAACCGGGCCGGCAGT
>JBCCFN010000245.1:0-8095 GCA_039029715.1 Actinomycetota bacterium | reverse complement strand
CGGCTGGCCCTCAAGGCCGTCGGCTATGGGGGGGACGGACCGCCGCCGGAGCTCCCGGCCGAGGTGTGGGCCGAGACCTCGGCCCGGTACGTCCAGCTGTACGAAGCCCTGACCGGGACGACCTTCGTCCCCGGGGCCACACCGGTCGGCCCCCGCATCGAGGCCAACCTGGCCCCGGTGCTGACCGAGACCACCACCGTCGAGCCCGCACCATGAGGGCCGGCCACCACAGACATCGATCCGCCGTGCATGGCACGTAGCTAGGGAGGACCGCTGGATGGAGCTCGATCGGCCAACCGAGGAATGTGGGGTGCTGGCGATCGCCACCCCCGGCGACGACGTGGCGAGGTCGGCCTTCTTCGGCCTCTACGCCCTCCAGCATCGAGGCCAGGAGGCGGCCGGCATCGCCGTGTCGGATGGCCGGGCGGTCCGGCTCCACAAGGGCCAGGGCCTGGTCAACCAGGTGTTCCAGCCCGGCACCCTCGACCCCCTGGTCGGCAGTCTGGCCATCGGCCACACCCGGTACTCGACCACGGGCTCCAACAGCGAGCGGAACGTCCAACCCTATGTCGTCGAGACGATCCACGGCCCGCTCGGGGTCGCCCACAACGGCAACCTGGTCAACGCCGACCGGCTCCGTACCACCCTGCTCGAGCGGGGGGCCGGGCTGCAGTCGTCTTCGGACTCCGAGGTCCTGGCCCTGATGCTGGCCGGAGCCGAGGGGGCGACCTGGGAGGAGCGGCTGGTCAGCGTCATGCCGAGCTGGGAGGGGGCGTTCTCCCTGGTCATCATCGCCGGGACCAAGGTCATCGCCGCCAGGGACCCGTGGGGGTTCCGCCCCCTGTCGATGGGGCGGCTGCCGTCCGGCGGACACGTGGTGGCGTCAGAGACCGGAGCGCTCCGGACCCTCGGCTGTGAGTCCTGCCGGGAGATCGAGCCGGGCGAGGTCGTCGTCCTCCAGGGCTCGATCGCCCGGGTCATGCAGGGTGTGCCGGCCAGGGAGCAACAGGCCCGCTGCACGTTCGAACACATCTACTTCTCCCGGCCGGACGCCACCTGGGATGGGCTGCCGGTCCACCAGGCCCGCCAGAACCTCGGGGAGGAACTGGCCAGGGAGCACCCGGTCGACGCGGACGTCGTCATCCCCGTCCCGGACTCCTCGATGCCGGCCGCCATCGGCTACGCCAATGTGTCCGGCATCCCATACAACGAGGGGTTCGTCAAGAACCGCTACATCGGCCGGACCTTCATCGAGCCGACGGACGAACTCCGGCGCCAGGGTGTGGCCCTCAAGTTCAACACGCTGCCGGAGAACATCGCCGGGCGCCGGGTGATCGTGGTCGACGACTCGTTGGTCAGGGGCACGACGTCCAATCAGCTGATCCGGTTGATCCGGGACGCCGGGGCCACCGAGGTCCATGTCCGGATCACCTGCCCCCCGGTGTCCCACCCCTGCTTCTTCGGGGTCGACATGGGGACCTACGACGAGCTGATCGCCCACCAGCTCCAGGTGCCGGAGATCAGTGATCACATCGGCGCAGACAGTCTCGGGTTCCTCTCGGTCAACCGCATGATGAAGGCGCTCGGCCGAGACGACGGGTACTGTAACGCCTGCTTCACCGGTGACTATCCGGTTCCGGTGCAGCTGACGCTTGGCGGTTCGAAGCAGCGATTCGACGGAGTACTGGGTTGAGCACTGAATTGAACGTCCTGCTGATCGGATCGGGGGGCCGGGAGCACGCCATCGCCGGCGCCGTCGCCAGCTCGCCGCTGCTGCGGAGCCTGCAGGTGGCCCCCGGCAACGCCGGCACCGCCGAGTGGAACGTGGACCTCGACAGCGGGGACCACGGGGCCGTGGTCGACCACTGCGAGCGCCACGACATCGACCTGGTGATCGTCGGGCCCGAGGCCCCCCTGGTCGCCGGTCTGTCGGATGCGCTCCGGGCCGCCGGTGTCGCCTGCTTCGGCCCGTCGGCCCATGCCGCCCGCCTGGAGGGGTCGAAGTCGTTCGCCAGGGCCTTTGCCGCCCGTCACGACATCCCCGGCCCGGTGTGTGAGTCGTTCACCGATGTCGCATCTGCCATCGAGTGGCTCGATCGGTTCGACCGGCGGGTCGTGGTCAAGGCCGACGGCCTGGCATCGGGCAAGGGCGTGATCATTCCCGAGACCAGGGTCGAGACCGAGCGGGCCATCTACGGTCTGCTGGCCGACCGCACCATGGGTGACGCCGGCGCGACCGTGGTCCTCGAGGAGCGGCTCGAGGGTGAGGAGCTCTCGCTGTTCGGCATCGCAGACGGGTCGGTCGTGATCCCGATCGGCACCGCCCAGGACCACAAGCGGGTCGGCGAGGGAGACACCGGCCTCAACACCGGTGGCATGGGGGCCTTCGCCCCGGTCCCCGGGACCGAGGAGCTCGAGCCGGAGCTGGTGCAGCGGTTCCTGGATGCCGCGGTCGCCGGGATGGCCGAGGAGGGCAGCCCCTATGTCGGCGTGCTCTACGCCGGGGTCATGCTCACCGAGGATGGGCCCCGCCTGATCGAGTACAACTGCCGCTTCGGGGACCCCGAGGCCCAGGTCCTGTTGCCCCTTATCGGGTCCGATCCCCTGGAGCTGATGGCGGCCGCTGCGGTCGGTCGACTTGGGGAGGTCACGGTCGAGCGGGTCGAGGGGGCCACCGCCGCAACCGTGGTGGTGGCGGCGAAGGGCTACCCGACGTCGCCGGCGATCGGCGTCCCGATCCCCGAGGTCGATCTTCCACCGGGCGTCGAGGTGATCCACGCCTCGACCGCACTGGAAGACGACGTCGTCGTCAGCGCCGGCGGCCGGGTGTTGTCCGTGACCGGCACCGGGGCCGATCTGGCCGAGGCGCTCGATCGGGCGTACGGCGTGGTCGACAAGATCGTCAACGACCAGCTGTTCGCCAGGGGCGACATCGGGCATCGGTACGTCACCAGGGCCACGGCCGAGAGCGATGACCCCGGCGACGCCTACGCCCGAGCCGGGGTGTCGTTCGCCGCGGCCGCGGACGCCACCTCCCGGATCGCCGAGTCGGTGCTGTCGACCCACGACGAGCGGGTGGTCAGCGGCCTCGGGAGTTTCGGCGGGGTGTTCGACCTGTCGTCGCTTGCCGGGATGTCCGATCCGCTGCTTGTCGCCACCACCGACGGTGTCGGGACCAAGACCGTGCTCGCCGAGCAGATGGACTCCTGGGAGTCGGTCGGGGCCGACATCGTCAACCACGGGATCAATGACGTCCTGGTCCAGGGGGCCAGGCCGATGTTCTTCCTCGACACGGTCGCCGCAGCCGACCTCGATCCGGAGATCGTGGCCCGGATCGTCGGCGGCATGGCCGAGGCCTGCCGGGAGGCCCGCTGCGTCCTGCTCGGCGGCGAGACGGCGGAGATGCCGGACGTCCTGACCTCCGGCGCGGTCGACATCGCCGGCACCCTGGTCGGGGTGGTCGATCGGTCGAGGCTGCTTCCTCGACCAACGATCGAGCCCGGGCACGTGCTGCTCGGCCTCGGCTCGTCCGGACTCCACACCAATGGCTACTCCCTGGCCCGCAAGGTGCTGTCCGGCACCGATCTGGCCATCGCGCTGCCCGGGTCGACCGGCGAGACGATCGGCCAGGCCCTGCTGGCGGTCCACCGCTCCTATCTCGGTCCGCTGTCTGCCGCCCTCGACGCCGATCTGATCCAGGGCCTGGCCCACATCACCGGCGGTGGGCTGGTCGACAACCTGCCCCGGGTCCTGCCACCGGGCTGCGGGGCCGTGATCGACACCGCATCGTGGCCACGACCGCCGCTGTTCAAGTTCCTGGTCGGCCTGGCCGGCCTCAACAAGATCGAGGCCCACCAGATCCTGAACATGGGGATCGGGATGGTCGCCATCGTGGCCCCCGAAGATCTGGAGCGGGCCCAGGCCACCATCCCCGAGCAGACCCGGGTCATCGGCCGGGTGGTGGAGGGCGAGGGCGTTGCCCTCCACTGAGCCGGCCCGGCTGGTGGTCATGGTGTCGGGATCCGGCACCAACCTCCAGGCCATCCTCGATGCCTGTGGGCAATCACCGACCGGTGCCGCCGGGCCGGCCGGGCTGACGCTCGATGCCTCCGTGGTGCTTGTCATCTCAAACGACCCGGACGCCTATGCCCTGCAGCGGGCGGCGGCGGCCGGCGTCCCGACCACCGTGTTGCCCCACCCCGGTCGGGACCGGACCGAGTACGACCGTGAGTTGGCCTACGAGGCAACCCTGGCCGGGGCCGACCTGGTGGTTCTGGCCGGCTGGAATCGCCTGCTGACCGGGACGTTCCTGGCCCATCACCCGGTGATCAACCTCCACCCGGCCAAGCCCGGGGCCTTCCCCGGGCTTGGCGCCATCGAGTCCGCCTTCCAGGCCTGGGAGCGGGGCGAGGTCACCTCCGGTGGGGTGATGGTCCATCACGTCCCGGATGAGGGCGTGGACGACGGCCCGGTGATCGCCTGGGAGGAGATCCCATTCCGGGACGGGGACACCCTGGAGCGATTCGAGGCTCGGGTCCACCAGGTGGAGCACCGGTTGTTGGTAGAAAGTATCGGAACGGTCCTGGGGCGCCAGTGGACCAGGACCTGACACGGAAGGGCACCGACCAGACGTGAACGGAGAAGCGCATGGCTGACGGAAACCACGAGTTGCTCGGGGGCCTCGAAGCCCTGACCTTCGACGACGTCCTGGTCGTCCCGGGGTGGAGCGAGGTCCTGCCGAACGAGGTGACGACCACCACCGATTTGGCCGGGATGGAGCTCCGGGTGCCCCTGCTGTCGGCGGCGATGGACACGGTGACCGAGGCCCCGCTGGCCATCTCGCTGGCCCGGGAGGGTGGTATCGGCATCCTCCACCGCAACCTGTCGATCGAGGCCCAGGTCGCCGAGGTCGATCGGGTCAAACGAGCCCAGGCCGGCATGATCACCGATCCGGTCAGCCTGCCTCCGACGGCCACCCTGGCCGACGCGGAGGAGATCATGGCCCGCCACAGCATCTCGGGGGTGCCGATCGTCGACGACGAGCATCGCCTGGTCGGGATCCTGACCAACCGTGATGTTCGATTCTGCACCGAGGCCGAGGAGATTCGCCCGGTCACGGACTTCATGACCTCCCGAAACCTGGTGACCGCGCCGGTCGGGACCTCGCTCGACCAGGCGGTCGCCATCCTCCACGAGCACCGGATCGAGAAGCTGCCGCTCGTCGACGACGATGGTCGGCTCGAGGGCCTGATCACGGTCAAGGACATCAACAAGCGGATCGAGAAGCCCCACGCCTCGCTCGACGGGGAGGGTCGCCTCCGTGTCGGCGCTGCCGTCGGGGTGACCGACGCCATCGAGCGGGCCGAGGGCCTGATCCCGGCCGGGGTCGACCTGCTGGTTGTCGACACCGCCCATGGCCACACCAGGGGAGTGGTCGACACGGTCCACACGTTGAAGCAGAAGTGGCCGGACACGATCGTGGTCGGCGGCAACGTGGTGACCGCCGAGGGGGCCGAGGCTCTGATCGGGGCGGGGGCCGACGTGATCAAGGTCGGCGTCGGGGCCGGATCGATCTGCACCACCCGGATCGTCGCCGGCGCCGGCATGCCCCAGCTGTCCGCCATCTACGAGTCGGCCCAGGTCGCCCGTCCGCTCGGTATCCCGGTGATCGCCGATGGCGGGGTGGTGACCTCGGGAGACATCGTGAAGGCCTTCGTCGCCGGCGCCGATGCGGTGATGCTCGGCAACGCCCTGGCCGGGGTCGACGAAGCGCCGGGGGAGCTGGAGCTGGTCGACGGGTCGATGTGGAAGACCTACCGGGGCATGGGCTCGGCCGGGGCCATGCGGGGCCGAGCCGCCGATCGGTACGGCTCGGGCCAGGCGCCCGGCAAGCACGTTGCCGAGGGGGTCGAGGCCCGGGTCCGCTACGCCGGCTCACTCGGCGAGTTGGTCGGGCAGCTGGTCGGCGGCCTGCGGTCCGGCATGGGCTACGCCGGCGCCGCCAACCTGGAGGACCTCCGGACCAAGACCCGGCTGACCAAGATCACCGGGGCCGGCCTCCGGGAGAGCCACCCCCACGACGTGCAGGTCATGCGGGAGGAGTGAGCGGAGCCGCCGCCGTCAACGGTATGTCCGAACCCTGGCGGGTCCTGACATAGGCGATCAGGCCGGTGGCCGCCCCGATCACGGCGGTCCCGACGTAGAGGGTGCGGGGGCCGTAGCTCCCGTACACGATCGGGGCGATCGCGGCCGCGAGCGTGGCGGCGATGAGGCCGGCCGTCTCCAACAGGGCTGAACCGACGGCGGCCCGTTCGACCCCGCTGACCTCCAGTACCTGGACCTGGGCGCTGACCGAGGCGAACGACTCGTTGCAGCCGTGGAGGAAGCCACAGGCCGCGGCGACCACCAGCGAACCGGCGAATCCGTAGCCGACCATGGCCGGGACCAGCAGGATCAGGCCGGGGAACATGATGGTTGCCGCCCCGTACCGCTCCGCCAGGTTTCCGGCGATCCGTGGGAACACCAGCAGTGGCCCACCGACGATGATGATCATGATGGCGACCTGGGTCGTTGACGCACCGAGCTCGGTCAGGAACCGGTCGATCGTCACGTCGAACACCCCGATGAACCCGAACACCACCATGTTGACCAGCATGGCGGCCTGGACCTTCGGTCTGGCCAGGAGCCGGCCAAGGTCGCTGTAGTCCACCGGGGTTGCGGCGATCTCGGTTCGGAGGATGATGGCGGTGGCCGGGACGCCGACCAGGGCCAATGCGGTCGAGACGAACAGGAACGGGGCCGGGAACCCGAGCGGCTCCAGCACCGCCCCGATGACCGGCCCCAGGATGAACCCGCCGACCGCAGTCGACAGCAGGATCCCCAGCTTGGCCCCGCCGCCAGCGGTGTCGAGCCCGAGCAGGGCCTTGCGGGCAAGCAGCCCGAACACACCGAGCCCGATCCCGGCCAGACCCCGGCTCGCGGCGAGCATCGGCATGGTGGTGCCGAATGCGAATCCGACCGGGCCGACGATGCCGGCGGCCAGGGCGGCGACGGCCAGTGGCCTGGTCCGGCCCCGGTCGGCCAGGGGGGACAGGAGGAGCTGGGCGACCAGGGCGGCGCCGAAGCCGGTGGCCACGATCACCCCCAGCTCCCAGTCGGCGAGCCCGTTGTCGTCCTGGACGTCCTCCAGGAACACGAACACCACACCGAGCGACGAGGTCAGCAGGAAGTTCGTCAGATAGATCAGCAGGACGCGCACCGCCACAGGCTATGCGGTGGTGACCGGCTTGATCCGAGGGTTTGTTCTGCGATTGGTTAATGGCGGCCGCATTCGGTCCGAGTAAGGGAGGAGACCGTCAGGTCTCGTTTCTCGACCCGGGGTGCCCTGTGGCCAAGCCAAAACCGACCAAGATGCTGGCCGTTCTCGGTCGATGCCGTCGGACCGGTCGTTGGCGCCTGGCCAGTCGGTCCTCGGTCCTTGCGGTGCTCGGGACCTGCCATCTCGACATGACCCACTCCTTCGTCGACGACAAGGAGAAGCTGAAGATGTCGGTCACCGTGTTCTTGGGGTCGGCCACGTTCATTCTGCCAGACGGTGCGGAGGTCCGGCCGTCGGGAATGGCGCTGCTTGCCGCCTCGATGGTCGACGTACCCGATCACGACGACACCTCCGATCTGCCGACCCTCGACATCGAGTGGAGCTGCATCTTCGGGCGGCTTCGGATCCTCAGCGAGGACGCCGCAGCCCGCCTGGCGGCCGAGGAGGAGCAGAAGCGATTGGAACGGGGTCCCCGTCACCGGATCTTCTTCTGGCGCCGCGGGCCGGTCCCGGACACCACTGCGGCCCCGCCGGTCGTTGCCGCTTCCGCTGCGGTGCCTACGCCGGCCCCCGCAGCGGTGGCGCCGGCCGCTGAACCGGCGCCGTCCGCTGCGCCGACCCCCGATCCTGCGCCGCCGGCCGACGACCCGGAGCCCGCGGTGAGCGGTATCGGATTCGAGGATCTGTCGGATGATGAGCCGGTGGTGACGGGTGTTGGGTTCGAGGACCTGTCGTCTGGTGATGATGCGGCGGATGATGAGCCGGTGGTGACGGGTG
>JBCCFN010000244.1:0-8159 GCA_039029715.1 Actinomycetota bacterium | reverse complement strand
GGACCACTTTCTTCGGCATGGCGAGACACTCCAGGCACGCTGCCATGACCTCGCCGTGTTCGCAGTACGCGATCGTTGCCGTAGTAGTGCCCATCCGGTTGTGTCACCTTTGCTTGCTGGAATCTGCCCACGGCGACTGTACTGCCCACCCCAGGCGGTGTCCGCGGGTTGACAGAACCGCGATCCGATCACCACCAAAAAGTCACGTGACATTCGACCGTCGGTTCGCTAGTACCCCTGTGGAACGTTGTTGTCACGGCATCGAGCCGGCACGGCTGCCACCGATGGATCCGGTCGCGATGAGGTCGGCTGGCTCCTCCCCGCCCGATGACTCGAACCGCCCCGGTGGCTCAGCTGCCGGTGGTGATGGTCAGCTGCCTCGTCCCGTCGACGTCGGCCTCGCTCCAGACCTTGACGTTGATCGTGTAGGTCGTCCCCGGGCTCAGCCCGAGGATCGTGTCCTTGGCTCCGGTCTCGCACGCCGGGGCCAGGTTCTTGATGACCGGGAGTGGCGCATCGCCGGGCCCGGTCGGTACCGCGCTCAGCCGGTACCGGGTGAAGCACTGGTCGGCCGAGAACGTGAGCTCGACCGAGTTGCTCGACGGGGTCCCGCTGGCTGTGACCACCGGTGGGCCGGGGGTCGGATCGGCCACGGTGACCGTTTGGGGTGCGCTGTCGTCCGAGCTGCGGTTGTCGGCGATCGAGCGCACCGTGTACTGGTGGGTGCCGGCCGGCACCCCATCGTCGGTGAACGAGGTCGCACCACCGGTCTGGCCTGCGATGCTGCCGTTCCGGTAGACCCGGTAGGTCGACGGGGTCGGGCCGTTCGCCGGGGCGCTCCAGCTCAGCGTCACCTCGTCGCCGTCGACCTGGGCGGTCAGTCCGGTCGGTGGCTGCGGCTCCGGGGCCTCGGTGGTGGTGGTCGGTTCCTCGGTGGTTGTCGTCTGTTCCTCGGTGGTGGTCGTCACCTCCTCCTCGGTCGTCGTCGTCTGCTCCTCGGCCTCGGTGGTGGTGGTCACCTCCTCCTCGGTCGTCGTCGTCTCGTCCTCGTCGACCTCGGTGGTCGTCGGCTCGTCGTCCTCTTCGTCTTCGTCGTCCCCGGCCTCGGTCGTTGTGACCGCAGCCTCGTCGTCCTCGTCCTCGTCGGCCTCGGTCGTGGTCGGGGCGTCGGTGGTGGTGGTTGCCGACACGGACGCGCCGTCCGAGTCGCCGGCGCCGCCGAGGTCGAGCGGGTCGGTCGAGGCGTCGTCGTCGTTCAGGCTCGGCCCGGCGGGGATGGTCACCGTGACCGCCGCCTCTTCCGCTGCGGTCTCGGTGCCGGACGGGGAGGAGCGGCCGAGGGCGACGAACGCCACCCCGACGACGCCGAGGAAGACCGCAATGCCGATCAGGATCGGCCCGATCCGGAACCGATCGAGGTCGAGGATCGGGGCGGGAGCCGGGGCGCCGGCCCCGATGGGGGCCGAGGTCTGCTGCGCCGTCTGCTGGAGGAGTGGCCGAGCGGCGGCATCGGCCGGCACCGCCGCAGCGGCGGCCTTGGCTGCGCTCGTGACGCCGACCGGTGGGAGGTCCGCCGGGTCGATCCGGGTCTGGATCCGGGTGTCCGGGGCCGGCGGCGAACCGGCGGCGCCGCCGGTGGTCGGCGGGAAGAACATCGTGCCGCGGCGGGGCTCCTCGGCCGGCGGGAGCTCGACCGCCGACTCGGCGGCCGCCTGCTTCAGGGCCAGGCTGAACTCCCGGGCGGTCTGGTAGCGGTCCTCCGGCTGCTTGGCCATCGCCTGCTCGATCACGTCGCAGATCGGGGCCGGCGTGAAGTGGCGGAGGTCGCCGACCGGGTTGTTGACCACCCGACCGATGACCGCCATCAGGTTCGAGTCGTCGCCGGGGGTGAGGAACGGTGGGTGTCCGACCAGGAGCGCCCACAGCGTGGCCCCGAGGCCGTAGACGTCTGACGGCGGGCCGGTCTCGCCATCCAGGAACGTCTCCGGGGCGCTGTAGGCCGGGGTGAAGGCGGCGCCGCCGGTCGTGCCGGCGCTCGCCGCATTGCCGGTGGTCAGCTTTGCGATGCCGAAGTCTGCGATCCGGGGCGCGCCAGCGCTGGTCAGCAGGATGTTTGCCGGCTTCAGGTCGAGGTGGACGACGCCCTCGTCGTGGGCCTCGGCGATGGTCTCGGCCGCCACGTCGATAAAGGCGACGGCGGCCTCCCAGTCGAGGGCGCCGGAGTCGATCTGATCCTGCAGCGAGCCGTTGGCGTAGTACGGCATCACCAGGTACGGCTCGCCATGGTCGGTGGTGCCGCTGGTGTAGACCGGAACGATCCCCTCGTGGAGCGACAGGCGGCCCATCGCCTTGCGTTCACGGTCGAACCGTTTCGCAACGTTCTGGTCGTGACCGGGGTTCAGGACCTTGATGGCGACGATGCGATCGAGCTCGACCTGGCGGGCCCGGTAGACGCGCGAGGACCCACCGGTCCCGATCTGGCGGATGTCCTCCAGCCCGTCGATTCCTAGGTTGCTGACCTGCAACGAAGCTCCTCCGTACCGCACGGCATGCTAGTCGGTTCGGGCGAGCCTAGGGCACCGCCCGTGTCGGTAGTGTCACCGCCAGTGGCGACAACGATGGCGTCTCAGCCGGCCGGGTGTCGGTCCGATGCCGGCCGTTCAGCCGTTGGCGGCGATGATGTCAGACAGCCAGGACGAGAACGCCGAGGTCGTGATGTTCAGGCTGGCGTTGTCCTCATCGGCCGCCCCGGCGTAGACGACCGCCACCACCTCGTTGTCGTGGAACACGGCGCTCCCCGATGCCCCCTGGCCGCTGGAGAACGTGGACAAGAGGACGCCCCGCTCCATGTCGCCGTCGGCCGAGCACGCAACCCCCGGCGGCGAATCGGCCGGGATGAACGCTGCGGAGTCCGGGTTGGAACAGCCGGGCCAGATGGTGAAGTTGACCGCCTCGCCGCTGGTCGCCACCACCGACGGAAGGCGGAGGGCGCCGGTCTCGTCGGTGCTGGTGATCGTCAGCCGGCCCGGAAAACCGGTGGAGAACACGGCATCGCCGATCGTGACGTCGTCCGAGTTCCCGATCGTGACCGGCGGCAGGCCGATCTCCCCGATCGGCTGATTCGAGATGACCGGGCCGTCCGCCGTGATCGTCGCCGGGCTGGCGATGCGGAGCACCGCGATGTCGAGGAATGGGTGATTGGCCACCAGCTCGGTTGCGTACTCGATCTGGGCCGGCTCGTCAGCCCGGCGACTGACCCCGACGAGCAGCTGCGGTGAGAGCACCGCCACGTGCTGGTTGGTCAGGATCAGGTCGTCGGCGACGAAGAACCCCGACCCCTGGCCGCCGTCCAAGCCGAAGAGCATCACCGTCGAGTTCTTGGCTGCGGTGAAGTCCGGCTCGACAACGGTCGAACCGCGACCGGTGAGCAGCACAGCCATCGCCCCGATCGCCAGCATGGTGAGGACGGCCAGTGCGCCGACGGCGTAGGGCGTCCGGCTCCGGGGGACTCGGTGCTCACCGGCGGTGATGACCCGCATCGGGGTGCCGGCGTCATCGTCTCCGAGGTTGACGATGAACGCCCCCTCGGCCTTGTACCGCCCCTTGATCTGCCGGTGGTTGACGAAGGTGCCCTTGCTTGAGAAGTCCTCGAGCCACCAATGGCCGTCCCGGTAGTCGATCCGGAGATGGCGGCGGGACACCAGCGAGTGCTGCTCGTCAAGTTGCACCAGGCAGGCCGGGTCCCGACCGACCGTGATCTCGGCCCCCGGGAGGAACGAGTAGTCCTGGCCGGCCACGTTCAACCGGAGGGTGGAGTCGCTGATGATCGTGGTGTTCGGGCCGATGGGGCGGTTCGGGGCCGGTCCGAATGAACCGTCGAAGCCGCTCCCGGGGGATGGGTCGGCATCGAAGATCGGCGCCGGCGCGACCCGGGGGCTCGATTCGAGACGAACCATGGGCGGCGCCTCGGCCACCGCTGGGGTTCCGGCACCGTCGAGCAGGCCCGGCGACTCGGCCACCGGGAACAGTGGCTCCTCCAGCGCTCCGGGCGGACCAGACGACGGCTGGTATGGAGCGGATGGGCCCTGGTCCGCTGATCCGCCGGCCGGTGGGAAGAGGTCGGCGTGACCGTGACCGCCGCTCGGGACCGACTGGGTCGCCGCTGCGTCGTCCAAGTCCTCGATGGGGCCCGGTGCATCGACGAGGACGTCCGGGCTGATGTCGACGGCGACCCCCTCGGTCCCACCGAGCCGCAACCGGACGTCGCCCCCGATGGCCCACTGGCGGGAGAGGCGAACACCGTTTCGGTCGAAGGTCCCGTGGGTCGAGTTGTCCGTGACCTGCCACTGCCGGCCGTCCCACTGCACCGACAGGTGCTGCCTGGAGACCGAGCCCTCGGTCAGCGGAACCGCTGCGCCGGAGGCCCGACCGATCTCGACCGGAGAGTCGCCTGGAGAAAACCGTCCGTCACCGTCTGGCCAGGTGATATGCAGATCGGTCATCGCGTTTCTGCCTCCAGCGCGGACACCCGATCGGTGCGGGCGCAGCCGAGCGGATCGTACTCACAGCGAATCGTCGGCGGGTCCGCCGATTCGCTGCAAATAAGCTAACCGCTCGCGGCCGGGCCGCAACAGCACAGACCGGCCGGCGTTCGATGACGCAGATCTGCCGGCCGGCGACGGCGGCCGGTCCGTCGGTCGCCGGTCGGCTCGTGGGTCAGCCGGCGGCCAGGATCTGCTGGATGTCCGCCGGTCGAACCCGGACGACCTGTCGGTCGACGGCGATCGAGACCCCCTTGGCTCCCACCGCCAGAATCGTGCCGCTGATGACCCCTCTCGGCGTCTGCACCAGGGAGTGCCGGCCGAGCATCAGAGTCGGATCCGTCGAGCTGTGCATGTTGGTTCTACTCCTACGCAGCGCACCATTGAGCTGCAGGGGCCCAGAGTAACTCGACCGCCGGGGGCGGCTTGGGCAATCGGGCGATTCGTCCCAGGGCCGCCGACCGTCGGGTCGGTCCGCCGAGCCGATCGGTTTGGGACGTCATCGGATGCCGCCGGTCCGAACTTGAGGTCCGGGGTTCAGCGGTCGGCCACCTCGGCGCCCCACCAGGCGAGCACGGTCCGCCGCAGATCGTCCTGGCCGCCGTCGTTGACGATCAGGTGATCGGCGACCGCCCGACGCTGTGCATCGTCGGCCTGGTTGGCCATTCGGGCCCGGGACTGCTCGTCGGTCATGCCCCTGGTCGACCGCAGCCGGTCCAGGCGGGCGGCGATCGGCGCCTCGACCACCAGCACCTCGTCGTACTGGCCGGCCCCGAGCCGGGTCTCGACCAGCACCGCCATGTCGAGCACGATCGGCTCGGTCTGCGCTTCGGTGATCGCCTGGGCGATCTCGATGTCGATGGCCGGGTGGGTGATGGCGTTCAGTGCCGCCAGGGCGTCCGGGTCGTCGAACACCAACCCACCGAGTGCCGGGCGGTCGACCCGGCCGTCCGGGGCCAGGATGTCCTTGCCGAAGTGCTCGACCAGCGCCGGGTAGGCCCGGCCGTCCGGCTCGACCACCAACCGGCCGAGGTCGTCGCAATCGACGATCGTCGCCCCGAGCTCCGCCAGGATGGCGGCCACGGTCGACTTGCCGGCCCCGATCCCACCGGTCAGGCCGATCACCCGTCGCCCGGTCGAGCGGCCGGTCATCGTTCGTTCACGCCCGGCCGACCAGGCGATCGACAGCGATCTCGATCACCACCCGGTCGTCCCGCTCCTTCGGCTGGCGATACCGGGCCGCATAGCGCCGGACCGCTTCGGCCACCGCGTCCGGCTCGGTGGTGACGGTGGCCCGGCCATAGATCGTCAGCCACCGGCCGCCGTCGACCTGGCAGACCGCAACCGGCTGGCCGGGGTCGGCGGCCACGGTCCTGGCCTTGTAGGAGTCGGCCCAGGTGATGACCCTGGCCGTCCTGGTCTCCGGCTGGTACGTCACCCCGACCGGGGTCACCTGGGGCGACCCGTCCGAGCGGGTGACGGTCAGGGTCGCCAGATGGCGTTCGGTCAGGAACGCGTCCAGCTCGGGCGGCAGGTCATCGAGGTCGAACACCACGGTGGCCGAACCTAGCACCGCCGGCCCCCAAGGGGCCGAGCTGGCGTTCCGGCGTCCTGGGCCCTACCTTGACGCCGTCCGCAGCGAACGAAAGGGGTCACGTGATGGAGACAGCAGAGGTCGTATCGGCGGTTGCCGAACCGATGGGGGCGGCGGGGGCCGCCTTCTACTTCAATCCGGACACGCTCGCCGCCGGCAAGGAGCTCGGTCTCGACGGGTTCCGGTTCTACTTCCTCGGCCGGGGTGGGGTGCTCGGCGATGTGTCCGCACCGGTGGTCCGGAGCGCCTTCGGGTACTTCAGCGAGCCGCTGGTCGACAAGATCTGGAACTCGGCCAAGGAGCGGGTGGCCCCGATGGATGCCGCCACCGCCTACCTCGCATGCAATGCGGCGGTCGGTCGCGCCGCCCTGGCCGACGTGGCCGGCCTCGATGCCTACTGTGAGGCCGCCGGCGCGGTCGTTGCCGGTGCCCACCCGGCCGGCCTGACGTTGTTCGCCGGCATCGCCGCCATGCCGGTTCCCGAGGATGCCCCGGCCCGGGCCATCCACCTGACCGCCGTGCTTCGTGAGCTGCGGGGCAGCGTCCACCTGATGGCCATCGCCGCCACCGGCCTCGGCAACACCGAGGCCCACGTGATTCGTCGCCCGGACGACGTGCAGACCTTCGGCTACGAGGAGACACCGATCGTGACCGATGCCGATCGGGCCCTGCTGGTCGAGGCAGACGCGCTGACCAATCGGATGATGGCCAAGCACTACGGCGTCCTCGACGAGGCTGGCGGCAAGGCGATCGTCGATGGCGCAGCGGCCATTCACGCCGCGCTGACCTGACCTCGAGGGCCTCGCCGGATGCTACGTGGCGTCGCAACGTCACGTAGGGCGATCGTGGAAGATGAACGGCACCTTGCCTGTCGATGGACGACTGGCGATGACCGGTCGGATCCGGGGGGAAACGCCCGATCACCGATCTAGGGTTGACGGTGATCGGGCTACAAGGGCCGGGTCATTGAAGCGAAAGTAGTGTCATGCCTACAGGTACAGTGAAGTTCTTCAACGCTGAGAAGGGCTTCGGGTTTATTTCCCGTGAGGGTGCTGACGACGTCTTCGTGCACTTCTCGAACATCGTCGGTGAGGGTTACAAAACCCTGGACGAAGGGCAGCGCGTGGAATTCGACATCGCCCCGGGCCGCAAGGGCGAGGAAGCGAAGAACGTTCGGGCGCTCTAACCACCACGAGACACAACGTGATGTCGGCCGTCGGGTTCGCCCGGCGGCCGTCGTCGTTTTCGACCGGCCCCTGGGGCCGACGTAATCTGAGACGGTGAAGCACCTACGGTTCGGCGCCTTTCTCGCCCCCCACCATCCGATCGGGGAGCACCCGACGCTTCAGCTGAAGCGGGACCTCGACCTGGCGGAGCACCTCGACCGCCTCGGCTACGACGAGTTCTGGTGTGGCGAGCACCATTCGACCGGGTGGGAGACCATCGCATCGCCGGAGATGTTCCTGGCCGCGGCCGGTCAGCGGACGTCCAGGATCCGGCTCGGGACCGGCGTGGTCTCCCTGCCGTACCACCATCCGTTCCTGGTGGCCCAGCGGATGGTCCAGCTCGACCACATGACCGAGGGGCGGGCCATCTTCGGCACCGGCCCGGGGGCCCTGCCGTCCGACGCCCACGCCATGGGCATCGACCCGATGGTCCAGCGCGACCGCCAGGGCGAGGCCATCGGGGTCATCCAGCGACTCCTGGCCGGCGAGCGGGTCACCGCCTCCAGCGACTGGTTCGAGCTCCGAGAGGCTGCGCTGCAGATCCTGCCGGTCCAGGATCCATTGCCGATGGCCACCGCATCGATGGTGTCGCCGTCCGGTATGACGCTGGCCGGGACCTACGGGATCGGGGTGCTGTCGATCGGGTCGATGTCGACCGCGGGGATCCAGTCCCTGCCGCTGCAGTGGAGCTTCGCCGAGGAGGCGGCGGCCGCGTCCGGCCGGACCGTCGACCGGGCCGACTGGCGGATCGTGCTGATGTTCCTCGTCGCCGAGACCCGGGACGAGGCCAGGGCCCAG
>JBCCFN010000243.1:0-8183 GCA_039029715.1 Actinomycetota bacterium | reverse complement strand
TCCGTCTTCACCGCCCTCGGCTAAAGCGAAAGGCAGGCCGTTCACGGGCAGGCGCAAGACCTGCATCTCCGGCAACTACAACCTCTGTCTCAACTACGGCAACCCCCGGATCCACAGCCACTATGGACACACCAAGCAGGGGGCGTATGCGGAGTATGTGGTGCATTCGATCCGCAGCGTGTTCAAGCTCTCGGAGGGGATGAGCTACGACCTCGGTGCGGTGACCGACCCTGCGTCGATCGCCCTCCATTGCGCCAACCGGGGCGGGATCCAGTCCGGCCACAACGTGGTCGTCGTCGGTGCCGGTCCGGTCGGGATCTTGGCCGCCGAGGCGGCCAAGACGCTCGGGGCGTCTCGGGTCATCGTCGCCGCCCGGGGGGCACGGCTCGGCGTGGTCGAGCAGTTCGGCTACGAGGCGATCGACACGTCCGCTGTTGGCAGCATGGATCACTACCGGACGCTCCTGCCCCACGGTGCAGACGTGGTCCTGGATGCGGCCGGGACCCCCCAGACGGTCCCGATGTCGCTCGAGATGCTCGCCCGGGGTGGGCGATGCGCAACGGTCGGCATCCCGACCGAGGACGTCAAGCTCGGCCTCGGTCCGCTGGTGCTCGACGAGTTGGAACTGGTCGGCAGCCGGGCGGTGGCCGGCGAGATGCAGGCCACGCTCGACTTCATCGCCGATGGCCGGATCCGGGCCGGCGAGATCATCACCCACCGGTTCCCGTTGGAGGAGTTCGCCCGGGCCCTCGAGGTGACCGACCAGCGGATCGACGGGGCGATGAAGGTATTCATCGACCTCTCATTGGACTGACGTGGTGGCTGTCTCCCCCGAACCCGAGACGCTGTGGGAGCCGGCCCCGGATGCGTGGGCCACGACCAGGCTCGGCGGGTTCGCTGCTCGCCACCGTCCAGACCTGGTCGGTGACTATGCCGGCCTCCACCAGTGGTCGGTCACCGAACCGGACCAGTTCTGGACCGCGGTGTGGGACGAGTTCGACATCCAGTCCGCCACCGAGCCCCGCCAGGTCCGCTTCGGCGGCCCGATGCCGGCCGTCCGGTGGTTCGAAGGGGCGACCCTCAACTACGCCGCCCATGTGCTCCGGGGTAGCGGACTGGCGGCCGACGATGTGGCGATCGTCTGCCGATCCCAGTCTCGGCCGGATCGATCGTTGACGATGGGCGCGCTCCGGGAAGAGGTCGGCCGGGTCGCCTCGGGTCTCCGGGCCCTCGGGGTCGGGCGGGGGGACCGTGTCGCAGCGTTCTTGCCGAACGTCGAGGAGACCGTCGTTGCGTTCCTGGCGACCGCCGCCATCGGCGCCGTGTGGTCGTCGTGCGCCCCCGAGTTCGGCCCGAAGGCGGTGATCGATCGCTGGTCCCAGATCGAGCCGACCGTCCTGTTGACGATCGACGGGTACCAGCACGGCTCGAAGCGGATCGAGCTTTCGAGCACCGTTGCCACCATTCGGGCCGGGCTACCGTCGCTGACCGCAACCGTCGTGCTGCCCTACCTCGACGGCGCGCCGGCTATCCCCGACGCGGTCGCCTGGGGCGACCTCGGCGGCCCCGATCCGGCGCCGTCGTTCGAGCCGGTCCCGTTCGACCACCCGCTGTACGTCCTCTACTCCTCCGGCACGACCGGGTTGCCGAAGGCGATCGTCCACGGCCACGGCGGCATGCTCCTCGAGCACGCCAAGCAGCTCGGCCTCCACTTCGATCTCGGCCCCGGCGACCGGTTCTTCTGGTTCTCCACCACCGGCTGGATGATGTGGAACTTCCTGGTCAGCGGGTTACTCGTCGGGTCGTCGATCGTCCTGTTCGATGGGGATCCGCAGCACCCGGACCTGTCAACCCTGTGGTCGCTGGTCGCCGAGACCGGGACGACGGTGGCCGGGATGTCCGCCCCGTTCATCGGTGCCTGTCGGTCAGCCGGCCTCGAACCTGCTCGCGACTTCCCACTTGGGGCGCTCCGAGCGGTCGGTTCGACCGGTGCGCCGTTGCCGAGCGAAGGGTTCCGATGGCTGGATCGCTCGGTCGGTCGACTGCCGATCTGGAGCATCTCCGGGGGGACCGACGTCTGCAGCGCCTTCATCGGCGGTGCCCCGGTGCTGCCGGTCACCGTCGGTTCCATGGCCTGCCGCCAGCTCGGCTGGGCGGTCGACGCCTTCGGACCGGACGGCCAACCGGTCCGGAACCGTGACGGCGAGCTGGTCATCACCGCCCCGTCCCCGTCGATGCCGGTCGGGCTGTGGGGCGACGACGGCAGCCGCTACCGCACCACGTACTTCGACCGGTTCAACGGGGTCTGGCACCACGGCGACTGGCTGACGATCGACGACGCCGACCGCTGCACGATCCGAGGTCGCTCCGATGCCACCCTCAACCGCGGCGGTGTCCGGCTCGGGACCGCAGACTTCTACGCCGTGGTCGAGGCGGACGACGCTGTCGCCGACTCACTCGTTGTCCATCTCGAAGACGCCGACGATGCCGGCGGCCCGGGCCGGCTCGTCCTGTTCGTCGCGCCGGCCGAAGGGGCGGAGATCGACGATGCGGTCAGACGCCGGCTTACCGCAGCCGTCCGGGCCGAGCTGTCGCCGAGACACGGGCCGGACCGGATCGTCGAGGTCCCGGCGGTGCCCCGGACCCTGTCCGGAAAGAAGTTGGAGGTCCCGGTCAAGCGGATCCTCCAGGGCGTGCCGGTGGAACAGGCCGCTGCAACCGGGGCGCTGGCCGACCCGTCCGCCCTCGACCCCTACATCGCCGTTGCCAAGGAGGACCACCAGTGAGCCAGCAATCGTTCGACCGAAGCACCGAGGACGTGGGCAACATCCTGCTCCTCGAGCACGTCAACGTGACCAGCCCCGATCCGATGCTGACCAGCCTGTTCTACGTCGATGGACTGGGGTTGACCCGGGACCCATACATCGACCTGGGTCCGGACCTCCAGTGGATCAACGCCGGTCGCCAGCAGTTCCACCTCCCGGTCGGCCCCCCACAGGTCGTTCGAGGGACGATCGAGGTCATCGTGCCGGATCTGGTGGCGCTGGTCAGACGGTTGGGCCGGATCGCCGATCGCCTGTCTGGCACCGCCTTCGAGTACCGGGTCGACGGCGACGGATTAGCCGTGCGGGGACCGTGGGGCAACCGGTTCCGGTGTGTCGGGCCGGCCCCGGGCGATCGGGTCGACCTCGGCCTCCGTTGCGTCGAGCTCGACGTGCCGACCGGAACCGCAGAGGGCATCGGCCGCTTCTACCGCGAGGTCATCGGTTCGCCGGTGGCCGTTGCGGACGGGCGATGCACGGTCATCGTCGGGCCCGGCCAGATGCTCCGCTTCCGAGAGACGACCGATGGCATCGCCGACTACGACGGCCACCACATCGCCGTCTACGTCGCTGACTTCTCGGGCCCACATCGCTGGCTGGTGGAACGGGATCTGATCCTCGAAGAGAGCGACCGGCACCAGTACCGGTTCCTTTGGATCGCAGACCCCGAGTCCGGCGAGCGGCTGTTCGAGCTGGAGCACGAGGTTCGGAGCCTCCATCACCCGCTGTACCAGCGGCCGCTGGTCAACCGGAATGCCGAGCAGCGGCTGCCGACCTACACCCCCGGCGCCGATCCCCACCGGCCGGGGGAGGGCGGAGCGGCCGCCGCGGTCGGGTTGCGGGACGCTCTGACCACGGTCGGCTGACGTGGCCATCTTCGCCCTCGGGCCTGATGAGCCACGAATCGACCCGGACGCCTTCATCCACCCGACCGCCACGATCATCGGTGCGGTCGAGATCGGGCCCGGCTCCTCGGTCTGGCCGTCCGCCGTCCTGCGGGGCGATCAGGGCGAGATCCGGATCGGGGCCAGGACGTCTGTGCAGGACGGCAGCGTGATCCACGTCGCCCCGGACCGGGCGACCATCGTCGGTGACGACGCCGTGATCGGCCACCTCGTCCACCTCGAGGGTTGCGTGATCGAGGACGGTGCGCTGGTCGGCAACGGGGCGGTCGTGCTGCCGGGGGCGGTCGTTCGGTCCGGCGCCATCGTCGGCTCCAATGCGGTCGTGCCGGAGGGTCGGGAGGTTCCGCCCGGCTCGCTGGCGCTCGGGGTGCCGGCCAGGGTCAGGGAGGGCGCAGCCCGCCAGGAGCTGATCGTCGACGCGGCGAACGAGTACGTTGCCCGGGCCGAGCGGTACCGGCGAGAGCTCCGGCGGCTGGACTGAGGGGCGCAGCGGTCCGGTCTGCCAGCGAGCGCTAGCCGGGGCTGGCACACTGTTGCCGATGTCGCTGTGGCAGCTCGATCGCGACGAGTTGGCCGCCATCCTCCGGGTGGTGGCCGACCTCGGCACCGCCCGGACCGTCGATGACTTCGCCCGGGTGGCGATGGAGGGCCTGGCCGAGCTGATCCCCTGCATCGACGTGTCCTACAACGAGATGAACCTCGGGGCCGGTCGGGTTCGATGGTTGGTGTCCCCGGCCAAGGACGTCGACCTGCTTGCCGGGTATGCCTCGGTGTTCGAACGGTCGATGGACCAGAATCCGCTTGTCGCCCACTTCGCCAGGACCGGCGACACCAGATCCCTGATGTGGTCGGACTTCGCAACGCTCGACGAGATTCGCCGGACCACGCTGCACCGGGAGATGTTCCGGCACCTCGGCGTCGACAGCCAGATGGCGGTCACCCTGCCGGCCCCGGCCGGCGTGGTGGTCGGGTTCGCGGTCAACGGGGACGCCGCAGGGTTCGTCGAACGGGACCGTGCGGTGATGAACACGCTTCGCCCCCACCTGGCCCACGCCTATCAGGCCGCCATGCTGCGGGCCGAACTGCGGGCCGAGCTGCCGGCCGATCTCGACCCCGACGCCGCCGGTCCGGCCGGCCGCGTG
Source organism: Actinomycetota bacterium (assembly GCA_039029715.1). Lineage (GTDB taxonomy): Bacteria > Actinomycetota > Acidimicrobiia > Acidimicrobiales > SZUA-35 > JAHELU01. The sequence goes on along the minus strand of JBCCFN010000243.1, from coordinate 3,314 downwards.
GTCGGTGCGCTCGCCGATGCCGATGGCGTGGTCGGTGCGGTGACCGGCGGAGCGGCGGACCTGGCGGGCCAGACCGGGATCGAGCTGGCGGAGGGGGCGCCGCTCCCGCCGGCCATCCGGCCCGGCCTCCGAGCGGCGGCCGCCGGCTACGACCCGGACACGCCGGCCGTCCGGTCAACCCCCAGCCGGATCTCGGACGAGGCCGAGGGGGTGACGACCTGGCACGTCCCCGGCCCGGTCGCACCGCACCTGGTGGTCGTTGAGCGCGGGGTCGACCGGGCCGCCGGCCGATTGCGGGATGCGGGCCTGTCGCCCCGCCAGGTCGAGGTGGCGTTGCGGCTGAGCGAGGGTGGGACCAACGCCGCGATCGCGGCGCGGCTCGGGATCGCCGAGGGCACGGTCCGCAAGCACCTCGAACGGATCTACCGGGCGCTCGACGTCACCGATAGGGCCAGCGCCATCGTCCGGATCCGCGGCTGGTGATCGGCTCCGTGACGGTTGCGTACGCGGATCTGCGTATTGTCCGGCCTCGTCGCCCGCTCTAGGACCGTGGCATGGCCAGATCCCGAAACCGCCTCGCCGCAGTGCTGTGCACACCGCTCGTCCTGCTCGCTGCCTGCGGGAGCGATGACTCGAGCGACGACGTGGCCGATTCGCCGTCGGTCGAATCGGCATCGGATGCCACAGACGCATCGGGTGGCGAGCAGACGGCCGACCAGTCGGACACCGATCAGGCCCCGGCCCCGGCCCCGACCGGGTCGGGTCTCCCCCCGAGCGTCGATCCATCGGTCGAGTTCGTCGTGCCGGACGGTTGGGTGGCAGATGTGCTCGGCGAGATCGGGATGGAGAACAGCCAGGGGGTCCAACTGCTCTATCCGGTCGACGACTTCGATCGGATCGTCGAGTTCTACGAGGAGTGGACCGCAGCCCATCCCGCAGACTTCACCCGCAGCGACGAGCTCGGCGCCGTGACCTACCTGGCGGTCGGCGAGATCACGCTGGTCATCAGTATCGACCCGACCTATACCGAGCAGGGGCAGAACTTCGTCAACCTCCAGGTGGTCTGAGGCTCAGGCGTCGACCTCGAAGATCGTTGCCAGGTCCTCGATGCTCAGCCTGGCGGCGCGGAGGGAGCCGGCAAGCCAGTGCCGTTCCACGATGTGGACGTTGCCGGCCTGGACCGCCGGCAGCCCGGCCCACAGTGCCGACCCGGTGACCTCGTCGAACGCTGCGGTCACGTCCGCGTCCGACTGCGCGGGGGTCCCTTCGACCAGGACCAGCAGGTGGTCCGCGGTATCGAGGAGCCCGAGCTGCTCCAGGCTGATCGGCTGGATCCGCTGCCGCAGGTTGGCCACCGGATCCTCCAACGGCTCACGGATCCAGTCCTCGGGGATGCGGACCCCGACGTCATCCAGGACGTTCCCGGCGAAGTGGACGCTGGTGTGGACCCTGATCTGGTCCGGGCGGATCCGGACGACCGCGATCGCCGGGTCGCCGTCGCCCTCGTCGATGGCTTCACCGATCTCGTCGGCCCGGGCCTGATAGTCGGCCAGCTGTTGCTCGAACTCCGCGGTCGACCCGAGCGCTTCGGCGACGAGCGCTGCGTCGTCCTGCCATCGGTTGGTCAGCACCAGCGGCACCGCCGGTGCGATCTGGGCGTACAGCTCGAACTCCTCTTCACTCGTCGGCGAGATCAGGATCAGATCCGGCTCGGCGGCCGCCACCGCCTCCAGGCTGGCCTGGGTCGAGCTGCCGAGGATCTCCAGGCCCGCCCACTCCTCGTCGGTGATCAGGGCGTTGATGGCTGCATCGCCAGTCGAGCTGAGCGTCCCGACAACCGGGGCGCCGAGGTCGAGGGCGGTCGGGAGGGCGATCACCGGATCGAGGACCAGGATCCGCTCCGGTTCGGCCGGGATCTCGAAGGTGCCGAAGTCGGTGGTGATGCTCCTGACCGTCGGCAGCTCCGCGGACTCGTCGACCGGTTCCTCGGTCGGGGCCTGCGTGGTCGTTGTCTCGGCCGGGGCATCGGTCGTCTCGGCGTCCGCGGTCGACGCGGTCTCGGCCGAGTCGTCGGGCGCCGAGGAGCAGGCGATGGCCACCGCGGTCATCGCCAGCAGGAGGGCAACCGCCCGTCCCCGTCCCGGTCTGACACCACCGCCTGGTCTGACAACTCCACCGAACATGGGAGACGAGGCTATCCGAACATCGGTCTGGCGGCGGATCCCGGTCGGCGGCGGGTCGCTCCGCTCACTAGGGTGAGCGGCGAGCATGATCCCCGCCCGGCGCCGAGTCCGCCGGCCCGATCGTTCAAGTCTGCAGAAATTCGTGTCATACGAACGGAGCCCAACGGGCTCTCAATCAGTACATGGGCTCGGTTGCGACGGAGGAGTTCGCCGCGTTCTTTGACGGCGCAGAACGTCGACTGCGGTTGGCGCTCTCCGGCGCGTTCGGGATCGAGGCCGGCCGCGATGCGGCGGCGGAGGCGCTGACCTGGGGTTGGCAACACTGGGCCCGGCTCCAGGACATGGACAACCCGGTCGGGTACCTGTACCGGGTCGGTCGGAGCTCGGCGCTGCGATCGATCGGCCACGACGCACCGCTGACCGCCGAGGTCGACGTACAGCCGGCGGCCTGGGAGTTCCCGAGTTTCGAACCGGAGTTGAGCCGATCGTTGGCCGGGCTGTCCGAACAGCAACGGGTTGCCGTTTGGATGGTCCACGGCCTCGGATTCACCCACACCGAGGTGGCGGAGATCCTCGACTGCTCAAAGCCGACCGTCGGCACCCACGTCCAGCGAGGGCTTCGCAAACTGCGTGAGGGTCTGGGGGTGGATCGTGACTGACGACACCCTGGAGCGGCTCAAGCAGTTGATGCAGGCCGAGGCGTCCCGGTCGACGCCGATCGATCTGGTCGAGATCACCGGCCCCGCCCCGGCCCGGTCGGTAACGGTCGAGCCGGATGCCGATGTCCCGTTCCTCGACGAGTTGCAACAGGAGCCAGCGATGCAGAACCCACGAACCATGCTGTTGGTGGCGGCCGCCGCCGTCATCGTCATCATCGGCGCTGTGGCCTTCACCGTGAACGGCGACGGCTCCGATGTCGCCGCAGACGGCGACGAGTCGACCGTGACCTCGGCCCCGGCGGACACAACGACGACCACCGTCGCCCCGGTTCCGAATCCGGACCCGGAGCCGGTGACCGCGGTCGAGTTGGCAACCGCCTACTGGGAGGCGGTCGTCGCCGGTGACCGGGACAGGGCCTTGGCCGCGGTCGATCCGGCGGCGATCGACTCGGAGTCGGTCCCGCCGTTCGGC
>JBCCFN010000242.1:0-8204 GCA_039029715.1 Actinomycetota bacterium | reverse complement strand
TGGGCAACCGGTCGGGGAGGATCGATCGAGCTCTCAGCCGACCATGACCGAGCGGCCGGCGATCGGGGTGGCCTCGGGGACCTCCCAGTCGGCCGGCATCTTGGAGAAGTCGAAGAACGGCGCCTCGTCGCCGGCCTCCACCGCATCCTCGATCTGGTCGTAGAACCCCTTGCCGGTCTCCTCGGCGAAGGTGATGGCCACCTCCGCCTCCTCCCGCTCGACATCTGGTCGCTGGACGTACTCCGGGAAGGCGGCCTCGGCCGCGTCGCCCTCGGCGTAGCCCCGGGCGAACATCTGCTTGAGGATGCCGAAGCCATCGTTGCGGACCAGGGTCCGGCCCCGAGGGGTGCCGCCCATGGCCTTGAGGTGCTCGGTGAAGACGTCGAGGTCGTGGGTGTCGTAGGCCACGTGCTGGCAGGAGTGGTCACCGTGGACGTCGACGAACTTGGTGACCTGGGACTTCTTGGCCCGGTCGATGCCCTCGATCAGGGCCACGCCGAAGTCGCCGTAGTCGATGCACCAGATCTTCATCGACGAGTCGGGGTCGTCCGGCCGGACATCGTCGATCCGGTTGATCAGCGTCCCGCCTTCGACCTCGATGTGGAACCAGGCCCACCGCTCGATCATGCCCTGCTTGCATGCATAGGTGATGTGGTCGACCTTCTTCAGATGGCTCATCGGCTGTTCCTTTCGAATCCGGTGGGGCCGGGCGGCCGCCGCTGTTCCTCGAGTGAATCAGTTTGTATAGTTCTGCACAATGCACCTGCGCAGACTGATCAATGCGCATCAGCCAGAGATCAGTGTGCACTGCCCCGGACCCCGAACGGAGGGCTAGCGTTGCGCGATTCGAACACCGACCCACTCGACGCCCTCGACCGGACACTGATCGGGCTGCTGCGGACCAAGCCCCGCATCAGCGGGGTCGAGCTGGCCCGTCGGGCCGGCGTGGCCCGCAACACGGTGCAGCTCCGGCTGGCCCGGCTGGTCGAGCGGAGGGTCATCACCGGCTACGGGCCGGATGTCGCCGGACGGCGGGCCGGCTACCAGGTGCTGGCGTTCGTGATCCTGACGATCGCCCAGGGCCAGCACGGCCCGACCGTCGATGCGCTCCGGGCCATCGACGAGGTGCTGGAGATCCACACCGTCACCGGCGATGGCGATCTGCTGCTCCGGGTGGTGGCCAGGACCAACGACGACCTGCACCGGATCGTGCAGCGGATCGCCTCGATCGACCAGGTCATGCGGACCGACACTCGCCTCTCGCTGGACACCTCGCTCAACCGGACCGTTGCCGACCTGATTGCGTCGACCGCCGACTAGCGTCTCCGACACCAGCGAGGACCCCGGTCCCTGTCCAAGACTCAGGACTTGGTCGCCACCGACAGGGCCAGCTCGTCGACCGCACCGGCGATGTGGTGGGCCCGGTCGGTTGCCTCCCCCATCGTCCGGCCGATCTCCGCCATGGTGACGCCGTGTTCGTGGATGGCGGCGGCGATCCGGGTCGATATCTCCTGGACGTCGCGAATCGTGTCGTTGATCTGATCGTTTGCGTCGGAGACGCTGTTGGTGGCCGACCGGATCGCCTCGATCCGGGCGCTGATCTTCGACGCCGCCTGCTCGGTCTCCTTCGCCACCTCGCCGACCTGGTCGGCGACGGCGCCGAAGCCGGTGCCGTCCAGGCCGGCCCGGGTCGCCTCGACGTTGGCGTTGAGGGCCAGCAGCGTCGTCTGCTTGGTGATCGAGGTGATCAGCTCGAGGATGTCGCCGATCTCGTCCGAGGTCCGATGCAGGTCATCCATCGCCGTGCTCGACCGGTCGGCGGCATCGAGCGCAGCGGCCGACACGTTCGAGGCCACGGCGGCGGTGGCCGAGAGCTCGTCGACGGCCAGGTTGATCTGCTCCAGCGAGGAGGAGGTCTCGGCCATCGACTTGGACAGCGCATCGCTGTCTGACGACGTGAGCTCGGCCCGTTCGGCCACCTGCCGGGCCGTCGCCTCCATCGTGGCGGCGTTGGCGGAGAGCATCTCGGTCATCGTGTTGAACGAGTCGGTCAGCAGTCCGAGCTCGTCCTCGACCTCGGACGGCACCGGGTTCCCGTCGTGGCGGTCCTCGGCGACCGCCCGTGTCGCCTCGTTGAGCCGATGGAGCCTGCCGGCGATCGTACGGGGGATGAGGATGCCGAGCAGTGTGATCACGCCGATCAGCACGATCGACAGCGCAACCGCAACCACCAGCTGCTGCCAGGCATCCGACCGGATGTCGGCCGCGATCCCGAGCAACCGGGAGGTCTGGAGGTCCTCGACCTCCTTGAGCAGGTCGATCCGCTCGGTCATGACGGCGAACCACTCGGTCGAGTCGACACCGAATCCGCTGTCGGCGGCCAGGGCGATGGCCCGAAGCCTCGCCACCTCGGCCACCGCCGGCTGCGCCTCCCGATCGTCGAAGAAGGCCAGGACGTCCGCGGCGGCCAACGACTGGAAGGTATCGAGGTAGGCCTCCTGCTTGGCGATCAGGGAGGCGACGGTTGCGAACTGGCCGGGGCCGTAGGCGTCCCTGGCGAAGGCGGCGGACAGCTGGGCCCGTTCCAGACCGGACCGCTCCTTGCCGTTGAGGAACGCCACGTAGGCGGCGACGTCGCTCCGGACCTCCGGGTCGTCGAGCGCCGGCACCGCCGCGGCCGACGCCCCGATCAGACCGCCGTTGATGCCGGTGTACCAGCCGACGGCGTCTGGCAGCTCGATCGACAGGCCGAGGACATCGGTCCGCATGGTCGCCAGATCGCCGAGGGTCGTCCTGGCCGCCTCGGCCCGGGCCGAGACGTCTGGGTCGAGCTCGCCGACAACGGCCAGGTCGATACCGACGAAGCGCTCGAGCACCGAGTCGGTCAGTTCGTGCTGGGCCCGGAGCTCATCGCCGAACCGCTCGCCGCCGGAGGCGAGGTAGAGGGCGGACGCCCCCCGCTCCTTCTGCAGTTCGTGGACCAGATCGCCGCTCCGCACGCCGACGTCGACCAGGTCGACGATCGCATCGGCCTGGCCAACCGCCTGGAACCGGTCGAAGGCGACGATCAGTGACACGAGGGGCAGTCCGACCAACGCCAGCCCGGTCAGCGCGCCGAGCATGAGACGGATCGGCAGACGCCGAAAGTTCCGGATCATCAACTCCTTGTCGGACCGCGGCGTCCCTCGGTGAGGGTCCTTTCAATTCGTCACATCCACGGCCTGGGCGGCGCCGATTCGGCCAGCGAAGCCGATCAGGCCGGTTCGGCCACCGGCCGTAGCCGCCGTGGCATCGGGGCCCGCCCCGCAAACACGCCGGTCAGCTTCGGCGACCGTGTCGCACCCCTCATCGTGGCGCCGGCCAGGTCGGCAGCCCAGAGGTTCGACCAGCACAGATCGCTGTTGCGGAGATCGGCCCAACGCAGGTCGGCACCGGCAAGGGCCGCACCCTGCAGGTTGGCGCCGACCAGCTCCGCCCCGACCAGCTTGGCCTCCCGCAGGTCGGCGCCCCGGAGATCGGCCCCGCTGAGGTTGGCCCTGGTCAGGTCGGCGCCGAGCAGATCCGCAGCTCGGAGATCCGCGTCGACCAGCGTGGCCCGGTCGGCCTTGGCCCCAGCAAGGTCGACACCCCACAGGTTGGCCCCGGACAGGTTCGCATCCCGGAGGTCGGCCCGGCGGACCCCGGCCCGCTCCAGGTTGGCGTGACGGAGGTCGGCCCGCACCAGGTCGGCACCGTCGAGTAGTGCACCCCACAGGTTGACCCCGTGGGCCCGGGCACCGGCCAGCCGCAGACCCCACAGGTTCATCCCGGACAGATCGGCGTGCGACAGGTCGCAATACCGGAGATCGGCGTTGTTGAGGTTGAGTCGACGCAGGTCGTACCAGGCCAGGTCCCGGAGGTGCCGGAAGGCCTGGAACTCGAGGGCGGTCATCGGGGTCAGCCGGCGATGGGTGCCGTCCGAGGAGAAGTGGCGGAACAGCTTCTCGGCAACCCAGAGGTGACCGAGGATCGACTGAGGCGGTTCGTCGAGGATGTCCGCCACATCGATCGGGGCCACCGCATCGCCACCGTCGAGCCCGAAGCAGAGCCGGACCACCTGGGCGGTGTCATCCGGCATCCCGTCGACGATCTCCCGAACATGGACCGTCAGTTCCGCCTTCGTCGCCGCCTCCTCGCTCGTCTCCCCGTCCCACACCAGGGACAACGGTGGCCGGGCGGTCTCGGCCGTGATCTCATCGTCGACCAACAGCTCGTCGAGGTGGACGATCGCCGAGGCGTCGTGGCCGAAGATCCGGAGCTGGGACTTGAGCGCGTGGACGATGCGGCGGCGGCAGCGGCGGACATAGGCAGTGCTGCGGGCGCCGGCACCGGCGGCCGCGACCTCTAGCATGGCCAGCTCCGCCGCCTGCTCCAGATCGGCGCGTTCGAGCAGCGGACCGGCAAGGTGCCGGGCTCGATCGACGGCCCGCTCGATGAAGGCGGCGAGCTCGCGCTTGCGCTCAGGATGGGGTTCCACGGTGGAGACCTGGACGGCGGGGTCCCTCTCTGTCGGCGGCGGTTCGACGGTGGCGTTCCGTCGGCCGGTTAGTCTAGGTCCCACGATGGAAAAAGCCCTAGGTCGATCGCCCGCCCCTCCGGGGCTCCGGGTGGTTGCGGTCAGCTCCGGCCGCGGCGGCGGTACACGGTCACGCTCTGGCGGACCGGGACCAACTCGCTGCGGTACTGCCGGTGGGCATCGGCGACTGCGGCCTTGCCGTCGGCCTCCATCTGGGTCACCTCGGCCTGGAGCCGGGCGACCTCTGCCTCCAGTTCCAGCACCCGCTTGACCCCGGCGAGGTTCAGACCGTCTTCGGTCAGGGACTGGATCCGCCGGAGATGGGCGATGTCCGCGTCGCTGTAGCGGCGGCTGCCGCCATCGGTCCGGGCCGGCATGAGCAGGCCCTTGCGCTCATAGATTCTGAGCGTCTGGGGGTGACAGCCCGCAAGCTCGGCTGCGACCGAGATGACGTAGACCGCCCGGGCCCCGTCATGTGACTGCTCTGCCATCTGGTCACCTCCTCCCGGTGATCGTCATCCCGGAGCCGGCCGGCTCCCCCCGACCTACGGGGTCTCCAACAGGTGCTCCCGCGGCGACCGTGGGGTCGCAGCGGCCAGCGCCTCGACGGCGCTGCGTTGCTCTTCGCTCAACTCGGTCGGGATATCGACCACCACGGTGACCAGGAGGTCGCCGATGTTGCCGTTGGTGGTCACGCCCTTGCCCTTGACCCGGAACGTCTTGCCGGACGGTGTGGCCGGTGGCAGCTTCAGCGTCACGGTCGGCCCATCGAGGGTCGGCACGGTGACCTTGGCCCCCAACGTGGCCTCGGCGAAGGTCACCGGCACCTCGATGGTCAGGTTTTCGCCGGCCCGTCCGAACACGGTGTGCACCCCCACCTTCACGATGACATACAGGTCGCCAGCCGGTCCATTGTTCCGCCCCGGGGCACCCCGGCCCTTCAGCCTGATCCGCTGGCCGTCCTTGACCCCGGCCGGGATACGGACCTTGACCTGCCGCTGCTTGCGTTCGATGCCGCTTGCCCGACAGGTCGGACAGGGCGTGGTGATGATCCGGCCCCGCCCCGAACACCGGGGACAGGGCTGGCTGAGGGAGAAGAATCCCTGGTCGTCGTCGAGGACGCCCCGCCCGTCGCACTGGGGACAGCGCTCGGGGTTGCTGCCCGGCGCCGAACCCGAGCCCTTGCATGTGCTGCAGGCGGCATCGGAGGTGAGGTGGACCGAGGTGGTGACGCCGCTGACCGCCTCCTGGAACGACAGGGTGAGTTCGGCCTCCAGGTCGTCGCCTCGCCGGGGGCCGGTACCGGGGCCGGGGCGGCCGCCCCGACGGCCGGCGCCGAACAGGTCGCCGAGGATGTCTGACAGGTTGCCGGTATCGAAGGAGAAACCACCGGGCCCACCGGCCTGGCCGGCCCCGAACGGATTGCCGCCACTGAAGCCGCCCGAGGCCCCGTACTTTCGGAGCTCGTCGTATTCCCGACGCCGGTCCGGGTCCCCGAGGACGTCGTAGGCCTCGGACACCTCCTTGAACTTCTCCTCGGCCGAGGTGTCGTTCGGGTTGGCGTCCGGGTGGTACTTCCGGGCCAGCTTCCGGTAGGCCTTTGTCAGTTCCTTCTCATCGACGTCGTCGGAGACGCCGAGGATCTTGTAGAAGTCCTTCTCCAACCAGTCGTGTTGGGGCACTGCGTCACGTTCCTTCGGTGTCGGTCCGCCCGGTCAACCCCGGGTCCGGACCATGGCCGGGCGAAGGACCCGTCCTTTCCAGACGTATCCGGCCCGCATGACCTCGGCAACGACGGGACCGTCGGTGTCGGCGTCTTCCTCGTGCATGACCGCCTCGTGGAGGGTGGGGTCGAAGGGGACATCGATCGGGTCGATGCGCTCCAACCCCTGCTTGGCCAGGGCATCGAGGAAGGAGGTCCGCATCGGCACGACCTCCTCGGTTCCACTCGCCACGGCGCCGTCGAAGGCGTCGAGCACGGGGAGGAGCTCGCCGATCAGGGAGTCGTTTGCCCGATCCCGAGCGTGGGCCTCCCGTTTGCCGACCTGCTTCTTGTAGTTCTCGAACTCGGCCTGGAGCCGCCGTGAGGCGTCGAGGTACTGGTCCCGCTCGCCGGTGACCCGCTCCAGGTCGAGGACCAGGTCCTCGACCGAGATGGCGGCGTCGCCGGCGCGCCCATCGGTTGACGGGGCGGGGTCGTCGGCTGGCGACGGCTCATCGGCCGCCCCCGGCACGGCACCGACGCCCGGTGTGGCCGAGGCCGCAGCCTCTGCGATACCGGTGACCGGCAGCTCGCCGTCCGCCCCTTCGATGATGTCATCGGGGGTGACGTTGCCGAGCGGGGCCGGGGGCGGTGGGCCGCCGGCATCGCCGGGCACGCCCTCCGCCACCGTCTTCGCCCAGTCGCCGGCCTCGTGACCAGATGGATCGGTGGCCGAGGGGTCGGGGGCCGACGTGTCGGCCTGCGAGGAGCCGGACATCAGGCTGCGTCACCATCCCGCTCATCGTCCTCGACGATCTCGGCGTCGACGACCTCGTCATCGTCTGGCGCCTCGGACGGACCGCCGGCGGCACCGGCGCTGTCGGAGGCCGCAGCCTGCTCGTACAGCTTGGTCGACACGGTCTGGCTGGCCTTCATGAGCGCCTCGGTGGCGTCCTTGATCGCCTCGACATCCGTGCCGTCCAGTGCCTTCTTGGCCTCGGCCAGGGCGTCGGTGACCGCGGTCTTCTCGTCGTCGGGGATCTTGTCCGCCTGGTCGGAGAGCAGCTTCTCGGTCTGGTAGACCAGCGAGTCCGCAGAGTTGCGGACGTCCGCCTCCTCCTTGCGCTGCCGGTCCTCCTCGGCGTGGGTCTCGGCGTCCTTGATCATCTGCTCGATGTCGTCATCGCTCAGCGTGGACTGGCCGGTGATCGTGATCGACTGCTCCTTACCGGTCCCCCGGTCCTGGGCCGCGACGTGGACGATGCCGTTGGCGTCGATGTCGAACGTGACCTCGATCTGGGGCACACCACGGGGGGCGGGGGGCAGGTCCACCAGGTGGAACTTGCCGAGGGTCTTGTTGTAGTCCGCCATCTCACGCTCGCCCTGGAGGACGTGGATCTCGACCTGGGGCTGGTTGTCGTCCGCAGTCGAGAAGACCTCGGTCCGGCGGGTGGGAATGGTGGTGTTGCGCTCGATCAGCTTGTGCATGACCCGACCCTTGGTCTCGATACCGAGCGACAGCGGGGTCACGTCCAGCAGGAGGACGTCTGTGACGTCGCCCTTGAGCACACCGGCCTGGACCGCAGCGCCGACGGCGACGACCTCGTCCGGGTTGACCGACTTGTTGGCCTCCTTGCCGGTCATCGACTCCACCAGCTCGACGACGGCGGGCATCCGGGTGGAGCCGCCGACGAGGACGATGTGGTCGATCTCGGCCTGCTTGAGGCCGGCGTCGTTCAGCGCGGTCTCGACCGGCTTCTTGACCCGGGCAAGCAGGTCGGAGGTCATGTCCTCGAACTTGGCCCGGGTGAGGCTCAGCTCCAGGTGGAGGGGGCCGGCGTCGGTGGCGGTCACGAACGGGAGGTTGATGTTGGAGGTCGCCACCTGCGACAGCTCGATCTTGGCCTTCTCCGCCGCTTCCTTGAGCCGCTGGGCCGCCATCTTGTC
>JBCCFN010000241.1:0-8240 GCA_039029715.1 Actinomycetota bacterium | reverse complement strand
GAGCCGGAGCCCGAGCCAGAGCCGGAGCCGCCGCCGACGACCGAAGAGGTGGTGCCGCCACCGGACGACGATCCGCCGGACGACGACCCGCCTGGAGGTTTGACAGCGAGACGTTGAGGGACGGCCGAGGTGGTTCCGGCTGCTCCTCCGGCGGGTCGTCGTCCGGCGGATCGTCGTCCGGTGGCGGCACCACCTCTTCGGTCGTCGGCGGCGGCTCCGGCTCTGGCTCGGGCTCCGGCTCCTCCTCGTTCGGCGGCTCGGGGTCCGGTTCCGGTTCCGGCTCGGGCTCGTCCTCCCGGGGTCGGTCGCCGTCTCCCTCACCGTCGTTGTCGCCGTCGTCCCCACCGTCGTTGTCGCCGTCGTCGTTGCCCCCGTCGCCGTCATCCCTCGGGGCGTCGTCGCCACGGGTCGGCGGGACCGCCTCGTCGTCGTCCTCCGGCTCCGTCGTCTCCGGCGGCGGTGCGGTGGTCGTTGGACGGGGGCGGGTGGTCGTCGTCGTACTGTTGGTCTGGGGAACCTCGATCAGGAACGGCCCGTCGATGGGGACGAACTCCGGGTCGGCGACCGAGGTCGGGGTCTGGGGCACGCCCCCCTCGGCCTGGGTCTCGAAGCTGGTCTGCAGCTCTCGGAGGGCGAAGAAGACCACGACCCCGGCGATGGCCAGCAGCCCCAGCATTGCGGCCGCGGTGGCCACCCGCTGCCGGCTCTGGAACCAGGCGAGCTCGGCGGCAACCCGGAGCCGGCCGAGCCAGGTCTGGCGGTGGATGACCGGATCCGCCACACCGCTGACGCCCCGGAACGGGATCTCCTCCACCGGGACCGGCTCGTTGGCGATGAACGGCATGCCGGCGGTTGCGGCGGTGGCTCCAACCCGGGAGCCGTTGGCGCCGGCCGCGTCGGCGTCTTCGGAATCGGTGGGCTCCGAACCGGCGTCGCTCGAGCCGTCACCGAAGATGTCCGTAGCGTCGTCGCCCCCGGTCGATCCGTTGCGGCCGCCGCCTCCGGGGGTCGATGGACCGGTGCGCTCGCCGGGGCCACCGGTCCGCTCACCGCCGTCGTGGCGGGCAACCGCCGGCAGGAGCGCCGCTGTGGCCTCGGCCGCATCATCGGTCAGGACTTGGTCCTCGAGCACCGACAGGTCGACGATCTCGTCGTCGAACCGGTGCTCGGCCGGCGTGCCGGCCGGTCGGGTGTCCCGCAGGTCGATCTCGACGACGCCGTCCTTGGCCGTCACCCGATCGATCGTCGGTTGGATGTCCTCGAGTCGCAGCTCGGTCGTGCTCCGGAACTCGGCGAGATCCAGCTCGCCGGTGACGGTCAGGTCGGCCTCGAGTCCGGTCAGCGTCTCGTCCTGATCGCCGGCCTCGAAGCCGGTCAGGGTCCGATCCTGGTCCTCGACCGAGAATGCGGTGAGCGTCGGGTCGAGGTCGTCGGTCGAGAAGCTGGTCAGGGGCAATCCGGCCGCCGGTCGGGTCCCGGTGGCCGGCTGATCCTCTGGTCGGGGAGGCGGTGGCGCGTCGTCGATGACCAGGTCGTCGAGGCCCGGCGGCAGGGGGTCCTCGGCGACGTCGGCCGGCTTGTCACCATTGGCCGCCGGTTCGGCCGCCCGCTCTGGCTCTGGCGCTTCGGCCGCCGGCACCGGATCTGGATCTGGCGAGTCCTCTGCCGCCGGCTCGGCGGCGGGTTCGGGAGCGTCTGGCGGCGGGTCCGCCGTGATCAGGTCGGCAGCGGTCGGTGGTGGAGGAACCGCAGGTCCACTGGGCTGCGCTATCGGGTCCGCTGCGGCGGGCTCGGACGCTTCGGCCGGTACCGTCGCGTCCGCCGTCTCCACCTCCGAGTCGGTGTCCGGCGCAGAATCGGTGTCGGCGCCGGCCTCCTCTGTGGCTTCCGCGTCGGGCCGGTCGATCGGGCCCAGGTCGATTCGGCGGTCCTCGGGTCTGGGCGAGGGAGGGGCGGCCGGTGGTTGGTCCGGATGGGCGACGGCGTCCTCGACCGCCCACCGGAGCGTGCCGGCGGTCGGGTAGCGGGCCTCGGGCGAGGTGGCCAACCCGTACTCGATGACGTCCCGGATCCGGGCCGGTACGAGGGCGGCGACCTCGGCCAGGAAATCGGCGACCGGCTCGGTCCGGTTCCTGGCCCGTCCAACCACCAGTGCGCCGAAGATGAGGGCCAGCGAGTAGACGTCCGCCGCCGGTCCGAGCTTCGGACGCTCGTCTGCGGTCTCCGGTGCGGCGTAGGTCGGCGTGCCGTCGTCGAACCAGCGAGTGGCCAGGCCGAAGGCGGCCAGCTTCGGCCGGTTTGCCTCATCGAGCAGCACCGACGAGGGTCGGATTCCGGCCAGCACCGCCCCTCGATCGTGGACGGCACCGACGATCTCGGCCACCCGGGTCATGATCTCGGCTGCCTCGACCCAGGGCATCGGGCCCCGATCCAGCCGGTCCTGCAGGCTGCCTCCGACCAGGTAGGGGCTTGCCACGTAGTCCCGCCCGTCCGGGCAGATACCGGCATCGAGCAGCGGTTGGATGCCAGGGTGGTCCTGGCTCAGCCGGCGGACGGCGCGGGCCCGACGCTGAAGCAGGTTGGGGACGATCGGCTCCTTGGCCTTGTCGAGGAGCTTGACCACCACGTCATTTCCGGCATCGTCGAGGGCGCGCAACACCGAGTTCCGATCACCATCGACCGAGCTGACAATCTGATATCCGGGGACCTCCGGAAGGGGGCCATTGGTCACGATGTTTGCCTCTCGCCGCCCCGCGCAACCCGTCTCGAGCCCGTTCCCGCTACGAGGAGGCCGGAATCAGCGTCTTCTGGAAAATGGTAGTCAACACCACTATCGGCAGCCCACTCTAGGCGGTCCTACGGCACAGTGAGTGTCATCAGTCCGAAGTGCCGCGAGATCGTTATCGACGCTGGACCAGGGGAAATGCTGCGGCGACTCCCGTCGCCACGGCCAGGGTCCTCCAGCCGTCTGCCTCGCCCGTTTGCCCCCGCCCCGATGCGGCAGCGAACATGGCCCCGTGCATTCGTGGACCAACTGGTCCGGTCGGCAGACGGCCGACCCGGCCCTCATCGTCGCACCGGCAGACCGGGCCGGGTTCCGAGATGCGTTGACCGAGGCGGCGGCCCGTCGGGTGCCGGTTCGAGCGGTCGGCGCATCCCACAGCCATTCGCGAGTCGCCGCAGTCGACGGCGTCCTCGTCGACACCGATCGATGGCAGGGGGTCATCGACGTCCGTCGAGACGACGGCGGGGCGGTGGCCACGGTCCGATCCGGTACCAGGATCCATGCGCTCGGCCCACCGCTGCATCGGCGGGGCGTGGCGCTGGTCAACCAGGGCGACATCGACCGCCAGTCGATCGCCGGAGCGACGGCGACCGGTACCCACGGCACCGGACCGACCCTCGGCAGCCTCAGCACCTCCGTCGTCGGGCTCAGAGTTCTGCTGGCCGACGGCTCCGAGGTGGCCTGTGATCCCGGAAGCGAGCCGGACCTCTTCGCCGTCGGTCGTCAGTCCCTCGGTGGGGTCGGGCTGGTGACCGAGATCGATCTCCGGGTACGCGACCGCTACCGACTCGAGGAGCGGCAGTGGACCGCAGACCCCGAGGATGTAGTGGCCGACCTGGACCGGCTGATCGCCGGAACCAGGCACTTCGAGTTCTTCTGGGTCCCAGATCGGGACCGCTGCGCCTGCAAGTCGTTGGCCGAGCTGCCGGCCGAGCCCGGCGACGAGTCGTTGCCGGCAGACGACGATCCGGATCCCGACACCGACGTCGAACTGGTCGACAAGCGAACTCGGCGGGGCTGGAGCCACCGGATCATCTCCTCGATCCGGGACGATCTCCACACCGAGATGGAGTATGCGGTCCCGGCCGATGCCGGGCCGGCCTGCTTCGCCGAACTCCGGGAGATGGTCGGCTCCCGGTTCTCCGACCTGTTCTGGCCGATCGAGTACCGGACGCTGGCCCCGGACGACATCCTGATCGGGGTGTCGAGGGATCGCCCGACCGTGACGATCTCGGTTCATCAGGACGTCTCGATCGACGACCGACCGCTGTTCGAGGCCAGTGAGGAGATCTTTCGCCGCTACGACGGACGCCCCCACTGGGGAAAGGTCCACTACCAGACCGGGGCCGAGCTGGCCGCCATTCATCCCGGGTGGCGGCACTGGTGGGAGCTGCGGGACCGCTATGACCCGGATGGTCGGTTCGTCACCCCGGACCTGGCGGCACTGCGTCCCTGAGCCGCCTGGCGGCTCGGTCGTTCAGTCCGGTCGATCGGCTGCGCTGCGCGGGCCGGTCATCTCGTCGATGGCGGCCCACTCCAGGTCCCGGATCGTGACGAAACCCTGCGAGACCAGGTACTCGACCAACATCTCGGAGGTGTCGAGGAACCGCACGTCGTTGGTCCGTAGTTTCGAGCGCAGCCGCTGCAGGGTGTTGTCGACCGTCTTCTTCGACACGCCCCACACCTCGGCGATGTCCGCATGGGATGGCAACGGTCCGCCCCGGCCGGTCAGGCGGCCCTTGGCCAGGACGACCACGAAGTCCAGCTCACGCGGGGTCAGCCGGGCCCCGTAGGTCATCGTGTCCGCCCCGACGTCGAGGCCTCGCATCGTGTCGGCACCGAGGGACCGCTGGTCCGCCTCCAGCCAGTAGCCGATCTCGTACCGGGTCGGGCCGGCCACCAGGGACACGATGCCGGCGTTGCCGAGGACCGGGCTGGATGCGCCGGCATGGAGGTCGATGACCGAGCCGTCCGAGGAGACCATCTTCAACCGGAGTCGGCTGCCACGGTTCTCTAGCCACCAGATGTCGCCGATCATCTTGAACCGGCCGGCGTGGCGGTGGAGGTAGCCGTTGTCGGAGTCGAGCACCAGGTCGGCGTTCCGGCCGAAGCTGAGCATCGTGTCAGGGCGGAACGTCTGCTCGATGAACTGGACGACGAGAGGGGTCATTGAGAAGGAGGGTCCGGGGGAAATGCCCGACACATCTTCCCAGACCGGCTCGGGAAACGAAAGCGTCGATCCGGGAGGATCACCGAGATGACCGAAGTTTACGGACGATTGCCCGCCCCGGTCGCCATCCGGACCCGGCGCGGCCGATACGGTGAGTCGATGGATATCGAGTTCTGGGTAGACCCCATATGACCGTGGTGTTGGGTGACGGCCCGTTGGGTCGTCGACGAAGTCGTTCCGAATCGGGACGTCAATATCACGTGGCAGCCGATCTCGCTGCTCGAGAAGAACCAACCGCCAGCGGACAGTGACTACTACGCACCGGTGGCTCGGACCCACGGGTACCTCCGGGTGATGGAGTCGCTCCGGGCGGCCGAGGGTGACGCTGCGGTGTTCCCCCTGTACTGGGAGTTCGGCCGCCGGATCCACCACGACGGCCAGATCGAGTTCGACCCGGCGGACGCGCTGCGGGCCATCGGGGCCGATGAGTCCCATGCCGCGGCGATCGACGACGCCACCTGGGACACCGAGATCCAGACCCGGATGTCTCGTGCGCTCGAGCTGACCGGTGACGACGTCGGCACGCCCATCATCGCCCTCGACAACGACGAGGGGGAGAAGGTGGCCCTGTTCGGTCCGGTCATCACCAAGGTCCCCTCAACCGAGCAATCGGTTGCGCTGTGGGACGGGTTCGTGGCCATGGCCAAGACGCCGGGGTTCTGGGAGCTGAAGCGGACCCGGACCCAGCGTCCGGAATTCGGCGAGCGCCCCTGATCCTGCCGGGGCCGGACCGGTTCGGGGGCGTCGAGTCCTCGCCCGGTCCGGCCGCCGGTCGGCCGGATCGAACTCAGCCGCAGTCCGGGCTGTCGATCACCTGGTCGGCAAGCCCGTTCCGCATGCTGATCACCTGCCCGCCCTCGACCTCGAACACCAGCCGGAACGCCCGATCGGCCTCGTCCACCGGGACGAACACCATCAGCTTCCGGTCTGGATCGCCGTCTGGCGAGGCGACCGTTTCGATCCGTTCACCGTATGCGGCCACGATGTCTGCCTCGGTCGTTCCGACCCCGACGTCCGAGCGGGTGAGCTGGCCCGGCGTGTGGACCCGGATGGCGGCCACGGTGCCGTCCCGGACCGTCAGCAGCGGGGAGTATGGATCCCCCTCGAGGTCGGTCACGTAACAGGCGTCGGCGGTGGTGGCGATCGGGATGCCGTCAAGGGCGGCCGAGATCTCGACCGGGGTCTGGCCGACGGCGACCGGCCCGAGCGCACTGAGGCCCATGCGTTCCCCGTCGAGGAGGTTCTGGGTCACGTCGACCAGCCACACCCCGATGATGGCCTGCGAGGTCGAGGCCACCCTGGAGTAGCCGACGGGCAGCAGGGCGCCGACCGGTTCGCTGACCACGGTGGCCCCGGCACCGACGGCCAGGGTGGTGGCGCCGACGACGATGTCGATCGGGTTGCCGCTCTCGTTGACGAACTCCAACCGGTGGTGGTTGGCCAGGGCAACGCAGGGGTTCGACGACTCGACCGAGGCGATGACGACCTGGAGCGGGCCGGGACCGGAGATTGTCTGGCATTCCTCCCGAGCGGGGGGCGGCTCGTCGACCGGGGCGACCGCTGTCGTCTCTGGGACCGCCGTGGTGGTGGTTGCCGAGCCCTCGATGAACGTCGGCCGTTCGCCGCTGCAGGCGGTGGACAGGAACAGCAATGCCGCCGCCACCGACCACCAGCGGTGGTTGTTGCCACGGGGCCGGTGCAGCCTGCTTGGCCTCAGGTCGAACATGCTTCCCCGATGCTAGGGGAACCAGGCCGGAATACCAGCCGAACCGCGTCTCGATTCTGGCCGTCACTCCCGCGGTGGGCGTAGGGTCTGGCGGTGACGGCTTCCTCTCCCGATCGTCCCCAGCCGCTCGGCGTGGCCGGCGCGTTCGGCGCCGCGGTGGCCTGGGGAGCGTCCGGCGTGATCGCGAAATCGATCGACATGGATGGATTGGCCGTCGTCGCCTATCGCTTCTGGCTCAGCGCGATTGTGCTGTTCGTGTTCATGGCGTTCAGCGGCCGGCTACCGAGCCGGACCGCCGTGGTCGCCGCCCTGCCCGGCGGTCTGGCGTTGGCCGCAGATGTGGCGCTGTTCTTCAGCGCCGTGAAGCTGACAACGGTGGCCAACGCCACGGTGTTGACCGCCATGCAGCCGCTCCTGATGATGTACCTCGGCTCCCGGTTGCTCGGCGAGCGGGTCGGCCGGTCCCAGGTGCTGTGGTCGGTGGTCGCCCTGAGCGGTATCGGTCTGTTGGTCTACGGCTCGGCCGGCCAGGCCGAGTGGGATCCGCTCGGCGATCTGCTCGCCATCGGGGCGCTGGTGGCCTGGACCGGGTACCTGTTCTTCTCCAAGTCGAGTCAGGGCCGGGTCACCCCGCTGCAGTACACCGGCATCACGGCGCTGCTGTCCGCGATCGGGGCCACGGTCCTGGCCCCCGTGTTCGGCCAGGACCTCGGCTGGCCGACCGCTCGCAGCTGGCTGCTGCTCGGCGTCATGGCGTTCGGGTCCGGGCTCTGCGCCCACCTGCTGATGAACTGGGCCCTGACCCGGATCCCGGTGTGGCTCGGTTCGGCCACGACGCTGTTGATCCCTGCGTCCGCGTCGGCAATGGCCTGGATCTGGCTCGACGAGCCCCTCGGCCCCGGTCAGCTGTTCGGGATCGCGTTGACGATGCTGGCGCTCGGCGCCATCACGATCGGTCGGTCGCAACCGGGGACGGTGCCGGCCGAGACTGCGGTGGCCGAGACCGGATGAGAGGGCCCGGCCGGATCAGACCCGGTCGGTCAGGTCGATCTCGTCCAGATCGAGATCGTCGTCCTCGACCACCGGCTTGCCGCCCCGGTAGTGGGTCACGGTGTCGTCGTCGTTGGTCTTGAGGTAGCGGAAGCCGTCCCGTTGACGAGCGGCCAGCTGCCCCAGGTCGATGTCGATGTCGTCGTCCCAAGTCCTGGGGTCGACCTCGATCACGATGCCGGCGCCGAGTGCTCGCTCCGGTTCCGCCAGGTCGAGGCGGTCATCCTGCCAGATCACCTTGGTCGCCTTGACCCGGGCCTGGAGCTTGCCGTCGCACCGGAGGTAGATCCAGCCAGACCGGCGGAGATAGTGGGGGAACGCCCGGGCGGCCAGGGTGTTGGAGCCGATGACGCCATCGACGGCGCAGACGGGGAGTGACATGTCAAGGTCACCGGCCAGGGGCGAGATCTTGTCCTTGGCCGAACTGGGGTTCTTGGTTGCTCGCGGTG